>NZ_SGTY01000001.1:0-326336 GCF_005435095.1 Halorubrum sp. CGM5_25_10-8B | reverse complement strand
GGGGGATGGGCGGTATGGGCGGCGCGACGGGGCTCGTTTCGCTCGTCGCCGTCCTCGCGGTCGCGGCGCTGCTCGGGGCGAGCGTCGTCGGCGTCCGGGCGTTGGCTCGTGACGCCGACGGAGAATCGAAGTCGGACGGAGCGGACGAAACTGCGGTCGAACGCCTCCAGCGACGGTACGCGGAGGGCGAACTCACGGAGGCGGAGTTCGAGCGGGCGCTGGAGCGCGAACTGGGGAGCGACGGGACGACCGAAGCCGGGGCGGGGCCGGTCGGCGAACCGGACCCGGCGCGGGAAGCGAAGCGGGCGCGGTAGGGTCGGGACGCGGTCAGGCGAACGCTTCGAGGATCCCCGCGCCGTCCGTGCTGCGGCCGAGGTCCGGGAGCGTGGCGCGCTCGGGGTGAGGCATCAGCACCGCGACCGTCTCGCGCTCGCCGAGGACCCCGGCGACGTTGTCGGTCGAGCCGTTCGGGTTCGCGGCGTCGGTGACGTTCCCGTCGGCGTCGCAGTACCGGAAGAGGACGCGGTCGTCGCCGACGAGGTCGGCGTGGGCGTCCGCGCTTATCTCGAAGCGCCCCTCGCCGTGGGCGATCGGGACCTCGATCACGTCGCCCTCGTCGTAGGCGGCGGTCCACGGCGTGTCAGCGCGCTCGACGCGCAGGTGGACCGGCTCACACTGGAAGCGCGCGGAGGCGTTTGTGGTGAACGCGCCGGGCGTCAACCCGGACTCCGAGCCGATCTGCGCGCCGTTACAGACCCCGATCACGGGGACGCCCTCGTCGGCCGCCTCGCGGACCTCCGTCATGATCGGATCGCGCGCCGCCATCGCGCCGGCGCGGAGGTAGTCGCCGTAGGAGAACCCGCCGGGGAGGACGATCCCGTCGGGGTCGTCGGGGAGGCCGTCCGCGTGCCAGACGCGCTCGGCGTCGACGCCGAGGTGGTCCAGCGCGCGGACCGCGTCGCGGTCACAGTTGGAGCCGCCGAACTGGACGACGGCGACCGTCACGCCGCCCACCTCGCTTGGGCGGCCGCGACCGTCGGGTCGGCGCGGGTCGCGCCGGTGACGATCGGCGTCGTCTCGACGACGGCGACCGTCATCGCTCCGCGACCGCCACGTCGTAGTCGTGGATCGTGGGGTTCGCGAGCAGCCGCTCGGCCATCTCGTCGGCGCGGTCGGCGGCCTCGTCGGCGTCGGCGGCGTCAAGGTCGACCTCGAACCGGTCGGCCGAGCGGAGGTCCGACAGCTCGAACCCGAGCCGTTCGAGCGCCTGCTGGGTCGTCTCGGCCTCCGGGTCGAGGACGCCCCGCTTCAGCCGGACCGTCACCGTCGCCGTGTATGCTGTCATGGTCGTTGGTGCGGAGTCGTGTGTAAAAACCGTTTTGGAACGCCGTTTATACGCATATTTGTGGATACATACCGGTCTTTCGTGCGGGAAGCAGAAACGGCGCGGAACGAAAGGGGCAAACCCCTCCGCCTTCTCCACCGGGTGTATGCAGCTGCTCGAACCCGCGGAGGTGATCGTCGCATGACCCGCGAACTGACCGAGATCACGGTCGTCGGAGGAGACAAGACCGGACTCATCGCGCGGGTCACCTCCCTGCTGTTCGAGCGGGGAATCAACATCGAGGACCTCGACCAGGCGGTCCGCGAGGGCGTCTTCCGGATGACGACTCGCGTCGACACCGCCGAGATGGAGACCTCGCGCGGCGAGCTCCGGCGCGCGCTCGCCGAGCTCGGCCGCGAGCTCGACGTCGACATCCAAGTCCGGTTCCCGAGCGACCGCGACGCGCGCCGCGTCGCGCTGCTCGTCACGAAGGAGACGCACGCCCCCGAGGCTCTGTTAGAGGCGGAGGAGCGCGGCGAACTCGCGGACGACGGCGAGGCTGAGATCCCGGTGGTCATCGGCAACCGCGGCGACCTGCGGTCGCTCGCGGAGCGCTACGACAAGCCGTTCTACGACGTGGGCGACGGCAACGGCAACACCGACGAGGGCCGGCTCCTCGACCTGCTCGCCGAGTACGACGTGGACCTCATCGCGCTGGCGCGCTACATGCGCATCCTCTCGCCGGAGGTCGTCTTCCGGTACGAGGGCCGGATTATCAACGTCCACCCCTCGCTGCTCCCGGCGTTCCCCGGTGCCGAGGCGTACCGACAGGCGAAGGACGCGGGCGTCCGAATCGCTGGCGTCACCGCCCACTACGTCACGACGGACCTCGATCAGGGCCCGGTGATCGCCCAGCGCGCCTTCGACGTGCCGCCGGGGGCCGAGGTCGACGAGATCAAGCGGCGCGGGCAGCCACTCGAGGCCGAGGTCCTGCTCGACGCTGTCCGGCTCCACCTCGCGGACGCCATCGCGGTTCACCGCGGCACCGTCCACGTCCGCGAAGACGTCGATGTCGACGCCCAACTCGGGCTGAGCGACGCCGCGGTGAACGCGAACCCGGACGAGCCGGTCGACGGCGAACCGCTCGGCCGATCGCCGCCGTCACCGTCTGACGACTGAGCGACCGCGACCGAGCCGGACCGGCGGGTCGGCCCGATCGGCGCCGTCCGAACGGTCCGCAGGGCAGTTTTAACTAAGCGCGTGCGCAACTGAGTCCAATGCCCGAGTGTCGCGCGCTGACGGCGTTTCTCGCGGACACCGCCGGGGTCGTCCGCAGCGACGAGCGCATGATTCTGCTTTTCCTGCTGCTGCTGTCGATCGCGGCGCTGGCCGTGTTCCTCCACTACACGACGCTCGTGCTCGAGGGGCTCCCGGAGCCGATTCCGACCGAGCCGATCGGCCCATAGTTCGTCCCCTGACAAGGATAGACCGGGCCGGACTCCTCCGTCGATCGAGGGCGTCAGTCGAGGCGGACCAGCAGGTCCCGGTTCGCGGCCTCGTAGCGGAGCCGCCCGTCCTTGAGCGCCGCTCGCCGCCGCTCCGCCCAGTCGCTCGCGTCGTATCCGGTCTCTCCGACCGCCTCTTCGACCGTATCGAGCAGGTGCGCGAGGACCGTCCGCTCGCCGGACTCGTAGGGGGGCTCGATCCGCCACGGAGACGGCCCCTCCGCGATCACGGTCGCCTCCCGAGCCAAGGCCGCCGCGCCGTCCGGGCCCCCGGCCCTGAACTCCCGCATGTGTCGGTGGTAGCGGTCGAGGACGGCGTCGTCGTCGGGGTCCGCTGGCGCGAAGCGCGTCTCGCCGTCGTAGGTTATCGGCGCGTACGCGACGGGGGCCACGTCCGCGAGGGCGGCGACCGCGGGCGCCGCGTCGACCACGTCGAAGAACGCGCAGCCGACGACGGCGTCGAACCGGTCTCCCGCGGCCACCGCCTTGCTCACAGCGTCGAAGGCGTCGGCGACGCGGTACTCGACGGCCACGTCGCCCACCGCCTCCCCGACCCGGGCCTCGCCCGCGGCGAGCGCGGCCTCGTGGGCGTCGACCGCCACCCACCGGCCCCCCTCGATCACGCCCCAGTCGACGAGGCGCTCGACCATCGTCGCCGTCCCGGCGCCGACTTCGAGTATCTCCGGCTCCGGCGGGAGTTCGGCGGCGAACCGATCGAGGACCTCGCGGTTCAGAGAGCGGTCGTCGAGCGCCCGCTTCGCGTCGAGGTACGTCGCGTGGTCGGTCACGCGGCGTCACCCCGCGGCCTCTCGCTACCGGTCGCCGCCAGGAAGTCGACGACGCGGTCGAGCGTCTCGGGCCACCCCGGGCGCGCCTCGTAGTCGCGGCGCGCGGCGATCCCCATCTCCGCCAGCCGGTCGCGGTCGTCGAGGTCCCGGAGCGCCCGGGACACGGCGCGGGGGTCGCCAGGCGGAACGAGGACCCCGGAGTCGCCGTCGCGGACGAACTCGCTCGCCCCGCCCGCGGTCGTCGCCAGCGGAACGCAGCCGAACCCCATCGCTTCCAGGTACACCATACCGAACGGCTCGTACTGCGAGGGCACCGCGAGGACGTGGCTCTCGCGCAGCCGCGCCGCGACGGTCGCGTCGTCGAGTCGGCCGGCGAACCGGACCCGGTCGCCGATCCCGGCCTCGGCGGTCATGCCCTCCACGCGCTCGACGTGCTCGGGCGCGATCGTCCGATCGCCGACGACGGTCAGCCGCCAGTCGACCGCGGCGCGGTCGAGCCGGGCGACTCCCTCGACGAGCGTATCGAGCCCCTTCCGCGGGACGACGTTGCCGAGGAACGTCACCTCCAGCGGGCCGGATCGCGCTCGCTCGCGGATCTCCGAGGCGGAGACCACCGGTTCGAAGCGGTCGCCGGCCGGCGGCGCGACCACGCTGCGCGCCGGCCCGCCGAGCCCGGCCGCGTCCCGGCGGGTCGTCTCGGCGTTGTACACCGCGGCGTCGACCCCGCGGAGGAATCGGCGCTCGATCGCCGCGACCCCGCGCCGACCGAGTTCGGCGCGGACCCGCTCGCCGGCTCCCGTCCCGCTCGATCGCACCCCTTCAGCCGCCCGCGCACGCCACGCGATCATGTGGACGAGCGCGACCGACGGCGCGTCGAGCCGTCGGTTGGCGCACAGCACGGAGGGGTGCGCCAGCCCGTCCTCAACGACGACGTCGAACTCCGAGAGCCGGTCGGCGAGCCGGCGGGCGCGGAGGTTCGGCGCGAGTCGCTCCCGGTACGAGCCCCGCGGGAGCGAGACGACCTCGACCGCGTGCCCGCGATCGCGGAGCCGGTCGCGGAGCCGCCGGTCGTAGTAGAACCCGCCGGACTCGGACTCGATGTCGCCGGCGAGGACGAGCGTGACGCGCATCGGACGGTCACCGCAGGTCGCCGGTGAACGAGACGCTCGCCACGTCGTCCTCGCGGACGGTCACCGTCAGCTCCGTCGCGGCCGGGGCGTCGACGGTCGCGAGCGCGTCGAACAGCGCCCGGGCCAGACGCTCGGCGCTCGGGTTGCCCTCTAGGTGGTCGTTGAGCGTCTCGTCGCGGTAGCGCTCCGCGGCGTCGCTCAGGGCGTCGAGCGCGAGGTCGATGTCGAGCAGGTAGCCGTACTCGCCCAGTTCCGGGCCGCGGAACGTCGCCTCCGCGGTGAACACGTGAGAGTGAAGCGCCGCCTCGTCGGCTGGCGGGTTGGGGACGGTGAGGTAGTGCTGTGCGACGAACGACTCGGTGACGGTCAGTTCGTACATGGGTAAGTGAAGAGGAGTTGGAGGGTCGGCTCGGTCTCGTCGGCGAGCCGGCGGTACGCGCTCGCCGCCCGGCCGACCGGGACGCGGTCGGTGACGAGGCGGTCCGTCACGTCGAGGTCGTCGTCGAGTCGGCGGAGCTCGCGCCAGGCGGTCTCGCGGCGGCGGTCGCGGTCCCAGCGCCCGCGGAGCTCCGGCGCGATGGTGGTGACCTGACTGCTGCGGACGGTGACGCGCCCGCGGTGGAAGTGGTCGCCGAAGCCGAGGTCGGCGCGCTTGGTCCCGTACCACGACCCGACGAGGACCCGGCCGTCGAACCGCGTCGTCTCGACGGCCGTTTCGAGCGTCTCGGGCCGGCCCGACACCTCGACCGCGAGGTCGACGCCGCCCGTGTGCTCGCGCACGGCGTCGACGACGCCCCCCCGCCCGCCGTATCGGCTCGGGTCGACGACGGCGTCGGCGCCGAACTCGGACGCGAGCGACCGGCGGCGGTCCTTCGGCTCGACCGCGACGACGGTCTCGGCGCCGCTCCGCGCGAGCAGCGCGGTCGTGAGCAGCCCCACGACGCCCTCGCCGAACACCGCGACGCGCTCGCCGATCCGGGGAGCGGCGTCGAGCGTCAGCGTGACCGCGGTCTCGGCGTTCGCGAACAGCGTCGCCGTCTCCGGGTCGATCCCGTCGGGGACCGGACGCAGGGCGTCCGGGGCGACGGCGAACCGGGTCTCGTGGGGGTTGAACGCGAAGACGGTGCGACCGCGCCACGCGGGGTCGACCGCGTCGCCGACCGCGGTCACGCTCCCGACGACCGCGTAGCCGTAACGGAGCGGGTACGAGAGGTCGCCGTCGAGCGCGGGCAGCTCCTCGTCCGCGACCGTCTCCGGGTCGAGTTCGCCGCGGTACGCGAGCAGCTCCGATCCGGCGCTCACCGCGGAGACGGTGGCGTCGACGACCACTTCGTCGGGACCGGGGACGGGCGCCTCCGTCGGGACGACCTCGACGCGCTCCGGACCGACGAACTCTACGGCCCGTCCGGCGTCGCCGTCGCTCACGCGGACTCACCCGTCCGCGGTCGACGACTGAGACGATGTGGCATTGGCGATTACACGGACCGATCCGTCATAAACCCACGGCGGCGACGGTCGGCGCCCCCTCGTCGGCCGACGATTCGGGGGCGGGAGTAAACATAAGCCGACCGAGTCCGTGGGTCGCACATTCATGACACGCACCGACACCGGCGTCGACGTCGAATCGTTGACCCCCCTCCACTGGATCGGAATCCTCGCCGCGACCGTGTCCGGGATCGTCCACGTCGCGCTCGGCTTCCTGGTCGGGGGGGCGTTGGGGATCTCGTTCTTCTTCGCGACTCTGGGCTTCGGCGCGGGCGTGACGGCGATCGTCTCGGGGTACCGCCGCCGGCTGGTGTACGCGCTCGGAATCCCGTTCACCGCCGGACAGATCGTCCTGTGGTACGTCATCAACTTCGTCTTCGGGACGTACTCGTTCCCGGCCGACGTCGGCGTCTACGGCGCCGTCGACAAGGTCGCGCAGGTCGCGCTGATCGCCGTCCTCGCGGTCCTGTTGTCCCGAGAGTCCTGAGGCTCTCCGCGCGCAGACGGCGGGAGCGTTTCGGTCACTCGCGGTTCGCGGTCGGCGGGTCGTCGCGGCCGAGCCGTCCCGTCGCGGCCGCCCAATCGCGAGCGAAACTCGCCAGCAGCGCCGCGAGCGCGACGCCCGCGAACGCGGCGAGCGGGGAGGCCACCCGAGCGCCCCCGACGCCCGGCACGAGCGCGACCGCGACGGCGGCGAACTGCGCGGTGCCGACGAACGGGCGGACCCGGCTCGGCGGGAGCTCGTACACCAGCGCGCCGGTCCGCCGCCGCCACCACAATGACCCTGCGTAGGCGTACCAGACGCCGCCGGCGAGGAGGTACCACGCCGGGAGCGCCCCGAGCGCGACGGCGACCGCGGCCCCGACGAGGACGGCCAGCGCGTCGGTCGCGCCGTCGAGGCGAGCGCCGAGGATCGTCTCCCGGGTCCGGCGGGCGACCGCCCCGTCGACCGCGTCGAGGCTGACCGCGCCCGCGAACAGCGCGGCGGGGATCCACGGGTGCGGCGGGGCGGCCGCCAGCGCGCCGGCGAGGACCGACGCGAGCCAGCCGCGGAACAGCGTGATCGCGTTCGCCGGGCCGAGCCGCGGGCGCGGCCCGTCGACGCCGGGTCGGTGGTTCGCACCGAGGTGGGTCCACGCGTACGCCGCCAGGTACGCGCCCGGTCCGGCCGCGGCGAGGACCCACGCGGTCCCGAACGTGCGCCACAGCGCGGCGAGCCCGAGCGCGCCGAGCGTTACCGCGCCGGCGAACCGGAGCCGGAGCCGGGAGCGCGGCGACGCCGTCGACGGCGCGGGCTCCGCCATCTCAGTCGCCCTCCCGGTCCCCGGGCGGTTCGGCGTCGCGGTCGGCGCTCCGCGGCCCGTCGCCGATTTCCTCCATGACGCGGGCGTGGAACTCCCGCAGGACCGCGGACTCGTCGTCAGCGATGACCGTGTCGGAGTCGACGAGCGTCGCCAGCCCGAACGCGAGCGGGCTCGGCGAGTCGACGACGCGGTGTTCGACCGCGAGGTCGCCGCCCGCGATCCGACCGACGGCCTCACGGATCCCCCCCACGTCGAGGCGGTCCTCCAGCAGTTCGCGGTACGTCTCCTCCAACACGGCGAACTCCTCCAGATCGGCCGCGAACGACAGCAACATTTCGGCGGAGACCTGCTGTTCGGCCGCCGACTTCTCGTACCCCTTGTACCGCTTCAGGATGAGCAGCGCGCGCCCGGCGTTGATCCGGAAGTAGCGCTGGAGCAGGTCGGTCCCCTGAACGGCCTCGCGGAGGTCCTCCCGGACCGTCTCCGGGTCGAGGTCGGCGAGGATACCCGCCACGTCGACCTTGCGGTTGAGCGGGAGCGCGAGGCTGAACCCGCGATCCGCGACCGCGACCGCGACGTTGGCGTCGGTCCGGTTCGCCACCGCCGCCGCGACGAGCCGCGAGAGGCCGTCGTTGAACCGGCGCCCGTACGTCGAGTGGACGTAGAAGCGGCGCTTGTACTCGCTCCGGTCGAGCTCCTCCTCGACGACGAGGCGGTCGGGCGTTGAGACGGCCTCGGCGCCGGCGTACCGGACCTGCTCGTCGTACATCCGGGCGAGCGCGCGGACGGCGTTCCCGTCGAGGGGGAACTCGCGGAGCCACGCTCGGACCGCGGCGGGGCCAGCGCTCGGGTCATCGCCGGCCAGCCGGTCGAGGAGTTCGGCCTGGAACGCCAACACCTCGCGGGCGAGGTCCGCCGAGAGGGGAAGTCGCTCGGCGAACCACGAGGGGACGGTCGGGCGCTCGCTCGTCCGGTCGGCGTACACCTTCGAGCCGCGGCGGTAGCGGAACGCGAACCGCTCGCCGCCAAGCGCGAACACGTCGCCGGACTCCAGCGTGTCGAGATACGACTCGTCGAGCGTGCCGACCCACTCGTCGTCGCGCGTGAACACGTCGCAGGTGAACGAGTCGGGGATCGTCCCTACGTTCGTCATGTAGATGACCCGCGCGAGCCGCCCGCGCTTCCCGACGAGCGTCTCGCCGACCGGGTACTCGGGGTAGTGGTGCTCGCCGTCGGGCGGGTCGTTGCCGTCGCGCCACACCTTCGGGTAGACGTTCTTCTCCTCCAGTCCGTCGTAGTCGCCGGTGAGGTACCGGAACAGCCGCTCGTACGCCTCGTCGTCGAAGCCGCGGTACGGGTGCGCGCGGCGCAGCACCTCCCGGACCTCGCGGTCGGGGCGGATCCGGTTGATGGCCATTCCGTACACGTGCTGGGCGGCAACGTCGTAGGCGCCCTCGGGCGGGAACACCCGGTCCACGAACCCCTCCTCGGCGCGCGCGAGCAGCGTCGCGCACTCGATCAACTCGTCCCGGTCGAGGGCGAACACCCGTCCCTCGACGGTCTCGCCCGGGCTGTGGCCCGCCCGGCCGACGCGCTGGAGCAGCGCCGCGACCGACTTCGGCGAGCCGACCTGAACCACGAGGTCGAGGTGCGGCATGTCGATGCCGAGCTCGAGGCTCGTCGAGGTGGTGACCACGTCGAGATCGCCCGACTTCAGCCCCTCCTCGACCCGCGTTCGCTGCGTCTCGCCGAGGCTCCCGTGGTGGACGCCCGAGTCCGACTCGTCGTAGTCGAACCGCTGGCGGAGCTCCTGAAGGGTTCGCTCGGCGCCAGACCGTGAGTTCGTGAACACGAGCGTGTTCTTGTGGGCCTCGACGAGGTCGTGAAGCGACTCGTAGAAGCGGTCGGTCACCGCCGACCGCGGCGTGTGGATGAGGTCGGCCGCCGGCGTCCGGAGTTCGAGGTCGAACTCGCGGGCGAACCGCGCGTCGACCACCTCGCAGGGGCGCGTCTCGAACCCCTCGAACTCGCCGACAGCGCCCGCGGCGCGCTCGCGCCCCACGAGGAACGAGGCGATCCCGTCGAGCGGCTCGACCGTCGCCGAGCAGCCGATCCGGGTGATGTCGCCGGGCGCGTGCGGCGCCGGGCCGCCGGCCGATTCCCCTGCGTCCGAACCCTCGTTGCGCGCCAGTTCCGTCAGTCGCTCCAGCGACACCGCGAGGTGGGTACCGCGCTTGTTCGCCGCCAGCGAGTGGATCTCGTCGACGATCACGTACTCGACGGTCCGGAGCTTCTCCTTGAACTTCGGCGAGTTGAGCAGGATCGCCAGCGTCTCCGGCGTGGTGTTGAGGACGTGCGGCGTCTCCGAGAGCATCGCCTGTCGGTCCGCCTTCGAGGTGTCGCCGTGGCGGATCGCCTGCCTGACGCCGGGGTCGTAGGCGCCGTCCGAGGCCGCCCCGTCGTCGCCGTCGCGGGTCGCGCTCTCCGCCTCCGCGGCGGCGACCGCCTCGCCGATCCCCGCCAGCGGGGTTTCGAGGTTGCGCTCGATGTCGTTCGCGAGCGACTTCAGCGGCGAGACGTAGAGGCAGTAGACGGAGTTCTCGAGTTCGCCGTCGCGGTCGCGGGCGAAGAGGTCGTCGAGGACCGCGAGGAAGGAGGCGAGCGTCTTCCCGCTGCCGGTCGGGGCGGCGACGAGGCAGTTCCGGCCGTCGTCGACGTGGGGGATCGCCTCGCGCTGCGGTGGCGTGAAGAAGCCGCCGTTCTCGCCGACGTACCCGCCGAAACGTTCGACCCACCAGCGACGGACCGGCGGCGAGAGCCGGGCGAGCACGTCGGCGTCCGCGATCGGGACCGACTCCGGGTCGAAGTCGGGGTCGGCGATCGCGCCGCGCTCGACCGCGTCGCGGAGGAGCGCCCGCGCGGCGGCCTCGTCGCCGCGGTCCGTGGTTTCGCTCACGGCGATCACGAGGGCTCCGGACGGGAAATCGGTTGCGTCGAACCGCATCGCCCGCCCGGCGGCGAGACGGCCCGCCCGGCCGGTCCGGCGGGCGTTCCCGCAACCGACCCGTTTATCCGACGGCCTTCCGTGGCGCAACACGCATGAGCGGCACCTCGCCGGAGCCCGACAGACGGATCGACCGGAACCTGTTCGTCACCGTCTCCGGCCCGCCGGGCTGCGGGGCCACGACGCTCGTCGAGGGGATCGCCGACGCGCTCGACTGCGGCTACGTCTCCGGGGGCGAGCTGTTCCGCGAAATCGCGGCCGAGCGGGACATGAGCCTCTCGCAGCTCATCGCCGAGACCGGCGAGTCCGAGGAGATCGACCGGGCGCTCGACCAGCGGCTCCGTCGCATCGCCGAGAAGTGGGGAACCGCGAACAAGGCGTTCGTGCTGGAGTCGCGGCTGGCGGGCTGGCTCGCCGGCAACCGCGCCGACATCCGGATCTGGCTCGACGCGCCCGACGAGGTCCGCGCGGACCGCACGGCCGACCGTGAGGAGATGACCTCGGAGATGCAGGTCCGGGAGGTAATCGAGGAGCAGCGGTACAAGTCCTACTACGGGATCGATCTGTCCGACCGCTCTATCTACGACCTCGCGATCAACACGGGGCGGTGGGACGCCGAGGCGACGCTCGACGTCGCGCTCACCGGGATCGAGCGCTACGACGTCGACGCCGACGAGGGCGCGTTCGACACGCCCGACTTCGAGATCTGAGCCGGCCGGTCGGCCGGGCTGCCGTCGCGGTCAGAACTGGAAGACCGCGCTGAACTGGTTCACGTGCCAGGGGCCTGGGTAGACGCCCCACACCTGGTCGTCGTAGTGAAACGCGCCGACGAAGTGGATCTCGTCCTCCTCTCGCAGGTCGTTCGCGATCTCGCTGAGTCGGTCCGCGCTCTGCTCGTAGTCGTCGGCCTCGCCGACGAACGGGTATCCCGGCTCGTTGAACCCGGGGATCCCGGTCAGGTCGCCGCCCTCGTTGAAGACGCGAATCCCGCCGTCGCCGTTCTCGTCGACCGTGAAGTCGTTCTCCGAGTCGCCGTCGTCGCCGAACTTCTGGCCGAGGTTGTGGAAGCCGACCAGCCCGTTCCCGGCGGGCGTCACGAACGGGTCGCTCGGGCCGAGGTCGCTGTCGTCCGCGAGCGCGGCGAACTTGACGACCCAGATCGTGTACTGACCGTTCGGCAGCGCGTTCTCGACGTTGATGTTGACGCGCGTTCCGGTCGCGCCGCCGTTCCCGTTGTCCGGCTTCACGCCGCCGACGGTCGCCGTTCCGCCGACCGCGCCGTATTCGCCCCACGTCACCGGGGCCCACGAGCCGTCGTACCCCTCCTCGCGGTCGTACCCCGCCGGCGGTCGGACGACCTGATGCTTCCCGTCGTTCAGCGAGCGACCGAGCGTCGAGTCGTACTCCTCGCTTCCCTCGATGATCTCGTCGAGCGGGATCGAGACCGGCGCCGGATCGAACAGTTCAACGTCCGGGTCGAACGGCGGGACCTCCCCGGCTGCGTTCGTGATGAAGTTCGGGTTCGGTAAGACGTTGATCTCCGCGCTGGCACCGTTGCCGCCCCCGCCGTTTCCGTTTCCGCCGTTTCCGTTACCCTTCCTCTGCTTCGCGCTCGCGGTCGTGCTCGACAACCCGGCGAACCCGGCAACTCCGAGGAAGCCGAGCGCCCCCCGACGCGACATCGCAGTCATCGGTCCGTCCGTCTCCGCTCCCGTTCGCTTCTCACCGTTCATATCGAATCACCAACGACAGTTGTAACGGCCCGGGCGCGGCGGTATTAGAGCTGGCTCGGTCGTGTATCTATAATGAACGATAACAAAGAATTCTTATACGCGATACGCCGGTCTCGCGCGCTGACGCCGGGGTGCCGTTACCGAGAGACTCCCTCGACGCGCCGGAGCTCGCTCCGCACGTCGCTCGGCGTCGCGTACGGTCCGCCGCTCACCCGGTGGTCCGGCAGCAGGACCGGGATCGGGTTGTCGGCGAGCGCTCCCGTCACGACCTCCAGGTCGTCCGGGTCGTCGGGGTCGAACCCGCCGAGCCGCGCGAGTCGGCTCACGGAGACCTCCTCGCCGTACGGGACGCTCCGGAGCGCCTCCAGCGCCTCGCGCCGGTCCGTCGGAACCGTGAGGCCGAGCGCGACCTCGGCGAACTCGTCGCGCTCGCCGCCGAGGTACGCGTCGATCCTGTCTAACAGGTCGTGGTCGCCGTCGGCGTCGCCGGGGTGCTCGGCGGGGAACGACACCGAGATGACGCGACCGCCGGCGAACCCGATCTGGACGGTCCGACCGATCTCGTCGAACTGCCGGGCGAAGACGCCGGACGTACCGGACAGGCTCATACCCTTCGTTGGAAGGGTGAATCACTTAAGTCATCGGCACGGGAACGTGTTCGGCTTCTCTGTGAGAAGCTACGGCGTCCCGGCCGCCCCCGCAAGCCTTATGAACAGATACGTACATTAGTGTATAGTAATGGACGATCCAGACGAGCTGGCGCCGGCGGTCAGGTCGATCCTGTCCGGCGCCCGGGAGCGGGCGAGCGCGGCCCGGGGAGCCGACGGGGACATCTCGGTCTCGCCGCGCGACCTCTCGGCCGCGTTCGAACGGGCCGACGCCGAGGACCGCGTCCCGCTTATCGCCGAGGTGAAGCCCACGAGCCCGACGACCGAGGGGAGCCGCGAGGACGACCCCGTCGCGCTCGCGGAGGGGATGGTCGCCGGCGGGGCGGCCGCGCTGAGCGTGCTCACCGAGCCGGGGCACTTCGGCGGGAGCGTCGACACCCTTGAGCGCGTGCGCGACGCGGTGGATGTACCGGTCCTCCGGAAGGACTTCGTCGTCGACGAGGCGCAGCTCGACGCCGTCGAGAGCGACGTGGTCCTGCTCATCGCCCGCTTCGTCGGCGACGACCTCCCGACACTGCTCGAGGCCGCCCGAGACCGGGGATTCCAGGTCCTCGTCGAGGTCCACGACCGGGAGGAGCTGGAGCGCGCGCTCGACGCGGGCGCGACGACGATCGGCGTGAACAACCGCGACCTCGCGGAGCTAGTCGTCGACCTCGGAACCTTCGAGTCCGTGGCGCCCCACGTCCCGGACGAGGTCACGCTGATCGCCGAGAGCGGCATCGGATCGCCCGCCGACGTCCGCCGGATGCGGGCCGCGGGCGCCGACGCGCTGCTCGTCGGAAGCGCGATCATGGACGGCGACGTGGCGGCGAACACCCGCGAACTGGTGCGGACGGAGGCCGGCGGCGACGAGGCGACCGCGGACGGCGATGACGCGGCGGCCGCGGACGACGACGCGACGGAGACAACGGAGACACCCACATGAGCGAGACCGACACGCGGACGACGGAAGCAACGGACGGCGCGGTGCCCTCGCGGCGACCGGGCCGCGAGCGCGGGCGCGACGACGGGAAGTTCGGCCGGTACGGCGGCCAGTACGTCCCGGAGGCGCTGATGCCCGCCATCGAGGAGCTGGCCGACGCGTACGAGCGCTACGTCCTGAACAACGAGGACGGGTTCATGGACGAGTTCCGCGAGCGGCTCGCGGCGTTCGGCGGGCGGCCGACGCCGCTCCAGCGCGCCGACCGGCTCTCGGAGCGCTACGACACGGAGGTGTTCCTCAAGCGCGAGGACCTCCTCCACGGCGGCGCCCACAAGCTGAACAACGCGCTCGGGCAGGTCCTCTTGGCGAAGTACATGGGCAAAGAGCGCATCATCGCGGAGACGGGCGCCGGCCAGCACGGCACCGCGACGGCCATGGCGGCCGCGCACCTGGACATGCCCTGTACGATCTACATGGGCGAGCGCGACATCAACCGCCAGCGCCCCAACGTGTTCCGGATGAAGCTCAACGGGTCGGAGGTCAAGCCCGTCACCACCGGGCGCGGCACCCTCAAGGAGGCCATCTCCGAGACGATGCGCGACTGGGCGGAGACCGTTGAGGACACCCACTACGTGATCGGGTCGATCGTCGGCCCGCACCCGTTCCCGGTCATGGTCCGCGACTTCCAGGCGGTCATCTCCGAGGAGGCGCGCGAGCAAGCGATCGAAAAGACGGGCGGGCTCCCGACCGACGTGGTCGCCTGCGCGGGCGGCGGGTCGAACACGATGGGCACGTTCGCCGACTTCGTCGACGACGAGTCCGTCGCCCTCCACGCGGTCGAGGCGGGCGGCTCCACCCTCGAAGTCGACGAGGAGGAGGGCGTCGCGCCGAACTCCGCGTCGCTGTACGCGGGCGACGAGGGCGTCCTCCACGGGGCGCGGACGAAGCTGCTCCAGGACTCGGACGGGCAGATCATGGAGAGCCACTCCGTCTCCTCCGGGCTCGACTACGCCGGCGTCGGTCCGGAGCTCGCGTACCTCGTCGACGAGGGCCGCGTCGACCCGGTCGCGGTCGACGACGACGCCGCCTTGGAGGGGTTCCACCGGCTCTCGAACACGGAGGGGATCATCCCGGCGCTGGAGACGGCGCACGCGTTCGGCTACCTCGAGGAGCACCACGAGGACCTCGGCGAGCGCGTGATCGTGAACGTCTCGGGGCGCGGCGACAAGGACCTCGACGCCGCCATCGAGGAGACCGACCAGCGGGACGTGCCGAACGCGCCGGACATGTCGATGTTCACGGAGGGAATCTGAATGGGGGAGCCCGCCAACTCCTCGGCGATCGCCGCGGCGTTCGCGGACGGCCCGGCCTACGTCCCGTACCTCGTCGTCGGCGATCCGGACTACGAGTCGTCGAAGGCGTACGTCGAGGCGCTCGACCGCGGCGGCGCGGACGTGATCGAGCTCGGCCTCCCCTTCTCCGAGCCGATCGCGGAGGGGTCGACGATACAGGAGGCGCTCGTCCGCTCGCTCGACGCGGGGATGACGCCGGAGCGGTTCTTCGCGTTCGCGGAGGACCTCGACGTGGACGCCGCGTTAGTCTGTATGACGTACTACAATCTCATTTACCAGTACGGTGAGGGCGAGGGACCGCGGCCCTTCGTCGAGCGCGCCGCCGCGGCCGGGATTCAGGGCCTCGTCGTCCCCGACCTGCCGGCCGAGGAGGCGGACCCGTTGCGCGAGGCCTGCGACGAGTTCGGGCTCGACCTCGTCTTCATCGTCGCGCCGACGACGCGCGCGGACCGCCTCGACCGGCTCATGGAGCGCGTCTCGGGCTACGTGTACGTCCAGGCCCGGCTCGGGACGACCGGCGCCCGAGACGACGTCTCAGACCAGACCACGGCGAGCCTCGACCGGCTCCGCGAGTACGACGTGCCGAAGGCGGTCGGGTTCGGCATCTCGTCCGGCGAGCACGCCGAGCGGATCGTCGCTGGCGGCGCCGACGGGATCATCGTCGGCTCCGCGCTGGTCGACATCGTCGCCGAGGGCGTCGCGGAGGACCTCCCGACCGCGGCGGTCGCCGACCGGCTGGAGGCGCTCTCCCGCGAACTGACCGAGGGCGCGGAGCGCGGCCGCCGCTCGCGGGCCGAGGCGACAGAGTCGGTCTGATCCCGGCGCCTCGGAGCCAATACGTCCCCGAACGAAACCCACTTACCTACGATTGCCACACTCTCACACAACGACCCACCCCACTATGACAGCAGGACTCTCGGCACGACTCGACCGCATCTCCACGAACGACCGCTACCTGATCGTCCCGATGGACCACGGGATCACGATGGGCGCCGTCGAGGGGCTCGTCGACATCGAGTCGACGATCGACGGCGTCACCAGCGGCGGGGCGGACGCGGTGCTCACCCAGCGCGGGATCGCGGAGCGCGTCCACCCGAACAAGAACGACGCGGGGTACATCGTCCACCTCAACGGCTCGACGACGATCGGCCCCGACGAGAGCGACAAGCGCGTCACCGGCACGGCGGCGGACGCGGTCCGGGCCGGCGCCGACGCCGTCTCCTTCCACATCAACGTCGGCTCGGAGTACGAGCCGAACCAGATCGAGGACCTCGCGGAGCTGACCGCCGACGCGGAGCGGCTGGGGCTCCCCGTCCTCGCGATGGCGTACGCCCGGGGCCCGGGCGTCGACGAGTCCGACCCGGAGGCCCTCGGACACGCCGTCAGGCTCGCCGAGGAGCTCGGCGCCGACGTGGTGAAGACCGGGTATTCGGGCGACGGCGACTCGTTCGCCCGCGTGACGGAGTCGACGCGGCTCCCCGTCGTCATCGCCGGCGGCTCGAAGGGCACCGACCGGGAGACGGTCGAGATGGTACGCGGCGCGATGGACGGCGCCGCCGCCGGGGTGTCGATGGGGCGGTCGATCTTCCAGCACGACGACCCGGAGGGGATCGCGAGAGCGGTGTCGGCGGTCGTCCACGATGACGCCGGCGTCGACGAGGCGCTGCGGGCGGGCGGGTTCGTCGAGGCCTGAGGGCGGGCCGAGCGCCCGCGGTCGACCGTGCGAGATCCGGTCGGACTCCCTGTTCCTTTCGCAGTTTTCAAGCCGCCGCGCCGTGAGGTTCCGACAATGACACGCACGGTCTGGGTCAAAGCCGACGGCGCCGTCGGCGACTGGGAGGCGCGCAAGCGACGGGTCACCGCCGCCATCGAGGCCGGCGCGGACTGGGTGCTCGTCGACGAGGGGGACGTCGGCCGGGTCCGGGAGCTGGGCGACGTGAACGTGGCCGCCTTCCGATCGGACGCGGACGTGATCGACGACGCCGAGAGCGACGCCGAGGCCGACGCGTACTTCGTCGGGAAGGGCGGGGAGGGCGACGGGACGATCGATATGCCGGAGGACCTCTCCGGGTCGGCCGACCTGACCACGCTGCGCCGCCGCGACGACCGCGCGCAGGGCGCATACGTCCGCATCCTCGGCACAGAGTACGAAGCGTTCGCCGAGGCCGCCGCCGACGACGCCGAGTTCACCGTGATCGTGGGCGAGGACTGGTCGATCATCCCGCTGGAGAACCTGATCGCCCGCGTCGGCGAGGAGACCCACCTCGTCGCCGGCGCGACGACGGCCGCGGAGGCCCGGACCGCCTTCGAGACGCTGGAGATCGGCGCCGACGGCGTCCTCCTCGACGCCGACTCACCCGACGAGATCCGCGGCGCGGTCCAGGCCCGCGACGCCGCGGACCGCGAGACGCTCGATCTCCGCTACGCCGAGGTGACCGAGATCGAACAGACCGGGAGGGCCGACCGGGTCTGTATCGACACGGGGTCGCTGATGGACGACAGCGAGGGGATGCTCGTCGGCTCGATGTCTCGCGGGCTCTTCTTCGTCCACGCGGAGACGGCGGAGTCGCCGTACGTCGCCTCGCGGCCGTTCCGCGTGAACGCGGGGGCGGTCCACGCCTACGTCCGCAACTCGGAGGGCGGCACCAACTACCTCGCCGAACTGTCGAGCGGCGACGAGGTCCAGGTCGTCGACACAGACGGCCACACCCGCGAGGCGGTCGTGGGCCGGGTAAAGATCGAGAAGCGCCCGATGTTCCGGATCCAAGCGGAGATCGAGACGGAGGACGGGACCGACCGGATCGAGACGCTCATCCAGAACGCCGAGACCGTGAAGATCGCGACGGGCGAGGGCCGCAAGGCCGTCACCGAGGTCGAGCCGGGCGACGAGGCGCTCGTCTACTACGAGGACGTCGCGCGCCACTTCGGCGAGGCCGTCGAGGAGAGCATCATCGAGAAGTGACCGCCGCGGCGGAAACCGGCCGCGTTCGTGTCGACCAGAACGCATTTTAGAGCTGATTGTTATCAGACGGCATGGCAGTCGCTAACGAGACCGATCGCCGCATCGTCGAACAGGGGTTCGTCGATCGAGTCCAACACCTCGCCCGGGCCGCGAATCCGGCGTTCGCGGCCGGGAGCCTCCTCGTCCCGCTGGCGTTCCTCGGGGCGAGCCTCGCGCTCGGGAGCACCGAACTGCTCTTCTACACGCACGTCGCGGCCGGGGCGGTCTGGTTCGGGTTCGCGCTGATCTTCCCGGCGATCATCGGTCCGACGCTCGGTGGTCTCGGCGAGGAGGCGTCGGCCGCGGTCACGACGACGCTGGTGCCGAAGGCGGTCTTCTTCCTCGTCGGCTTCTCGCTGACGACGGTGCTGTCCGGAACGGTGCTGTTGACGCCCGACCTCGGCCTCGGCTACGGCTTCGGCGGCGCGTGGTCGGGGGCCGCGCTCGCGCTCGGCTGGGGGCTGTTCGCGTTCGGGATCGCCGTGCCGCACCGGCTCCAGCTCAGCGCCTACTACGAGACGCTGTCGCCGGATCCGGACGCCTCGCGGCTCGAATCGATCGAGAAGAAGAACCTCGTCGTCGGACTGTTCGAGGGGGCGATGATGCTCGTGCTCATCGTCCTGATGACCGGGTTCCGGCTGGGATAAGCGCGGAGCGAGTGCGGGGACGGCCCCTCGGGGCGTCCGCGTCGCCCTCACCAAGGGACCCGCTCGCGGTCCTTCCAGAGTAGTCCCCCCGGGCTCCCCGGTGCGAACCTGGCAAGCCACACCGGGGTCTCGGCCCCCTTCGACGGCGGGCGGGGCGCACCGTCCCCGCCCATGTCAGTCCGAACCCACCCGGGGGAGGCGGCGTTGGCGATGAGTCCCCGATCGCCGTACTCCCCGTCGAGGTAGGCTGTCAACCCTCCGAGACCGACCTTCGACAGCCGGTACGGCGGATACTCGCCCTCCATTCGTCCCTCCGTGAAGCGTCCGAGGCCCGACGACATGGAGACCACGCGCCCGCCGGGGCCGTCCAGAAGCAGCGGCAGCGCCCGCTTCGTCAGCAGGACCGGGCCGCGGAGGTTCACGGCCATCGTCCGGTCGAAGTCGGCCTCGTCCATCTCGTGAAGCGGTCCCGACCGGGAGAAGATCCCGGCGTTGTTCACCAGAACGTCCAACGACCCCCGCTCTCGTTCGATCCGGTCGACTGCCGCCCGGATCTGCCCGTCGTCGGTCACGTCCAGTTCGACGGCGCGCTGGTCCGCCGCGGTGACGTCGTTCGGGTCTCTGGCCCCGGCGTACACGGTCGCTCCCAGTTCCGCGAGACCCGCGGCGATCTCGGCTCCGATACCGCGGTTCGCGCCCGTGACGAGGGCGACGTCGTCGGTCAGGTCCGGCTTGAGGTCGACATCGGAATGCGGCTGCGACATATGGATCGGGGACGCCCTCCGGCCGGAAATATCCCACAGCCGGACGCACGCTCGGTCTCGGCCATGGGTGGCCGGATCGCGGGCGCGGCTGAGGGGGAATCGAGTGGATAGATTCATGCGGGTACCGCTACAGCGTAGCGAACACGGTGCGACAGTGAGTGACAGCGACCGAGGAGTGGCGGTCGTCGGCGACACGACGGTCGACCTCTACCCCACGGACGGCGGACCGATCGCGCCCGGGAGCGGCTTCGAGTGGCACGTCGGCGGCACGGCGACGAACGCCGCCCGATGGGCCGCTGCGGCCGGCTGCGAGGTCGACCTCGTCACGAACGTCGGGACCGACGTGCTCGGAGCGGCCGCCGCCGGGGACCTCGCGAACGGCCCGGTCGGCACGGAACGCCTCGCGCGGGTCGACGCGCCGTCACCGCTGACGCTGTACGCCGGGGCGGCGGGCGACGAGGAATGGAACGCGTGGGTGGCCGGAAGCTGTTACGGGTTCACACCGCCGGAGGATCCAGCGTCGTTCGCGGCCTCGTACGAGTGGATCCTGCTGGAGGGAGTCACGCTGCCGGCCGCGGTGAACGGGGCGACGGTCCGCCGCCTCGCCGCGGCGGCCGCGGAGCGCGGCACCCGCGTCGCGTTCGACCTCAACGGGCGTCCGAACCAGTGGTCGGGCCCGGAAGAGTACCGAGACGCGCTGCGAGAGGTCCTCCCGCGCTGCGACCTACTGTTCGCCGGGACGGACGACCTCGGGGTGGCCGGCGTCGAGCCGACGCCGGCGGGCCTGCTCGAACTGCTCCCGGCGGACCACTCCGCGACGGCGTTCGTCACCGACGGCGGCGACGCGACGCGGGTGATACGGATCGACGACGGGGCCGTCACGGAGCGCCTGACCGTCGCTCCCCCCTCGGCGACGGTTGCCACACCGGCCGGCGCCGGCGACGCGTTCGCGGGCGCTGTCCTCGCCGCGCGGCACGGCGGCGCGTCGGACCTCCGCCGGCTGGCGACGGTCGGCAACGCCGCGGGGGCGGCCGCAGTGGAGACCGTCGGCGCGTTCGACGCGGACGCCGCCGCGACGGACCGGTCGTTCTGACGCACGAGCGCGTCCCGCCGAGGACCGTCGACGGTGGAAAAAAGCGGGTTCGGAGCGCTCGACGGCGCCTCAGATCCCGTACAGCTCGCCGTACTTCTCGTCGACGTAGTCGAGGAAGGCGTCGGCGGAGAAGTCCTCGCCGGTCGCGCGCACCACCAGTTCGTTCGTCTCGTAGCGGGCGCCGTGCCGGTGGACGTTCTCGCCGAGCCAGTCGCGGAGGTCGCCGAACTCGCCCTCGGCGATCTTCGCGTCGAGGTCGTCGATCTCGGCCTCGGCGGCCTCGAACAGCTGCGCGGCCATCACGGAACCGAGCGAGTAGGTCGGGAAGTAGCCGAAGTTGCCGTGGCTCCAGTGGATGTCCTGGAGACACCCCTCCGCGTCGTTCTCGGGACGGATACCGAGGTACTCCTCGTACTTGTCGTTCCACACTTCGGGCACCTCCTCGACGTCGAGGTCGCCGCGGATCAGGTCGCGCTCGATCTCGAACCGGACGACGATGTGGAGGTGGTAGGTGAGCTCGTCGGCCTCGACGCGGATGAGATTGTCCTCGTACACCTGGTTGAACGCCTCGTAGGCGTCGCGGACCGTCGCGTCCTCGGTCTGCGGGAAGTGCTCCTGAAAGACGGGAAGGAACTCCTGCCAGAACGCCTCGCTCCGGCCGACGTGGTTCTCCCAGAGTCGCGACTGCGACTCGTGGACCGAGAGGTCGCGCGACGTGCCCAGCGGCGTGCCGAAGTGCTCCTGCGGGAGCCCGAGGTTGTACTGCGCGTGGCCGAACTCGTGGATCGTCGAGCCGACCGCGCCGAGCGGGTCGGTCTCGTCGAACCGGGTCGTCACCCGGCAGTCGAACTGGTTCCCGGACGTGAACGGGTGCGAGGAGACGTCGAGACGGCCGCGGTCGAAGTCGTAGCCGACGAGCTCGAGCGCCTCTCGCGAGAGCGACTCCTGCTCGTCCTCGGGGAAGGTCCCCTCGAAGGTGTCGACGGCGAGGTCGACATCGGACGCGCGGATCTCCTCGATCATCGGGACGAGCGCCTCGCGGAGCTCGGTGAGGATCGACTCCGCGCGCTCCATCGAGAGGCACGGCTCGAACTCCTCGAAGAGGACCTCGTAGGGGTCTCGGTCGGGGTCGATGTGCTCCGCGTACTCCCGCTTCAGCTCGACGTGTTTCTCCAGGTACGGCGCGAAGGTCTCGAAGTCGTTCTCGGCCTTCGCCTCCTCCCACGCCTGAAGCGCCTCGGAGCCC
The DNA here is from genome assembly GCF_005435095.1 of Halorubrum sp. CGM5_25_10-8B. NCBI lineage: Archaea > Methanobacteriati > Methanobacteriota > Halobacteria > Halobacteriales > Haloferacaceae > Halorubrum > Halorubrum sp. CGM5_25_10-8B. Next base: position 304,370 of record NZ_SGTY01000001.1, on the reverse strand, counting down.
GTCTCGGAGATCTCCTCGACGAGTTCGACCGGGACGGCGTCGGCGCGCTCGTACTCGCGGCGGACCTCCCGGACGACCGCGGCCTGCTCGTCCGTGAGGTCGGCGTCGTCGAGTTCGTCGAGCAGTTCGCCCGTCTCGTCGGCGGTGACCATGTCGTGGTGGACCGAGGAGAGCGCCGAGAGCTGCTTCGACCGCGCGGGCGTGCCGCCCTCGGGCATCATCACCTGCTGGTCCCAGCCGAGGACGCCGGAGGCGCTCCCGACCGCGTTCCACCGCTGGACGCGGTCGAGGAGCGCGCCGTAGGCGTCCGGTGCGTCGGCTGCGTCGTCTGTCGCGGCTTCCGTTGCCATACGTCACGGATCGATCCCGGTCAATAAGAAGGGACCGAACGCGGAACCGACCGCGCCGAGCGCGGATCTCCCGCCCCGCGTTCGCTGCGCCGCTCGCTCGCCGAGCGCGGGATATATGCCCGGCGCCGCGGTAGGGCCTACAACAGATGTCCGACGACGAGTTCATCGACCTGCGGTCCGACACCGTCACGACGCCCTCCGAGGAGATGCGCGACGCGGCCGCGACCGCCGAGGTCGGCGACGACGTGTACCGCGACGACCCGACGGTCAACGAGTTAGAGCGCCAGGCCGCCGACGCGGTCGGCACCGAGGCCGCGCTGTACGTCCCCTCTGGGACGATGGCCAACCAGATCGCGGTCCACGCGCACACGGAGCCGGGCCAAGAGCTCCTCTTGGAGCGCGAGTCGCATATCTACCGCTGGGAGCTGGCGGGGGCGGCGAAGCTCTCCGGCGTCCAGACGCGGACGATAGACGCCGGCGAGCGGTGCGTCCCGACCCCCGAGGCGGTCCGCGAGGGGCTCGTCGGCGAGGACCTCCACCGCCCCGGGACCGGTCTCCTCACCGTGGAGAACACCCATAACTACCGCGGCGGGATCGCGGTCCCGGTCGACCGGATCGCGGCCGCGGCCGAGGCCGCCCGCGAGGCCGACGTGCCGGTCCACCTCGACGGCGCGCGTGTCTTCAACGCCGCGGTCGCGCTCGGCGTCGACGCGAGCGAGATCGTCGCCCACGCCGACAGCGTCACGTTCTGTCTCTCGAAGGGGCTCGGCGCCCCGGTCGGCTCGATCCTCGCCGGCGACGAGGCGTTTATCGAGGACGCCCGCCGGGTCCGCAAGCTGTTCGGCGGCGGGATGCGCCAGGCCGGGATGATCGCCGCGCCGGCGCTCCGCGCGCTGGAGAACGTCGACCGCCTCGCGGAGGACCACGCAAACGCGGAGCGGCTCGCGGCCGGCCTCGACGCGCTCGACGGCGTCGACGCGCCCGCGCCGGACACGAATATCGTCGTTGCGGACACCGAGGCGGCCGGCATCCCGGCCGAGTCGCTCTACGCGGCCTGTAAGGACGCCGGCGTCGGCTGCGTCGAGTTCGACGACTACACGACGCGGTTCACGACTCACCTCGACGTCGACGAGGGCGACGTCGACGAGGCGGTCGACCGCGTCGCGGACGTCGTCGACAGCCTCCGGAACTGACCGTGCCGTTCGGGCCGCCGGGCCGCTCTGCGCGGCGACCCACGAAAACGTTCAATTCGACGGCCCACGTACGGCCTCGCATGGACGCACGAGCAGTCGACGCGAACGCGCACGCCGGTCGAACGGTGGTGGACGGTTCCCGCCCCTGAGGTCGTCGGCGTGGACATCAGCGGCCGTCACGAGGAGGACGGCGAGTACCTGATGGTCGCGGCCGCGGTCCACGCGCGGATCGACTCCTCCCGGATCCGCTCCGTGGAAGGGATGGGGTTCGCCGCCGCGCGCGAGGGGCCGACGCTGGAGGCGACCGTCGCGCTCGCCGCCGACGCGGTGGGCGACCTCCCCGCGCCGCCCGACGGTCCGATCGTCGCCGAGGGCGGCGAGTTCTACGAGGAGCCGGCCGACCGCGTCGGACTCAGCTTCCAGCCCGAGTTTAAATACGTCGAGAGCATAGGCGAGCGCGAGACAGTGCAGGCAGCACACCACGCCGCGTACGCGGTCCGGGACCTCCTCCGATGAGCGACGGCGCCGGAGCGGGGGCGGCCGACGCCGACTCAGGAACCGACGGACGCCGAGCGGTCGTCGCCAAACGCGTCGACTCCGGTGCGGCCGACCTCTCCGAGATCCGTCAGTTAGCGGCGGCGGCGGGCTACGACGTGGTCGGCGAACTCACCCAGACCCGGACCGAGGACGCCGCGTTCATGTTCGGCGAGGGGAAGGTTGCGGAGCTGCGAGACCTCGTCCGGCGCGCCGACGCTGACGCGGTGATCATCGACAACGACGTGGGGCCGTACCAGACGTTCAACGTCGGCGGGAAGCTCCCCGAAGGCGTCGAGGTGGTCGACCGATTCACGCTCATCCTCGAGATATTCGGCCAGCGCGCGAACACGCGGAAGGCGCAGCTCCAGGTCGAGCTCGCGGAGCTTCGCTACGAGCTCCCCCGGGCGGAGGCGAAGGCGAGCCTCGCGAAGCGCGACGAGCGCCCCGGGTTCATGGGGCTCGGCGAGTACGACGAGAGCGTCGAGCGCGACATCAAACGACAGATATCCGAGATCCGCGACGAGCTGGCGTCGATCGCGGAGAAGGAGGAGGCGCGCCGCGAGCAGCGCCGCGACTCCGGCTTCGACCTCGTCGCGCTCGCGGGGTACACCAACGCCGGGAAGTCGACGCTGATGCGCCGGCTCGCGGACGAGCTGGCGGTCGACGAGAACGCCGAGCGTCACCGCGACCTCGACACCACCGCGGAGTCGCAGGACATGCTGTTCACGACGCTCGGGACCACGACGCGCCGGGCCGAGATGGAGAAGCGCGACGTGCTGCTGACGGACACGGTGGGGTTCATCGCGGACCTCCCCCACTGGCTCGTGGAGTCGTTCGAGTCGACGCTCGACTCGGTGTACCGCGCCGACCTCGTCCTTCTCGTCGTCGACGCGAGCGAGCCGGTCGAGGCCATGCGCGAGAAGCTCGTCACGAGCCACGACACCCTCTACGAGCGCAACGAGGCCCCGGTCGTCACCGTGTTCAACAAGATCGACCGGCTGGAGCCGGGAGCGCTCGCCGACAAGCGCGCCGCGCTCTCCGGCGTCGCGCCCGACCCGATCGCCGTCTCGGCGAAGACGGGCGCCGGGGTCGCCGAACTCCGCGACCGGGTCGAGGACGAACTTCCCGACTGGGAGCGCGAGCGGCTCGTCCTCCCGGTCTCCGACGAGGCGATGAGCCTCGTCTCGTGGGTCCACGACCACGGGTACGTCGCCGAGGAGACGTACGCGGGCGACCAGGTGACCGTCGACTTCGAGGCGAAGCCCTCCATAGTCGCCCGCGCCCGGGCGAAGGCTGCCGAGATGGCGGCGGCGCCCGCCGAAGAGTCGGCCTGACCGCCGCGGGTCGGGCGCTCGCCGAAGACCGTCCGACCGCCGCCCGGCCCCGCGCAGACCGCTCCGGCCGGACCGTCCTGCCCGGACCATTTCGCCCGGCGAGCGGTCGGACAAAGTATACGTTCCTCCGCGGGCCATCACGTGGTATGGACGACTCCGGTGGCGGGGGGCGGCTGACAGACGGCGACGAGGACGTCGTCCCGCCGCCGGCCGACTTCCTGGAGCGAGCCGCCGCCGATGACCCGGGTGTGTACGAGCGGTTCGAGCGGGAGGGGCCTGACGCGTGGCGCGCGGCGGCCGACCTCCTGACGTGGGACCGCGAGTACGAGACGGTCCTCGACGACTCCGAGCCGCCGTTCTACGAGTGGTTCCCGGACGGGCGGCTCAACGCCGCGGCGAACTGCGTCGACCGCCACCTCGACGACCGCCGGAACCAGCTCGCGATCCGGTGGTTCGGCAAGCGCGGCGAGCGCCGGTCGTACACCTACCTCGACCTCCACCGCGAGGTGAACGCGGTCGCGGCCGGGCTCCGCGACCTCGGCGTCGAGGAGGACGACGTGGTCACGCTGTACCTGCCGATGGTCCCGGAGCTACCGATCGCGATGCTGGCGTGCGCTCGCATCGGCGCGCCGCACAACGTCGTCTTCGCGGGGCTGTCCGCGGAGGCGCTCGCGACCCGGATCGACGCGGCCGACTCCGAGTACCTGATCACCTGCGACGGCTACTACCGCCGCGAGGACGCGTTCAACCAGAAATCGAAGGCGGACAACGCCCGGATCCGCGCCGAGAGCGAGCTGTCGGCCGCCGTCGTCGTCGACCGCCTCGGCGACGAGCTGGCCGTCTCGCTCGGCGACGACGAACACGAATACGGCGCGCTCGTCGACGCGCACGACGGCGAGACCGTCGAGCCGGTCGCCCGGGACGCGACGGATCTGCTGTTCGTGATGTACACCTCGGGCACGACCGGCCGGCCGAAGGGGGTCGAGCACGCGACGGGCGGCTACCTCGCGCACGTCGCGTGGACGACGCGGAAGGTCTTGGACGTGCGCCCGGACGACACCTACTGGTGCGCCGCCGACATCGGCTGGATCACCGGGCACTCCTACGGGGTGTACGGCCCCCTCGCGACCGGGACGACCACGGTGCTGTACGAGGGATCGCCCGACTACCCCGACCGCGACCGCGTCTGGGACCTGATCGAGCGCAACGCGGTGAGCGTCTTCTACACCTCACCGACCGCGATCCGGTCGTTCATGAAGTGGGGCGCGGAGTACCCCGAGTCGCACGACCTCTCGTCGATCCGCCTGCTCGGGACGGTCGGCGAGTCGATCACGCCGAAGGCGTGGCGCTGGTACCGCGAGCACGTCGGCGGCGGCGACGCGCCGGTCGTCGACACGTGGTGGCAGACTGAGACCGGGGCCATCGCGCTTGCCACCCTCCCCGGGATAACCCCCATGAAACCGGGGAAGGTCGGCCCGCCGCTGCCCGGAATCGACGCCCGCGTCGTCGACGAGGACGGCGAGCCGGTCGATCCCGGCGAGTCCGGGTACCTCACGCTCGCGTCGCCGTGGCCCGGAATGTTGCGCGGGCTCCGGGAGGGCGACGAGCGCTACCTCCGGGAGTACTGGCTCAGGGGCGAGGACGGCTGGCGCTACCGGACCGGCGACGGCGCGACCGTCGACGAGGACGGCTACGTCACGATCCTCGGTCGCGTCGACGACGTGATCAACGTCCGCGCCCAGCGGTTCAACACCGGGGAGCTGGAGGCGGCCATCGTCGACGCCGACGGCGTGACCGAGGCCGCCGTCGTCGGCGACGGCGACGGCCGCATCGTGGCGTACGTGACGACGAAGAGCGGCGTCGAGCCCGACGAGGGGCTCCGCGACGCCGTCGCCGACCGGCTGGCGGGGGCGGTCGGCGACGTGGCCCGCCCGGACCGGATCGTGTTCACCCCGGAACTCCCGAAGACGCGTTCCGGGAAGATCATGCGACGGTTGCTGGAAGACATCGCCCGCGGCGAGGAGTTCGGCGACGTGAGCGCGCTCCGGAACCCGGAGGTCGTGGGCGAGATCGAGTCGACCGTCAGAGACGAGAACAGCCGGCCGTAGCTTCGGTCGCCGCCACCCGCCCGCGACGCTGGCGAACGTTCCGCACCGGTCGACTTCCGTCTGCTGCCACCGACCGTACAGCCCCTTTTGCCGCGTCGGCGTGTCGGGATGTCGGGGCGGGATCGCGTTGGCGAGGGTGCGGGCGGAAGTATTTCGGGAATGCGAGCAGATGCGAAGTACTTCTCCGGAACATCGTTTCCGAACGGTGGAATCTCGCCACGACGCGGTAGCTCAGGGACCGAGATCCGCGTTTCCGGAACAGTTTTGTTTCGGCTTCTTGTTGGTTCCCGAAACGAATGGTCGACGGACTCGACGCGGACGCCTACGACGCGCTCGTCACCGCCGCGGAGACGTATCGAGCGGCGCTCGTCGTCAGGCTGGCGGGCGAGGCCGGCCTCCGGACGGAGGAGATAACCCGCGTCGCCCCGCGACACCTCCACGAGGCGGAGTCGGGCGCCGGCGCGCGGCTCCTCGCGGTACCGGCGGCCGAGGACCGCGAGCGTGAGGACGGAGACGGGGCGCCGCCGGCCGACATCGACGAGCAGATCGACCGCGAGACCGTCGTTCCGGCCTCGTTGGCCGCCGACCTCGACCGGTACGCGACGAGCGAGGGGCTCGGCGCGGACGACCCGTACGTCGACGTCTCGCCCCGCCGGGTCCAGATGATCGTGCGCGAGACGGCGGCGCGAGCGGCGAATCGCACCGACGCCGCCCCCGAGGAGCGGGTCACGCCGAGCGCCCTCCGGAAGACGTTCGCCAGACGGCACCTCGTCGACCGAGATGTCGACCCGCGCGCCGTCCGCGACGCCGGCGGCTGGGAGTCGCTCGGCACGCTCGACCCGTACCTCGACCCGCTCGACGGGGAGGCGCTGGCGGCCGCCCTCGCCGTCGACGCCGGCGCCGACGCCGACGCCACCGTCGGGCGGACCGGGACGACCGTCCTCCCGGGGTTCGAGGCGCTCACTGAGTCCGGGCCGTCAGACCCCGTCGCCGCCGTCGCCGCCGGGCTGACCGAGGCGGACCGCTGGACAGAGGCGTGGTTCGCCCGTCGGGCGGTCGGGGGCGAGCGGGTCGAGATCGCCGCGACCGCGGGCGTCGACCGGGCGACGCTCGCGGAGCGCGACGTGTCCGCGCGGGGCCCGTGGCAGGACGCGATAGCCGACGAGGCGCCGGTCTCGACCGACGGCCGACAGGAGACCGGCGGCCGGCCCGCGGTCGCGGTGCCGGCGGCCTACGAGGGCGCGGTCCACGGCGCGCTCTGCGTCGTCGCCGCCGCCGCAGACCCGGTCGACGACGCGGAGACGCGTTCGCTCGCGGTCCTCGGACGCTGCCTCGGTCGGCTGATCACCGCGGACCGGTGGCGGGAGCTGCTCCACTCCGACGCGGTCACCGAGGTCGAGTTCCACGCGACCGACGACGGCGCGTTCCTCGCCCGGGCGAGCGAGCGGCTGGACTGCCGGATCGAACTGGCCTCGACCGTCGACGTCGACGACGAGGTCTCCCGGGCGTACCTCTCCGTCGACGGGGCCGGTCCGCAGGAGTTCGCGACCGTCGTCGAGGAAGTCAGGGGCGTCTCCGACTTCCGCGTGATCGAGACCCGGGAGGACGGGTGTTCGGCGTCGGTGCGCCTCGCGGGCGGGTCGCTCGTCAGGGCGCTCATCGACCACGGGGCGACGGTGCGCGACGCGTCGGCCGCAGACGGGCGGGTCCGCGTCGTCGCCGACTTCCCGGAGGGAACGAACGTCAGGCCCGTCGCCGACGGGCTCCGCGACCGGTTCGCGGGCGTCAGGCTGGCGAGCAAGGAGTCGGTCGCGCGCTCGCCGCGCACGGAGTCGGCGCTGCGGGACGGGATTGCCGACCGGTTCACCGACCGCCAGTGGGCCGCGCTGTCGGCGGCGTACCACGGCGGGTACTTCGACTGGCCGCGCGGCAGCACGGCCGAGGAAGTCGCCGACGCGATGGACGTCTCCTCCCCGACGTTCCACAACCACCTCCGAAAGGCCCAGCGCGCCCTGCTCGACGGCGTCTTCGAGGAGGACGGAGATCGGGCCTCCCGCGAGGACGGGAGGATCGTCGGCGCCGACGAGTAGGGGCCGTCGAGCAGGGCGCCTCGCCGGGGTATCCATCACGATTTTTCGTATTTAGCGTCAGCGTTTATATGGTGATATTGGTTGGATACGACCGTACCATGACAGAGGGAGACGGCCAACTGGAAGCGAGATTAGCGGAGCAAGAGGTGTTCGAGCCGTCGGAGTCGTTCGTCGAGCAGGCGAACGTCTCCGACCCGGAGATATACGAGGAGTTCGAGGAGAACTGGCCGGAGTGTTGGGAGACGGCCGCCGACCTGCTGGAGTGGGAAACCGACTACGACCGGGTGCTCGACGACGACGACCCGCCGTTCTACGAGTGGTTCACCGGCGGCGAGCTGAACGCGTCGGCGAACTGCCTCGACCGACACCTCAACGACCGCGGCGACGAGGTCGCCATCGAGTGGGTCGGCGAGCCCGTCGACGAGGACGACCGCTCGTACACCTACGAGGAGCTCCACCGCGAGGTGAACGAGTTCGCCGCCGCCCTTCGGGAGCAGGGCGTCGAGGAGGACGACGTGGTCACGATGTACATGCCGATGATCCCGGAGCTGCCGATCGCGATGCTGGCGTGCGCTCGCATCGGCGCGCCCCACAGCGTCGTGTTCGCCGGGTTCTCGGCCGACGCGCTCGCGACGCGGATGAACGCCGCGGAGTCGGAGTACCTCGTCACCTGCGACGGCTACTACCGCCGCGGCGACCCGCTCGACCACCTCGACAAGGCGAACGAGGGGCTCGCGGGCGTCGACCATGACACCACGACCGTCGTCGTCGACCGGCTCGGGCCGAACGGCGACGACTTCGGTCACGACCTCAGCGGCGACCAGCTCGACTACGGCGACCTCGTCGCGGCCCACGAGGGCGCCGAGGTCGAGCCCGTCACCCGGGACGCCGAGGACATGCTGTTCCTGATGTACACCTCGGGAACCACCGGGAAGCCGAAGGGCGTGAAACACACGACCGGCGGGTACCTCTCGTGGGTGTCGTGGACCTCGCAGTCCGTCCTCGACATCAAGCCGGATGACACGTACTTCTGCTCGGCCGACATCGGGTGGATCACCGGTCACTCCTACATCGTCTACGGGCCGCTCTCGCTCGGCACGACGACGATGATGTACGAGGGGACGCCCGATCACCCCGAGCAGGACCGGCTCTGGGAGATCGTCGAGGAGTACGAGGCGACCCAGCTGTACACGGCGCCCACGGCGATCCGCGCGTTCATGAAGTGGGGCGCGGAGTACCCCGACCGTCACGACCTCTCCTCGCTGCGCCTGCTCGGCACGGTCGGCGAGCCGATTAACCCGCGCGCGTGGAAGTGGTACTACCAGCACATCGGGGACGAGGAGTGCCCGATCGTGGACACGTGGTGGCAGACCGAGACCGGCGGGATGATGGTGACCACGCTGCCCGGCGTCAAGGACATGAAGCCCGGCGCCGCGGGACCGCCGCTGCCGGGGCTCGACGTTCAGATACTCGACACGCTCGGCGAGGAGGTCGAGCCCGGGAAGGCGGGGTACCTCACGGTACAGAAGCCGTGGCCCGGCATGCTCCGGACGCTGTACAACAACGACGAGCGCTACATCGAGGAGTACTGGGCGGAGTACTCCGACACCGACAGCGACGACCCCGACGACTGGGTGTACTTCCCGGAGGACGGGGCGAAGATCGACGAGGACGGCTACATTACCGTCCTCGGCCGCGTGGACGACGTGCTCAACGTCTCCGGCCACCGGCTGGGGACGATGGAGATCGAGTCCGCCATCGTCGGGGTCGAAGGGGTGGCGGAGGCGGCCGTCGTCGGCGGCAATCACGACATCAAGGGCGAAGCGGTGTACGCCTACGTGACGACCGAGGACGGCTACGAGGGCGACGACGAGCTCCGCGACGCGATCGTCGCGGGCGTCGAAGACGCCATCGGCCCGATCGCCCGGCCCGAGCAGGTCGTGTTCACGCCCGACCTGCCGAAGACCCGATCCGGGAAGATCATGCGCCGCCTGCTGGAGAACATCGCCGACGGCAAGGAGCTCGGGAACACGAGCACGCTTCGGAACCCCGAGATCGTCGAGGAGATCCAGCAGAAGGCCGACGCCGAGTAGCGCTCGGCGCACCGTTTTCGATCCGTCTCAGCCACGACCACGACGGACGACGCGACGGCAACTATCACGAAAAACTCAGATAAACAAACTCGCGACTCACGCCAAAACATGACAGATAATACCTCACGCGAACGGGACGACGCGGCCACCGACGGGGGCGTCGCCTCTGCCGGAGCCGCACAGACGCACAGGGACACCGACTACCTCAGCGAAGAGGTGAACCTGCTGAAACCGAGCACCGCGTACATGCGGGACCATCTCAGGATCGTCTGGGCCGGGTTCATCGTCTGGGCGCTCGCCGTCTTCGGCCCGGTGACACTGACGATGCTCGCTCCGGGGCCGATGACGACGACGACGGTACCGGTGCTCGGGTTCCCCCTCCACTACTTCCTCGTCGCCTTCGGAGCGCCGACGAGCGCCCTCGTCTTGGCGGCCGTCTACGCCCGTCAGCGCGACAAGTTGGACGATAAGTACGGCATCGAACACACCGCCGCGGAGCCCGCGGACTCCGGGAGCGTCGACGACGGGGGGCAGCAGGGATGATGGCCCCGCTTCAAGCTGAGGCGCTCGACATCTCGTTCAAGCTCCTCCCGGCGATCATCGTCTTCCTGATGATGGCCTCGTTCCTCGTCATCGGGTTCGTGTTCAAGGTGGCGGACGCCGAGGGCATGTGGGTCGCCGGCCGGGGTATCGGCAACATCGAGAACGGGATGGCGATCGGCGCCAACTGGATGTCGGCCGCCTCGTATCTCGGCCTCGCGGGGCTAGTCGCGCTGTCCGGATTCTACGGGCTGGCGTTCATCGTCGGCTGGACCACCGGGTACTTCGTCCTGCTCATCTTCCTCGCGGCGCAAATGCGCCGGTTCGGGAAGTACACTGCGCCGGACTTCGTCGCGGACCGGTTCAACTCCCCGATGGCACGCGCGCTGGCCGCGTTCACCACGCTGCTCATCGCGTACGTCTACTCCGTGGGCCAGGCCCGCGGGATGGGGCTCGTCGGCCAGTACGTCTTCGGGCTCGACATCGTCCCGATGATCGTCGTGATGATGACCATAACGGTCGGGTACCTCGCGCTCTCCGGAATGCTGGGCGCGACGAAGAACATGGCCGTCCAGTACGTTATCCTCATCATCGCGTTCCTCGCGGGCGTCTACGTCGTCGGCTTCTCACAGGGCTACTCCACCATACTCCCGCAGATCGAGTACGGCACCCTGTTCAGCGAACTCAGCCGGCAGTTCTCCGAACCGTTCATCGGCGGGAACAGCTACTACCTCTGGGTCGCGACGGCGTTCTCGCTCATCGTCGGGACCTGCGGACTCCCGCACGTCTTGGTCCGGTTCTACACGGTCAAAAACGAGCGCACGGCCCGGTGGTCGACGGTCTCGGGGCTGTTCTTCATCATGCTCCTGTACTGGGCCGCGCCGGCGATGGCCGCCTTCGGCGTCGACCTGTTCGCCGCGGTCAACAACCTCTCCCCGGACGCCGTCTACAGCGGTCAACAGGCGATGTCCGGCGCGGAAGGGGACGTTATCGTCGTGCTGGCCGCCCAGTTCGCGAGCCTGCCGCGCTGGTTCGTCGGCCTCGTCGCCGCCGGCGGGATGGCCGCGGCCATCGCGACGACCGCCGGACTGTTCATCACGGCCTCTTCGGCCGTCGCACACGACATTTACTCGGAGCTCATCAACCCCGACGCGACCCAGCGCCAGCAGGTGCTCATCGGGCGGGCGACCATCATCGGCATCGGCGCCCTGGTCACCGTCACCGCGTTCAACCCGCCGGCGCTCATCGGTGAACTCGTCGCCTACGCGTTCTCGCTCGCCGGCACCGTGCTGTTCCCGATGTTCTTCCTCGGGCTCTGGTGGGAGAACACCAACCGCCAGGGGGCCTTGGCCGGGATGTCCGTCGGTCTCCTGCTGTGGATCACTTCGATCATCAACAGCGTCCTGCCCGCCTACCTGGGCTTCCTCGCCGACATCGCCGGTGGCTCCGGACAGGCGATCGTCCCGATCTACGCCCAGTACGTCCCGCCGATCGGCGCTGCTTTAATCGGAACGCCGCTCGTGTTCCTCGTCACGATTGTCGTCTCGATGGCGACGCCGGAACCGCCACTGGAGACCAAGCGGATGGTGCGCCAGTGTCACAGTCCCGAACCGATGGGGCAACAGCAGACCGCCGAGGACGTGGTCGCCGACGGCGGTGAAGACGTCGCGACGGACGGTGGTCGCGCAGTTGACGACGAGACGACGGAGGAGGAGCGATAATGTACGACCGCATCCTCGTTCCCACCGACGGCAGCGACGTCGCGGAGGCAGCGGTCGACCACGCCCTCGACCTCGCGGAGAAGTACGACGCCGAGGTCCACGCGCTGTACGTCGTCGACATCGACTCCGTGAACATCAGCCTCGGGACCGAACAGGTGGACCGAATCAAGCAGGGTCGGTTCGACGAGATGGACGAGCTGAAAGAACAGGCCGAAGCGGCGACCGGCGTCGTCGCCGACCGTGGCGCCGAGCGCGACGTCGACGTCGTCGAACACGTCGCGGGCGGGCGACCCCACAAGGTGATCGCCGACTACGCCGAGAATCACGATATCGACATCATCGTGATGGGGAGCCACGGCCGCGCGGGCGTCCGCCGCGCCCTGCTCGGCAGCGTCACGGAGCGTACCCTGCGCTCGACGCACGTCCCCGTCCTCGTCGTCGACTACCTCGACGAGGACTGAACCCCGAGGTTCGGTTCCTCGCCGACGGACGGATCGACTCGCCGCGCGGTCGACGCCGCGCGATTCCGCAACACCGACGTATCCCCCTCAGCCACTCACCATATGCCCGACTCGGACGCCGCGGAGACGCCGGACGACGAGCCGACCGACCCGAGCGTCGCCGACCGCGCCCGGCACGTACTCAGCGAGAACGGCACCGGAATGTTACAGGACCTGCTGTTCGCGCTCGTGTGGGTCGGGCTCGCGTCGTCGCTGTACAACGTCGCCTTCTCGGCGGCCCCGCAGTGGGTGCTGTACATGTTCATGCTCGCGGGGATCCCCGCCTACTTCGGCTTCTTCATCTCGCTGGAGATCGCCAAAGAGCAGAGCGCGCGCTAACGCGCCCGATTACTCTCGCCGTTCACCCGGCGAGTTCGCGAATATCACCGACGTCGAGTAACCGCTCGTCCGGATCCAGCGCGGCGCGGTACGTCGCCCGCGCGACCGTGTCCACGGAGAGCGGCCGCGACTCGCCGAGCCGGGACGCGATCGGCCGCGCGCTCGCGACGAACCGGAGGAGGCGGTCGACCACGCCGGGAACGTGCGGCTGTCCCTCCCCGTACACCGGTCCCGGTCGGAGGGTGACGGCGTCGAGGTCGAGGTCGGCGATCCCGGTCTCGGCGCGTCGCTTGGCCGTCAGGAAGGCGTTCCGGACGCCGGGCGGCTTCCCGGCCGCGGAGAGGAAGACGAACGCGTCGACGCCGGCCCGCTCCGCCTCCAGCGCCGCGAGGAGGGCCGCGTCGCCGTTGACGCGCTCGAAGGTCACGCCGTCGGTCGGCGCCTCGGTGAGGGTCCCGACGGCGTGAACCACGGCGTCGACGCCGTCGAGGCGATCGCGCCACGCGTTCGGCCGGAAGAGGTCGGCGCTCGTCCACGAGACGTCGTCGACCCAGTCGGCGGCGAGGTCCGGGCGGCCGCCCCGCGAGACGCTGCGGACCTCGTGGCCGTCGCGGACCGCGAACCGACAGACGCCGCGTCCGATGAACCCGCTGCCGCCGACGACGAGGAGGGTGGACATGCGCCGTCGTACGCTCCGCGCCGTCTTGGGACTTCGGGACGGCGAGCCGAGAGAGTCGGGGAGAGAGCCCGACGAGGGACCGTCGGTGGCGTTCAGCGCCGCAGGAACCCGAGGAGCGCGTAGTCTCCGTCGGGATCGTACCGGCGGAAGGCGAGGCTGTTCGTCAGCACCGACACCGACGAGAACGCCATCGCCCCGGCCGCGAGGGCGGGCTGGAGCAGCCCGAGCGACGCGAGCGGGATCATCGCGGTGTTGTAGCCGAGCGCCCACACGAGGTTCTGTTTGATCTTCCGGAGCGTCGCGTCGGAGACGCGGATCGCCTTCACCACGTCGAGCGGGTCGTCGCGCATCAGCGTCACGTCGGCGGCCTCGATCGCCACGTCGGTCCCGGAGCCGATCGCGGTGCCGACGTACGCGACCGCCAGCGCGGGGGCGTCGTTGACGCCGTCGCCGACCATCATCGCCCGACGGCCGTCGCTCTGGATCGCCTCGACCGCGTCGGACTTGTCCTCGGGGAGGACGCCGGCGCGGACGTTCTCGGGGTCGATGCCGACCTGCTCTGCGACCGCGCGGGCCGTGCGCTCGTTGTCGCCCGTGATCATCATCACGTCGACCCCGCGCTCGCGGAGCTGGCTCACCGCGTCCTTTGCGCTCGGTTTCACCGTGTCCGCGTCGGCGACGACGCCGAGGAGCTCCCCGTCGTCCGCGCCGGCGGGGACCCGCGCGACGAGCATCGCCGTCTTCCCCTCGCGTTCGAGCCGCTCCATCGCGTCCGCCGCGGGCGAGGGGTCGATCCCGGCGTCGCGCAGCAGCTTCCGGTTGCCGACGAGTACCTCGTCGCCGTCGACGGTGGCTCTGACTCCGTGCCCCGGGACGTTCTCGAACGACTCGGGCTCGCCGAGGTCGAGGCCGCGCGCCTCGGCACCGTCGACGATCGCCCGGGCGAGGGGGTGTTCGCTGCCGCGTTCGGCGCTAGCGGCGAGCCGGAGGATCTCGTCTTCGGCCGTCGCCGTCGCGTCGTCCGTCGCCGCCGCGTCGCCGCGCTCGGCGACCGCGCCGCCGTCGGGGACCTCACCGGTCGCGACCACGTCGGTGAGCTCCATCTCGCCCGCCGTGAGCGTTCCCGTCTTGTCGAACACGACCGTGTCGACGTCTTTCGCGCGTTCGAGGACGTCGCCGCCCTTGAACAGGACGCCGTTCCGCGCCCCGATGGTGGTCCCGACCATCGTCGCGGCCGGGGTCGCGAGCCCGAGCGCGCAGGGACACGCGATGAGCACCGACGAGGCGAACACGACGACGGCGAACTCGAACACCGAGATGGTCCCGCCGGTCGAACCGGGTCCGCCCGCGACCTGCCCCCACAGCGGGAGCGAGTCGACGAAGCCCGCGAGCGCCTCGGGGAAGAGGAACCAGACGACGCCCCAGAACAGCGCGTTCGCGATGACCGCGGGCACGAAGTACGCGGAGATCCGGTCCGCGAGGTTCTGGATGTCGGGCTGGCGGGACTGCGCCTCCTTCACCGTCTGAACGATCTGCTGGAGCGCGGTGTCCGCGCCGACCTTCGTCGCCTCGACGACGAGGAGGCCGTTCTCGTTTATCGTCGAGCCGACGACCTCGTCGCCCTCGCCCTTCTCGACCGGGACGGACTCCCCGGTCACCATCGACTCGTCGACCGCGGACTGTCCCTCGACGACGACGCCGTCGGTCGGGATCTGCTCGCCGGGGCGGACCTTCATCCGGTCGCCGACCGCGACCTCGTCGATCGGGACCTCGCGCTCGGTCCCGTCCTCGTCGACGAGGGTCGCGGTGTCGGCCTCCATCTCCAGGAGCTTCCGCAGCGCGTCGCCGGCCTGTCCCTTCGAGCGGGCTTCGAGGTAGTTGCCGAGCGTGATGAAGACGAGGATCAGCGCCGCCGTGTCGAAGTAGACGCTCCCGGCGACCAGATCGAGGAGGACGGCGACGGAGTAAACGTACGCCGTCGACGACCCCAGCGCGATCAGCACGTCCATGTTGGCGCGGCCGTTCGTGACGAGCGCCTTGTACGAGTTCCTGTAGAACGGCCGCCCGAGCACCAGCTGGACCGGCGTCGCGAGCGCGAACTGGACCCAGCCGATCTTGACGCCGAGGACCCGCTCCGGGACGACGGCGCCCCCGAGGAGGAGCTTGTCGGCCATGAAGAACAGCAGCGGCGCGGCCAGAGCGGCGCCGAACAGCGTCAGCCGAAGCTGCTTTCTGATCTCCGCGTTCCGAGCCGCGTCGCGCGCGCTCTCGCCGGAGTCGCCGTCCTCCCCCTCGCCGTTCGAGTCCTCGTCCTCGCGGACCGGCGAGTAGCCCGCGTCCTCGACGGCGTCGTACAGCGCCGCCCGCGAGGTCTCGGCGGGGTTGTATCGGACCTGCGCCTCGTCCGTCGCGTAGTTCACGTCGGCGTCGACGACGCCGGGTACGGACTCGAGGGCGTCGCGGTTGGCGTCCGCGCAGTTCGCGCACGACATGTCGGTGATGGCGACGGTCGCCGTCTCCGAGACCGCCCCGTAGCCCGCGTCCTCGATCGCGTCGTAGATCGCCGCGAGCGACGTCGCCTCCGGGTCGTACTCGACGCTCGCCTCGTCGGTCGCGTAGTTCGCGTCCGCCCGCGAGACGCCGTCCAGCGACTCGACGGCGTCGCCGACCGCCGCCGAGCAGTTGGCGCAGCTCATCCCCGTGATGTCGAGGTGGGTCGTTCTAGCACTCATCTTGGGTACTACTACGGGATACTCCCTTAGTGCGTTTTCCCATTCGAAACCAAAGCCTGACAAGAGAGAAAATTTAGAATCCGAAGCTACCGGAGGGTTTCGCCCGAACTCGACCCTATTTCCTCCCCACGAACGCGGCACACAACACTTATCACCTCGTCGGGCGACAGTTGATCCGCGATGGCGACAGGCAAGGTCGACTTCTTCAACGACACCGGCGGCTACGGATTCATCGAGACTGACGACGCTGACGAGGACGTGTTCTTCCACATGGAAGACGTCGGCGGCCCGGACCTCGAGGAGGGACAGGAGGTAGAGTTCGAGATCGAGGAGGCGGACAAGGGTCCGCGCGCGACGAACCTCACTCGGCTGTAACTCGTCCGGCGGCATCCGCTACCGGCGAACTCGGACAGCTCTCGAAACGCGTTCCGTGTATATTACGCACCGCGAGCGACGAGCTTTCTACATGGAGGCCGACGACCCTAACAGCCACCTCGACGACCTCGACGCGTTCGTCGCCGAGAACCTCGACCGCTACGCCGAGACGCAGGGCGTCCTCCCGGAGCGGCTCGACGAGTTCGGCGAGCGGTACCGCTCGCAGGGGCACCTGACGCGGGATCAGCTGTACGAGATCGCCTACGAGTCGTCCACGCGGAGCGCGTACCACGTCGAGAAGAATCCCGAGGCGCGCTGCCGCGAGGTGACGCGCAACGCGCGCGCCGTCGACGGCGACTTCTCGTCGATCCACCTCATCACCGGCCTCGCCGGGTTCAAAGCGGCGACCGCGTCGTGCGTGGTGGCCGCGCTCGACGGCGATCGGCACGCCGTCGTCGACACGCGGGTCTGGGCGTCTCTGGAGCGGCTGGGTTACCTCGACGGGCGCAAGGAGTCGTTCGACGCCGCCGACTACGTGACGATGATCGAGCCGATCCGCGCGATCGCCGACGAGACGGGCTACCGGCCGGTCGATGTGGGCTACGCGCTGTTCGCGCACGACGCCCACGTCCGGGACGGAACGCTTCACTGAGGGACGGACCGAGCGAGCCGCGGCCGCGCGAGCGGCGCGCGAAAACCGCCTACACCGGGTACTCGACGCCGGTCGCCTCGGTCGAGTACTCCCAGAGCTTCCGGGCGTCGTCCCGGTCGTAGGAGGCGTCGTTCGACCGCCCGACGGTCGGGTGCCCGCGCATGTTCATCAGGCCGCCCGGCTCGACGTACGCCCCGCCGTCGACGTCGGCGGTGGCCGCGTACAGCATCGGCTCGACGCCGATATCGGCGTCCTGCCCGAGGACCGCGTTCGCGGCCTTCATGCCGACCTTCATCAGCGGGTTCCCGCTCTCCTCGGCGGTCCGCATCTGGAGGTTCGTGTCGGTGTAGCCGGGGTGGCAGGCGACGCTGCGGATCCCCGGGTCGCCGTCCTCGTCGCTCGCGGCGTCGAGCCGGCGCTGGAGCTCGTAGGCGAACAGCAGGTTCGAGAGCTTGCTGCGTCCGTACGCCTGCCACTTCCCGTACGACCGCTCCCAGTTGAGATCCGAGAAGTCCATCTCGCCCTGCTCGTGGGCCCCCGAGGACTGCGTGACGACGCGGGCGTCACCGCCGATCCCCTCGGCGGCGTCGAGGAGGTCGAACAGCCGTCCGGTGAGCGCGAAGTGGCCGAGGTGGTTGACGCCGAACTGCGTCTCGAAGCCGTCCTCGGTCTCGCTACGCGGGATCGCCATCACGCCGGCGTTGTTACAGAGCACGTCGACGGCGTCGTAGTCGTCCCGCAGGCCCTCGACGAACGCCCCCACCGAGTCGAGCGACGCGAGGTCGCACTCGCGGACGTCGAGGTCGCCGTCGAGGCCGCCCCTGGCGTCCGCCCGGACCTCGTCGGCCGCCGCCTCGGCGCGCTCGACGCTCCGACACGCCATCACGACGGTCGCGCCCCTCGCGGCGAACTCCCGGGTCCCCTCGAACCCGAGTCCGCTGTTCGCCCCGGTGACGACCACCGTCTTCCCGTCCAACCGCGGCATCTCGTCGGCCGTCCATCCTGACATGGACGGAGGAAGGGGCGTCACGGGGAGAAACCTGTCGGCGGCCGAACCGTCGCCCGAGAGCGTCCCCGGGACGGGGCGGCGACGCTCCGAAATCAGGTCTCCTCGAACCCGCGCAACACGACGGCCACCGCGTCCGCGGACGGAACGTCGCGGACGGCGTACTCGGTCGGGTGCCGTCGGGCGTGCGGGTACGTGTCCGGCTGCGGGACCGCGTACGTCTCCCGCCCCTCGAAGCCCCTGAGGAAGTCCCGCGTGATCATCGGTTCGACGAACGCTAACCGCGGCGGCTCGCTCTCGTCGGGTGCGATGAACCCCTGGATGAGCGTATTCGCGAACGCGTCCGGGTCCCCCGGCTCGCCCGGGCCGTCCGGGAGTTCCGGCGCGTCCGCGGGAGCCGTGTGTTCGCCCATGTCGGTGATGTACCGCTGGTCGGCGACCGGCTCGGGCGACCGCGCGTACCCCTCGGGGAGCTGGTCGTAATCGAACCGCGTCTCCGTCACCTCGCCGTCGGGATCCGGCTGCGGACTGCCGGGCGCGTACTCCCCGTTCCCGGTGTCGTACGGCGGGAGTCGAGGTCCGTCGACGGCGTCGACGGTCGCCGGATCGAGCATGTGGAAGTGAATATCGAAGTGCGGCTTGAGCCACGCGCCCGCCCCGCCGAAGTGGCCGCCCGGATTCCAGTTGAGCCCGAGGAACGTGAACGGCGTCCGCTCCGCGGCTGGGAACGGGACGAAGAACTGGAGCGACTGCTTGAAGTGGACCTGCGTCGCCTGCCCGCCCGCGCGGTACTTGTCGGTCTCGGCCCGGTGGTTGGCCGCTTCGAGCTCGCCGGCGTTCGGGAGGCCCTCCAGCGCCGTCCGGTCGAACTCCACGCCGTGGTACTTCGGCTCGCCCGACGGGGTCTCGGTGGTGAACGTCCTGACCGAGCCGTTTCCGAGGTCGACGCTCCGGCCGTAGGTCGTGATCCCCTTCGGTGGGAACCCGCCCGCAGCGCGGACGCCGGCGCCGTTCCCACTTCTCGGTTCGCCGACGGCGGTCGACGTGCCCCAGACGAGGGCGGCGCCGGTCGCGGCCGCGCCTCGGAGTACCGCCCGTCGGTCCGGCTCCGGCGGTCGGGTCGTGGTTCGCGCTCGGTTCGCCTCGCCACTCGCGTCGTCTGTCATTTCGGTGCTCCCTCCCGGCACGAATGCTGGTCTGTGACACATCACCGTGCCACATTGATCAATAAATTTAAATTATTTCAATGTAACGACCGGGCGGCCGACGGTATGACGGGATAGCGAGTTCAGACGCGTCCCGAGAACTGTCACGTGAGAGCGGCACACGCATCCGTCGGAGACGGCTTCTTCCGCGGGGATACACTTTCACCGCGCCGCCGGTGCGTTTTTAGGTGCCTCGGGGAAAGGAGTGAGTACCGAATGACGTCCTTCCAGTCGACGATCGGCGACGAGGAGGGGATCGCGGAGGAGCTGGCCGAGGGCCAGCGCGAGATCTCCATCGCCGAGTTCTTCGAGAAGAACAAACACATGCTCGGGTTCGACTCGGGCGCCCGGGGGCTCGTCACCGCTGTCAAGGAGGCGGTCGACAACGCCCTCGACGCGACCGAGGAGGCCGGCGTCCTCCCCGACATCTACATCGAGATCGAGGAGGTGGGCGACTACTACCGGCTCGTCATCGAGGACAACGGGCCTGGGATCACGAAAGAACAGCTTCCGAAGGTGTTCGGAAAGCTCCTGTACGGTAGCCGGTTCCACGCCCGCGAGCAGTCCCGCGGGCAGCAGGGGATCGGGATCTCGGCGGCCGTCCTGTACTCGCAGCTGACCTCGGGCCAGCCAGCGAAGATCACTTCGCGGCCGAAGGGCCAGTCGCGGGCGCAGTACTTCGAGCTCATCATCGATACGGACACGAACGAGCCGGAGATCCAGGCCGACGAGGAGACGACGTGGGACCGCCCCCACGGGACCCGGATCGAGCTGGAGATGGAGGCGAACATGCGCGCCCGCCAGCAGCTCCACGACTACGTGAAACACACCGCGGTCGTCAACCCCCACGCACGGCTCGAACTGCGCGAGCCGGGGCTCGACGAGCCGATGAAGTTCGAGCGCGCCACCGACGAGCTGCCGGCGGAGACGGAGGAGATCCGTCCGCACCCCCACGGCGTCGAGCTCGGCACGCTGATCAAGATGCTGGAGGCGACCGAGTCGTACTCGGTCTCCGGGTTCCTCCAAGAGGAGTTCACACGGGTCGGCAAGAAGACCGCCGACAGCGTGATCGACAACTTCCGGGACGTGTACTACGGCCGCGAGCTGTCGTGGTCGCCGCCCCGAGCGCACGACGACCGCGATATCGCGAGCGCGGTCTCCGAGGCCGTCGCCAACAAGGGCGCGGAAGCGACGACCGCCTTCGCAGCGGGCGTCGCCGAGACGGTCGGGAACAACGACCGGATCACCCGGTCCGAGCTCGCCGACATCGTCGACAACGTCGCGGAGACGGTCGAGGACGACACCGGAAAGACGTTCGGCGGGACCGTCCGCGAGAACGCGGTCGACGCCGGGTGGCGGGCGGTCACCGGCCGCGGCGGCGCGGACGAGGAGGCCGCGGCGTCGAGCGGCGACGGCGGGGCCGACGACCCCGAGGAGTCCCCGCTCGTCCCCGACGTGTACGCGCTGGTCGACGAGGCCACGTCGACGCGGAAGGACGACGCCGCGGTTCAGGCGATGGCCGAGGCGCTCGCGCGCCGGTTCGAGAACCTCGACGGCGACGCGTTCCGGACCACCCGCGACGACCTCGAACGCCTCGTCGCGGACGCGGCGTCGTTCGTCGCCGAGCAGCACGACGCGACCTTCGGCGAGACCGCGCGCGAGAACGTCGTCGAGGCGTTCTGGTCGCGGGCGCGGACCGTGCCAGACGACCCGCCGAAGGTGAAGTCGATCGCGGGCGACCGCGACGCCGCGGCCGACCTCCTAGAGGCGATGCGGACGACGGACATCCTCGCGCCGCCGACCGGGTGTCTCGCACCGATCACGGCGGAGCTGGTCGAGGCCGGGCTACGGAAGGAGTACGACGCCGACTTCTACGCGGCGGCGACCCGCGACGCCGAGGTCCACGGCGGCGACCCGTTCATCGTCGAGGCCGGGATCGCGTACGGCGGCGAGATCCCCGCCGAGGGGTCGGTCGAGCTGCTCCGGTTCGCCAACCGCGTCCCGCTCGTCTACCAGCGGGGCGCCTGCGCGACGACGGACGTAATAAAACAGATCGGGTGGCGCAACTACGGGTTAGACCAGCCCGGGGGGTCGGGGATGCCGAACGGGCCGGCCGTCATCAGCATCCACGTCGCCTCCACGAACGTCCCGTTCACGAGTGAGTCAAAGGACGCGCTCGCGAACGTCCCCGAGATCGAAGACGAGATCGAGCTCGCGGTCCGGGAGGCCGCCCGCGAACTGAAGTCGTTCCTCAGTAAGCGGCGCTCGATGCAGCAGCGCCGGGAGAAACAGGACGTGCTCGGTCGCATCCTCCCGGAGATGGCCGACAAGGTCTCGGAGGTCACCGGCCGGCCGCGCCCCGACATCGACGGGGCCCTGGCGCGGATCATGAACAACGTCAGCGTCGAGCGCGAGGTGAACGGCGAGGCGGTGACGCTCACCGTCGAGAACCACTCGGACGTGAACGAGGAGCTGGAGATCACCGACATCGTCTCGGCGGAGCCGACCGACCTCTCCGACGGAACGGTGGTGGATATGGACGGCGAGTGGTTCGTCCAGTGGAAGCCCGAGGTCCCCTCGGGCGACGAGCGAGAACTGACGTACGCGGTCGACGGCGACCCCGAGTTCGAGGTCAGCGTCGGCGGCGTGGAGACCGAGAAACTCACGGTGAACGACTAATGACGACCGAAAGCGACGCACGAGACGAGCTGATCGACCTGGCCGCCGACTTCTACGACCAGTTCGCGGCGGGGTCGATTCCGGAGATGACGCTCCCCACGCGGACGAAGAGCAACATCGAGTACGACGAGGAGAGCGGCGTCTGGACCTACGGCGACCGCACCTCGACGCGAAGCGCGAACTCGGTGCGGGGCGCGCGCAAGCTGCTGAAAGCCGCCTACACGATCGAGTTCCTCGCGAACCAGCTCGACGACGATCGCTCGTCGACGCTGCGTGAGCTGTACTACCTGTCGGAGTCGTGGGACAACGACGAGGCGCAGTTCAACTCCCAGGACGAGTCGAACGACCTCGTGGAGGACTTAGAGATCGTCACGGGCGTCACCCGCGAGGACTTCCACATGCGCCCGGAGGAGTCGGGCGCGAAGGTGATGGGGCCGCTGCTCCTCCGCGAGCAGACCAACCGCGGTGAACGCGAGATCCACTGTCAGCTCGACGTGGGGCAGGGCGGCTACCAGATCCCGAACAACCCGGACACCATCGAGTTCCTCGACAACGACGCCGAGTTCGTCCTCTGCGTCGAGACCGGCGGGATGCGTGACCGGTTGGTCGAGAACGGGTTCGACGAGGCCCACGACGCCCTCGTGGTCCACCTCGGCGGCCAGCCCGCCCGCGCCACCCGCCGGCTCACGAAGCGCTTCCGCGACGAGCTGGACCTCCCGGTCGTGGTGTTCACCGACGGCGACCCGTGGTCCTACCGGATCTACGGCTCCGTCGCGTACGGCTCGATCAAGTCCGCACATCTCTCGAAGTACCTCGCGACGCCCGAGGCGCGGTTCATCGGGATCCAGCCCGAGGACATCGTCGAGTACGACCTCCCCTCCGACCCGCTATCCGACTCGGACATCAACGCCCTCGAATCCGAGCTGGAGGACCCGCGGTTCCAGACGGACTACTGGGAAGAGCAGATCGAGCTCCAGCTCGACATCGGCAAGAAGTCCGAACAGCAGTCCCTCGCGAGCCGCGGGCTCGACTTCGTCACCGACACCTACCTCCCCGAGCGGCTCGGGGAGATGGGCGTGATCTGACCGCCGGCGCCGTCGCGCTCGGCGGCCCGCCGCTACGCATCTTCGAACGCGATCCCGTCGACCGCGCGGCGCTCGCCGTCGGCGTCGTCGTCCTCGTACTTGTACACGACGCCGTCTTCCTCGTCGGCCGTGGCCCTATGCGAGCCGTCACAGAGCGGTTGCGAGTCGGAGAGCCCGCACCGACAGACGTAGATCAGGCCGTCGTCCCCCTTGTCGTCGTCGTCCAGTATCGTCGGCCCCCGCTCTTCGTGCGTGACTTCGCGTGCCATGGGCGCGAATCGGACCGCCGGGTGGATACCGTTTGGGGCCGCGGGCCGCAACTTATCCGCGGCTCGCCCGTCGCAACCCCCTTGCCCGTGGGGCGCGTATCGGGGGTATGAGCGAGACAGACGAGCGCGACCCGGCGGAGCTGACCGACGACGAGTGGCGCGAGCGACTCTCCGACGAGGAGTACCGCGTGCTGCGCGAGAGCGGCACGGAGGCGAAGTTCTCCGGCGAGTACGTCGACCACCACCCCGACGACGGGGAGTACAACTGTCGCGCCTGCGGCACGGTCCTGTTCGAGGCCGAGACGAAGTACGAGTCCGGCTGCGGCTGGCCCGCCTTCTACGCCGCCGAGGAGGAGTCGGTGACGACGACGGTGGACACCAGCCACGGGATGCGCCGCACCGAGGTCCGGTGCGCGAACTGCGACTCGCACCTCGGGCACGTGTTCGACGACGGCCCGGAGCCCACGGGGAAGCGGTTCTGCATCAACTCGGTCGCGATGGAGTACGACGACGAGTGAGCCGCCGCGACACGGCGCGTCGCGGGGTCACTCCGAGCAGAGCGGAAGCCTGACGACGAAGACAGCGCCCCTCGGCTCGTTGTCCTCGACCCACACGCCCCCGCCGTAAATCTCGACGAGCGAGCGGACGAGGTACAGCCCGATCCCCGCGCCCGGGCTGTCGAGGCCCTTCTCCCCCTTCCCGAATATCTCGTCGCGCTGGCCTTCGGGGATCCCCGGCCCGTTGTCGGCGACGCGGACCTCGGCGACGCCCTCGCCCTCGTCGACGGTCGCCGACACCGTCACCTTCGGCGGGGTCTCGTCGTTGTGCTGGACCGCGTTCCGCAGGAGGTTCCGGAACACCGAGCTCAACATCTCGTCGCCGACGACCTCGACTTCCGGGTACGAGCCCTCCACCGTGAAGACGGCCTCTGAGTACGCGGACCGCACCTCCTCGACCTGCTGTGAGAGGACCCGGTCGAGCGCGACGCGGCTCGGCTCGGCGTCCTCGCGGAGCATCACTTCGGCGAGGTCGCGGACCGTCGTGGTGAGCGAGACGGCGCTCTGCGTGTTCCGCTTGATCACGTCGAGGTACTCCCGCCCCTCCTCGTCGACGTGGTCGTCGAGCAGTTCGGCGTACGCCCCGACGAGCTGGAGATCGTTGCGGATGTCGTGGCGCATCACCTGGTTCAGCAGCTGTAGATCGTCGCGCTGTCGCTTGAGGCGCTCTTCCGGGTCCGCCCTGTCGCCGCCCTCGAAGCGCGCGTCGTTACCCTCTCCGAGGGCCTCCTCCTCGTTCATACCGACGATATAGGCCTACCGGGGGTTTTAGATGTCGGTCGCGGGCGACCGGCGGTCCGTCGCCGCCCTCACATCCCCTCGTCGAGCAGTTCGCGGGCGACGATGTTCTTCTGGATCTCGGTCGTCCCCTCGTAGATCTGCGTGATCTTCGCGTCGCGGTAGAGCCGCTCGACGTCGTGGTCGTTGACGAAGCCGGCGCCACCGTGGATCTGGACCGCCTCGTCGGCGACCTCGACCGCGGTCCGGGAGGCGAACTCCTTGGCCATCGACGCGAGCGCGGTCAGGTCGCCGGCCTCGTTGTCGACCGCCCACGCGGAGCGGTAGGTGAGCCAGCGGGCGGCCTCGGTGTTCGTGTGCATCTCCGCGAGCTTGTGTTTGATCGCCTGGAAGTCGGAGATGGAGCGGCCGAACTGCTCGCGCTCCTCGGCGTACTCCAGCGCGCGCTCGGCCGCGCCGCGGGCGATGCCGACGCCCTGCGCGGCGACCGCGGTCCGCGTCTCGTCGAAGAACTGCATGAGCTGGAGGAATCCCATCCCGCGCTGGCCGATCAGGTTCTCCTCGGGCACCCGCACGTCGTCGAAGCGGAGCTCCGCGGTGTCGCTCGCGCGGATGCCGAGCTTCCCGGTTATCTTGTCGCGGGTGAGCCCGTCGCGGTCGCCCTCGACGAGGATCTGCGAGTAGCCCGAGTAGCGGTCGTCGATATCGGGGTCCGTCTCGCAGACGACGACGAAGTAGTCCGCGACGGTGCCGTTCGTGATCCACATCTTCGACCCGTTTATGACCCACTCGTCACCGTCCTTCTCCGCCCGCGTCGCCACGCTCGTCACGTCCGAGCCGGCCTGCGGCTCGGAGATGGCCGACCCCATCACCGCGTCGCCCGCGGTCACTTCGGGGAGGACACGCTCCTTCTGTTCCTCGGTGCCGAACTCCATCAGCGCCTCGGCGCCGAACCCGGCGCTCGAGATACAGAGCCCGATCCCGGGGTCGGCCGCGAACAGCTCCTCGGTGAGGATGGCGTTCTCCAGCGAGGAGTAGCCGATCCCGCCGTACTCGACCGGGACATGCGGCGCGAGCAGCCCCATGTCGGCGGCCTTGTCCATCACCTCGTGGGGGTACGCCTCGTCGACGTCGTACTCGGTCGCGACCGGTCGGATCTCCTCGTCGGCGAACTTCCGTACCTCCTCGCGCAGCTGCTTCTGTTCGTCGGTTAGCTGGAACTCCATGGCTCGAACATCAGGATCGAGCGTGATAATCTTTGGCGAACGGCAATAAATTTGGAAGTAGTTGTTCGTTTACGCACCGCGAGTGTGCCACCAGCGCGTCAGGCGCCCCGCGACGGCCGTATCGCGACGGGGACCGCGCCGCGACCGCGGCCTCAGCGCCCTTCGACGAATGCCGCGATCCGGTCGGTCGCCTCCTTCAGCTCGCGCATCGAGGTCGCGTACGACACCCGGAGGTGCCCTTCTCCGCCCTCGCCGAAGACCGACCCCGGGACGACGGCGACGCCCTGCGCCTCCAGCAGCTCCTCGGCGAACGCCTCGTCGTCCCCGCCGCACTCGGGGAACGCGTAGAAGGCGCCGCCCGGCTCGAAGGTGTCGAGGCCCAGCTCGTTGAACCGGGAGACGACCAGCCGCCGGCGGCGGTTGTACTCCTCGACCATCTCCGACACTTCGTCGTCGCAGCGGTCGAGCGCCTCGATCGCCGCGTACTGCGGCGTCGTCGGCGCCGACAGCATCGTGTACTGGTGGATCCGGTTCATCGCGTCGATCGCGTCGGTCGGCCCCAGCGCGTACCCCAGCCGCAGTCCGGTCATCGCGTACGCCTTCGAGAAGCCGTTGACGACGATCGTGCGTTCGCGCATCCCCGGCTGGGTCGCGATCGAGGCGTGGTCGTCCCCGTACGTGAGCGCGGCGTATATCTCGTCGGCCACCACGCGGAGCTCGTTGTCGCGGCAGAACGCCGCGACCTCCGCGAGTTGCTCGTCGGTCATCGTCGCGCCCGTGGGATTGTTCGGGTAACACAGCACGAGCAGGTCAGCGTCGGCCGCGCCCGCGGCCTCCAGCGACTCCCGGGTGAGCGCGAAATCGTCCGCGGCGCGCGTGGGGACCGTCAGCCGCTCGCCGCCTGCCAGTTCGATCCCCGGTCCGTAGGAGATGTACGTCGGCTCGTGGACCGCCACGGTGTCGCCGGGGTCGACGAGCGCGCGGAAGGCGAGGTCGACCGCCTCGCTCGCGCCGGTGGTGACCAGGACCTCTTCGGACGGGTCGTACGACTGGTCGTAGCGCTCGTGGTGCGCGGCGACACGCTCGCGGAGCGCGGCCATCCCGCGGTTCGCGGTGTAGGACGTTTTCCCGCGTTCGAGCGAGTCGATCGCGGCGGTGCGGGCGGCCCACGGCGCCGAGAAGTCGGGCTCGCCGACCCCCAGCGAGATCACGTCGTCGCGCGCCTCAGCGAGTTCGAAGAACTTCCGGATCCCCGACTCCGGGAGGGTGCGCGCGCGGTCCGAGATCCTCATGGCGACACGGAGAGGCGGTCGTCGTCGTCCCCGTCCTCGAACCGGATCCCGCCGTCCTTGTACGTCTCCATGATGTAGTGGGTCACGGTCTGGGTGACCGCCGGCATCGGCGCGACCTGCTCGGAGATGAACTCGGAGACGTCCTGCATGTTCTCGCCGAGCACCTCGACGGCGAAGTCGTAGTCGCCCGAGACCAGGTGTAAGGCGTCGACGGCGGGGAACTTCGCGATCCGGTCCGCGACCTGCTCGTACCCCGTCTCGCGGTCGAGTTCCACGTTGATCTCGACGACGGCGCGGATCTTCCCCTCCTCGACGCGGTCCCAGTCGACCACGGCTTGGTAGCCGTGGACGACGCCGTCGCCCTCCAGCGCGTCGATCGCGTCAGCTACCGCCGCCGCGTCGAGGCCCGTCTGGGCCGCGATGTCGTCGATGTCCTCGCGGGCGTTCCGCGCCAACACGTCGAGTACCTCGCGCTCGGCGTCCATACCCTACGATTACTCGGGGGCGGTTTATGAGTAGCGACGGGCGCAAGACGGGCGGCGGCGCGCCGCGCCGCGCCCGTTCGTCGCGTCCCCTTCCGCCACCCCTACCGCTTTCAGCGTGGCGCGAGACGGACGGACCATGGCTTCCGACACCAGCGGCGGACGCGACACGTTCGACATCGGCGGGGCGTTCACGGTCGACCGACTCGGTTTCGGCGCGATGCGGGTCACCGGCGAGGACGTCATCGGCCGGCCCGCCGACGAGGAAGACGCGAGGGACGTGCTCCGGCGGGCAGTGGACCTCGGCGTCGACTTCGTCGACACCGCGGACTCCTACGGCCCGGGCGTCTCCGAGCGGCTCATCCGCGAGGCGATCGGCGATCCCGACGACGTGGTGATCGCCTCGAAGGCCGGGCTGCTCCGCAACCGCGAGGGCGACTGGCTCCCCCACGGCGACCCGGACTTCCTCAAGAACCAGGTCCTGTGTAGCCTCGACCGCCTCGGCACCGACACGATCGACCTCTACCAGTTCCACCGCCCGGACCCGGACACCGACTTCGCGGAGTCGGTCCACGCGTTCGCGGAGATGAAAGATGCCGGGCAGATCGCGCACGTCGGGCTCTCCAACGTCACCGCCGAGCAGCTGGAGACCGCGACGGACATCGTCGACATCGCGACCGTCCAGAACCGGTACAACGTCGGCCACCGCGACGACGAGGCCGTGCTGCGCGCTTGCGAGGGCCGCGGCGTGGGCTTCATCCCGTGGGGCCCGATGTACGCGGTCGACGACGACGAGTCCGCCGACGCGCTCGACGAGGTCGCGGCGCGACGCGACGCCACGCCGCGGCAGGTTGCGCTCGCGTGGCTCCTCGATCACTCCGACGTGACGCTCCCGATCCCGGGCACGTCGAGCGTCGACCACCTCGAATCCAACCTCGCGGCCGCGGACCTGTCGCTGACGGCGGAAGACATGGCCGCGCTGAACGCGATAGATCCGCGGGAATAGGCCCGAAATCCGACGGTAGACGGGCGAGTTCCTATTCGTCGAACGGGTTCGTCAGTTCGACCGTCTCCTCGCGGTCGGGGCCGACGCCGACGGCGTAGACCGGCGTGTCGATCTCGTCGGCGACGAACTCCAGGTAGTCGCGGGCCGCCTCGGGGAGCGCATCGTAGCCCGCCTCGGCGACCGCCGAGGAGTCGAACGGCGCCCACGTGTCGAGCGTCTCGTATACCGGCTCGCAGCGCTCCCACCGGTCGGTCGTGGTGGGGACGGTGTCGAGCGTCTCTCCGTCGAGCTCGTAGCCGGTACACACCTTCAGCTCGTCGAGCCCGGCGAGCACGTCGACGTGGTTGACCGCGACCCCGGTGAACCCGGAGACGCGCGCGGCGTGACGGAGCATCGGCAGGTCGAGCCAGCCGATCCGGCGTGGGCGGCCGGTGACCGTGCCGAACTCGCCGCCCTTCTCGCGGATCTCGTCGGCGAGCGCCTCCTCGTCGGCGTCGCCGTCGAGTTCGGTCGGGAGCGGCCCCTCGCCGACGCGCGAGAGGTACGCCTTCACGATGCCCACGACCTCGCCGTCGCCGACCGTCGTGACGCCGAGCCCGGAGCCGACGGCCGCGCCGCCCGCGGTCGGGTTCGACGAGGTGACGAACGGGTAGTTCCCGTGGTCGACGTCGATGTGCGTCCCCTGCGCGCCCTCGAAGAGGATCTCGTCGCCCGCCTCGTGACGGCGGTGAAGGTAGTCGGAACAGTTGACGGTCATCCCCTCGTCGGCGAGGCGCTCGCCGATCGCGGCGAACTCCTCGTGGAGGGCGTCGACGTCGAAGGCGGCCGCGCGGTCGTCATCGCTGTCGTCGTCGCCGGACTGCGTCCGGCTGCCAGAGGCGCGTTGCGCCTCGCTGTCGAGGTCGAGCCCGTACACGTCCTCGACGAGCGCGCGCTTCTGCGGGACCGCGTACTCGAGCTTCTCGCGAAGGGTCTCGGGGTCGAGCAGGTCCGCGACCCGGATCCCGCGGCGGCCGGCCTTATCCTCGTAGGTGGGGCCGATACCGCGACCGGTCGTGCCGACCGCGTCGCCGGCGTCGTCGTCGGCTTTTACCTCCTCCTCGATCCCGTCCAGCACACGGTGGTACGGCATGATCACGTGCGCCCGGCGGGCGACGCGCACGTCGGGGTCGAGCCCCTGCTCGCGCAGGTTGTCGATCTCGGCGAACAGCGTCTTCGGGTTGACGACGCAGCCGTTGCCGAGGATACCGACGGTCCCCCGGACCGCGCCGCTGGGAACCAACGAGAGTTTGTACTCCGCGCCGCCTTCGACGACGGTGTGGCCGGCGTTGTCGCCGCCCTGATAACGGACTACGACGTCCGCGTCCCCTCCCCACCGGTCGACGAGCGCGCCTTTGCCCTCGTCGCCGAGTTGGGAGCCGACGATGGTGAGTGTCATACGACCTGCCGATTCCCGGCGGGGGGTAAAACCGATTACGGTCTGTGACTGCGACATAACCACGAATGAGGATCACTGAATAAACGGCTCACAGGAAATAGGCTCGTTCGTGTATCTTCCCAGTTTCCGGACCTGTACTCACTCTCGCGGTCTCCGTCGCGATCGGGCGCGCCGCGTCCGAGCCGCGCGCTGCGCCGCAATCGAACACGTTAATTACTGCCACGTCAAAGGGTGCGATCTGACAGGGTGACCGCGGTCGCCGACAGCAACTTTTAAACGGGGGCATGACAAGTTAACATGTGGCATGATAGATCGACTAGAGAAAGAGGTAGACATGCTGGAACGTCACCTCCAAGTCCTGCGGATGGTCATCGAGAACGAGCCGATCGGCATCGTGAAGATGTCGAACGAGACTGGGTACCCGCACCACAAGGTCCGATACTCGCTGCGCGTCCTCGAAGAGGAGAACCTCATCGAGCCGTCCAGCCAGGGAGCGATCACCACGGAGCGGACCCACGAGTTCGTCGACGAACTCGACGAGAAGCTCGACGAGACCGTTGATAAGCTGGGGTCGATGCGGATCGACGACGCCGCGGAACTCCAGAACTGACTGCGATTCCGATTTGGCCCGCCGACGTAGGTGCCGCGTTTTCTCTCTCAGCCCGCGCTCGCGAGCCGCGGCGGTCGGACCGACTACAGG
This sequence comes from Halorubrum sp. CGM5_25_10-8B, assembly GCF_005435095.1. Lineage (NCBI taxonomy): Archaea > Methanobacteriati > Methanobacteriota > Halobacteria > Halobacteriales > Haloferacaceae > Halorubrum > Halorubrum sp. CGM5_25_10-8B. Next base: position 273,444 of record NZ_SGTY01000001.1, on the reverse strand, counting down.
TCCGGGACCGTCATGTGGAACCCGCCGTCGCGCGCCTCGACGAGGCACAGGTGGAACCCCTGCTTGCGCGAGAGCTTCACGAAGCTCGCCCGCTTGGACCGGCTGAACAGGCCGCCGCCGACCGCATCGCTCGCGGTCTCTAAGGCCCCGGGCTCGAAGAAGCTCTCAGTCACCGCGAACGCCCCGGCGAACGTCTGGTTGGAGGCGGCGATGTCGCGCCCGTTCTCGACGAGCGACTCCAGCGTCCCCTCGGGCGTCGGGTCCCGGCTGTCGTTCAGGTCGGCGACGAACAGCGGGTGCCCCATGCGATCGCGCAACACGAGGTCGAACGACCGCTGCTCGCGGACCTCCTCGCCGCCCTCGCGGAGTTCGACCGACACTGCCCCGCCGATCTCGGCGCGGTCGATGTCCGGGAGCGCGTCGTAGAGGTCCCGAAGCGTCCCCTCGTTCCCGGTACCGCGGACCTCGAACGGGAGGTCCTCGACGAGCCAGCGGGTGAAGCCGTACTCGATGGTGTCCCCGAGGAACTCCTCGAACGGCCGCCCGTCGACGGCGAGGCCCTCCGTCTCGAAGCTGGTGTGGTGTTCGACCCGGAGGTTCTCGCGGAGGGCCTCGCGGTCGACGCTCCCGTCGTGGGCGTCCGCCAGCGTCGCGCCCTCCTTCGATTCGTACCTGATGAACAGGTTCGTTCCGCTGCGCGCCTTCGCGGGGGTGAGCGTCCGCTCGGCGTCCGGGAGCCGGTCCTTCGCCTCGGAGAGCTCGCGGCGGAGCCGGTCGCGCTCCTCCCGGAGGTCGCCGACCTCGGACTCGAGCCGCTCGACCTCGTCGACCAACTCGTCGCGTTCGGTCGCGACCTCGTCGCGCTCGGCCGCCAGCCGGTCGCGTTCGTCGGCCAGCGACTGGCGCTTCGTCTCCGTCTCCTCGAGGGCCGCCTCGAGCTTCCGAAGCCGCTCCGGGCTCGCGTCGCCCGTCGCGTCGCGGGCGTCGCGCTTCGAGACCGCCGACGGCGTCGACGCGGACCGCTCGGTGGAGCGCGGCGACGGCGACCCGCCGTTCGCGTTCGATCCGCTCCGCTCGGCCCGCCCGGGGTCGGCCGCCGAACGAGAACGCTGCGACGGCGGGTCGGGACGCTCGTCGGCCCCGCGGGGTTCGTCGCCAGCCTCCGACGGGTCGAGCGCCGGGATGGACTTCTGCTCCCGCCACTCGGCCTCCTCCGAGAAGACGTCCTCGTCGCTCGACGCGTTCCCGGTGCCCGACGCGCCCTCGGCGTTCGATGCGTCTCCCGCGTCCGGCGTTCCCCGGGTGTCCCGCGAAGCACCGTCTCCGGTCGCTTCGGTCGGTGGCCGGCGCTCGCGGTCCGCCACCCCCGCCGCCTCGACGTCCGTCTCCGCGGCGTCTATCTCCGCGGCGTCGGCGGCTCCTATCTGTACCGCGTCGGGCGACTCTTCGCCCTCCCCCGTCGTCGCTTCACCGCCCGCTTCGGCCGCGTCGGGCCCGTCCGAATCTGAGTCGCGAGCGGCGGTCGTCGGGTCGTCTCGGGGCCGGGCCGCCGAGCCGTCGTCCCGCCCGGTGTTCGGCGCGGGATCAACGGCGTCCGCGGGGGAAGCTTCATCGGCTCCGCCCGGCGCGTCCCTCCCGTCGTCGCCCCTCGAGTCGGGGTCGCTCCCCGCGTCTTCCGTCTCGTCGGTCGTCCCGTCGTCCGTAGCGTCCGCCGTCCCCGCGTCGTCCGGGAGCGGGCGGACGTCGAGATCGACCTCGTACACGGTGTAGATGCCGACCTCGTCCGCGGCGAGTTCGAAGGCGTCGTCCCCCGTCTCCAGCCGGCGCGCGTTGCCGACGTACGCGGCGGCCATCGACTCGCCGCCGGTGTACGCGACGTAGTAGTCGCCGGAGAGGACGTTCTCCGACAGCTCGATGTAGCCGGTGAATCCGCCCTGCGAGAGCTTCCGGTCCGCCTCCTTGAGCGGCGTGTCATTGGTGTAGTACTTCGCCCGCGGCTCGCCGCCGAGCTCCTGCATCGCGAAGAGCACCGGGAGCGCGTCGTCGGGGGCCCGGTAGACGGTCCCCGAGGCGTCGGCGAAGGCGTCGAGCGTCGCGTCGACCACGCCGACGACGCGCCCGTCGACGAGGAACACCCACCCGACCCCGTCGGTCGCGGCGCCGGAGAACCCGTCGTCGACGATCCGCCCGAGCCCCGCGAGCCCGTCGGAAAACGAGCGCTCGTCCCACTCGGCGATCGCTTCCCTTCGCTGTGCGTCCATCCTTGCGTTTACGTCGCCAACACCGACTCAAATACCTTCCGGAGCGTGAGACGGCCGTCTGACGCCCCGCTCCACCGCTCCGACCGGCCGACGGCGGCGGCCCCGAGAGCGCTCTCGACGGCCCGTCCCGCTCACCCCTCGTCGACGGCGGCGATCGCCTCCCGACCGAGGTCGACGACGTCCTCCGGGAGGTCGCTCGCCGCGAGTTCAGACCGGGTGTACCAGCGCCACTGGTCCGGGTCGACCTCGTCGTCGCCGACGGGAGCGATCTCTCGGGAGCCGACGCGGGCGTAGTAGAGGTGATCGACGTGCTGGTGGCCCACCGACCCGTCCTCGTGGACGTTGATGTCGTGGAGCATGAGGTGGGCCGGCTCCGGGAGCCCGCGGGTGTTCGGGCCCGTGATCTGCGACTCGGCGGCGACCAGCTCCGGCGTCAGCCCCGTCTCCTCGCGGACCTCGCGGCGAGCGGCCTCGTGCGGGAGCTCGTCGCGGTCGACGTGGCCGCCGGGCGGCAGCCGGATGCCGAGCCGCTCGTGGTCGTGAAGCGCCGTCGCGCCGTCGTTGACGATGTACGTCGTCGCCGTGAAGTGGCGGGTCGTCTCCATACGTGCGGGTGGCGACGCGTCACCTTCGCGGTTTCGACCCGGACGGAGGGCGACCGACGCGGCGGCGGGCAGAAAAGCGGCTCAGTTCAGCGCGACGGAGTCCTCGGCCTCGAGGAGCTCGTGGTACCGGTTCCGGATGGTGACCTCGCTGATGTTCGCGACCTCGCTGACCTCGCTCTGGGTCACCTTCTCGTTGACCAGCAGCGAGGCGGCGTAGACGGCGGCGGCGGCGAGCCCGACCGGCGATTTGCCGGAGTGGATCCCTTGCTCCTTCGCCGTGTCGAGCAGGCTGCGGGCGCGGCGCTCGGCCTCGTCGGAGAGGCCGAGGTCGGAGGCGAACCGCGGGACGTAGCTCTCGGGGTCGGCGGGCTGGATCTCCAGCTTCAGCTCGCGGACGACGTAGCGGTACGTCCGAGCGATCTCGTCCTTCTCGACGCGGGAGACGCCCGCGATCTCGTCGAGGCTCCGCGGCGTCCCGGCCTGCCGGGCTGCGGCGTACAGCGAGGCCGTCGAGACGCCCTCGATGGAGCGGCCGGGAAGCAGGTCCTCGTCGAGCGCGCGGCGGTAGATGACGCTCGCGGTCTCGCGGACGTTGTCGGGGAGGCCGAGGGCGCTGGCCATGCGGTCGATCTCGCCGAGCGCCTGCTTGAGGTTGCGCTCCTTGGAGTCGCGGGTGCGGAACCGCTCGTTCCACGTCCGCAGCCGCTGCATCTTCTCGCGCTGGCGGCTGGACAGCGACTTACCGTAAGCGTCCTTGTCCTGCCAGCCGATGTTCGTCGAGAGCCCCTTGTCGTGCATCATGTTCGTCGTCGGGGCACCGACGCGGGACTTGTTGTCCTTCTCCTTGGAGTCGAACGCGCGCCACTCCGGCCCGCGGTCGATCTCGTCCTCTTCGACGACCAGTCCGCAGTCGACGCAGACGGTCTCGCCGTGTTCCGTGTCCGTCGCTAGCTGACCGCCGCACTCGGGACACCGCAGTTCCTCCTCTTGGCTCTCCGACTCGGTTTCGCGCTCGTCGTCGGCCGTCTCTGTCGTGTACGTTCGAAGGTTCTCGCTCATTGGTTTGGTACGTGGAGGGAACAACGAAACCGAGAGACGGATCTCGGTGTTTTCCTCACCTTCGGGTAAGTGAGCCAAATACTTAAATGTTTGTGTGGTTGGTCCCTCTGAGACACGCCCGAAAACGGAGTGTACAACCCTGTAAGATTCGGTATTCGAGATGCCTCCTGCGAAACCACGTCACGAGCGAAACAGACGGACTCTCCCCGGGATATAGTATATAGGCGTTTCGCGGTGACGGGACGGCGTTCGCGGCGACCGATCCGGCCGTCAGTCCCCGGTCGCGAAGGTCGCGCTCGCACCGACGAGATGGCCGACGACGACGCCCAGTCCGGTCACCAGTAGCACTGTCGCGGCGAAGTCCGGACCGGCGGTGACGCCGGCCGCCTCCGTCACAGGTATCCCGTCCGCGTCGGAGATCGGCACCGTCCCGTCGGTCGCGTGACGCGTCAACGGCACCCGAGAGACCGCCCGCAGCGCGAGCATCGTCGGGAGGTATCCGAGGGTCGCGCCCATGCCGGTCACGGCGCCGGCGAGCAGGTCGTCGATACCGAGGTATCGGACGGCGGCCGCGGCGCCGAGAGCGAAGGTCAGCGGGACCGCGCGGAGCGGCCACAGCGCGGCGTCGGCCTGTATCAGCGGATGCCCGAAGATGACGTGGTTCGACAGCCCGGGTCCCGTCCGGACCCGGACCCAGTGGGCGTCGAGGAGGAACCAGATCGACCCCTCGACCGCGGATATCGGGCCGCCGACCATCCACCGGGCGACCTCGGACTCCCCCGGCGAGACGCCGGCGACCGCGAGCCCGATCCAGGTGAGCGCCAGTCCGAGCAGCGCCGCAGCGCTCCCGCAGGCGACGGCGACCGGCAGCCAGCCGGACGGGAGGTGTACGAGCGAGAGGAGGGTAGTTCGTCGGTCCGTCGACATCACGCCCCGGTCGTTCCGGCTTGGCGGGCATATGCTTTGTCGCGGGTCGTCGAGGCCCCTCACCGTCTCGCCGGTTCCGAGAGGACAACCGCTTTGCCCTTCCCCGAACAGGGGCACGTATGAACCGACCGCGGCTCGACGACCGCCTCGCCGACCTCGAGACGGACGGCTACCTGATTGACGCCTCGCAGGAGGACGCCAACCAGCTGTACCTCTCCGGGTTCACCGGGCCCGACCCGTTCCTCACGCTGTACGCCGACGGAGCGGTCCACGTCCTCGTCGGCGGCCTGGAGTACGGGCGGGCGAAGAAGGAGGCGACGGCCGACGGCGTCGAGCGCCACGCCGACTACGACTACGAGTACGGCGGGCGCGAGGCGCGAAACGACATGTACGCCGCGTTCGTCCGCGACAAGGGCGTCGAGTCCGTCTCGATGCCGCCCCGCGCCCCGGTCGGTACCGCCGACGCCCTCCGGGAGCGCGGCGTGGCGGTGACCGTCGACACCGACGACCGGCTCCGGGAAGTCCGGGCGGTCAAGACCGACGACGAGATCGAGGCGATCCGCGAGGCCCAGGCGGCGAACGAGGCGGCGATGCGCGCCGCCGAGGACCTGATCGCCGGCGCGGACGTGGCGACCGAGAGCGACGACGCGGAGACGGGCGTCCTGCTCCGCGACGGCGAGCCGCTCACCAGCGAGCGGGTGACCGAGGAGATCGAGGTCACCCTCCTGCGGCACGGCTGCGCGCTCGACGAGACGATCGTCGCCGGCGGCGCGCAGGCCGCGGACCCCCACGACCGCGGCTCGGGCCCGCTCCGGGCGGACGAGGCGATCATCGTCGACATCTTCCCCCGGTCGAAGGCGACGAAGTACAACGCCGACATGACGCGGACGTTCTGCGTCGGCGAGCCGAACGAGACCCTCCGCGAGTGGTACGAACTCACCGAGCGCGCCCTCGACGCCGCGCTCGACGCGGTCGAGCCGGGCGCGACCGGGGAAGACGTCCACGCCGCCGCCTGCGAGGTGTACGAGGAGGCCGGCGAGCCGACCTTCCGCACCGACCCGGAGACGGAGACCGGGTTCATCCACTCGACGGGGCACGGCATCGGTCTCGACGTCCACGAGTCGCCGCGGCTCGCGAGCGGCGGCGGAGAGCTGGAGCCGGGCCACGTGATCACCGTCGAGCCCGGCCTCTACGACCCCGACGTGGGCGGCGTCCGGATCGAGGACCTCGTCGTCGTCACCGAGGACGGCTACGAGAACCTCACCGACTACCCGATCCGGTTCGCGGCCGAGTGAGCTCTCGGGCGGTCCGGCCGGAGAGGCTCCGGTTCGTCTGACCGCGATCGGAAGCCGCTTTGACCCGTGTCCGGTACGGCGACCGTGAACTGGCGGTACGAACAGACGGCGCTCGCGCTCTGTACGCTCGCGTTCACCGGCACCATGGTGGCGCGGCTGGTCGTCAGCCCGCTGGTCCCGGAGATCACGACGCAGTTCGGCGTCACCAACGGCACCGTCGGGCTCGCGCTCAGCGGCATGTGGCTCACCTACGCGCTGGCGCAGTTCCCCTCCGGCGTCCTCGGCGATCGCTACGGCGAGCGCCGCGTCATCCTCACCGCGGTGGGGGCCACCGCGATCGCGTCGGTGCTCCTCGCCGCCTCGCCCTCGATGCTCGCGTTCGGACTGTTCGCGGCCGTTCTCGGCGTCGGGGCGGGGCTCCACTACTCGGTCGCGACGACGTTCCTCACGCGGCAGTTCGACGACACCGGCCGCGCCATCGGCGTCCACGTGGCCGGGGGACCGCTCGCGGGACTCGCCGCGCCGCCGGCGGCCGCGCTCGTCGGATCGCGGTACGGGTGGCGCGCCGGGGTCCTCCTCGGCGCTGCCGTCGCGGTCCCCGTGTTCGCGCTGTTCGCGTGGCGGGTCCGGCCGACCGAACCGCTCCGCCCCGACCAGCCGATGGGCGAGCGGTTCGCGTTCGGTCCGCTCGCCGAGCTGCTCTCGCGGCCCGAGATCCTCTACACGACGGCGCTGGCGACGATGGGCGCGTTCACGTGGCAGGCGACCGCATCCTTCCTGCCGACGTTCCTCGAGGTCGGGACCGGCTTATCGAGCGCGCTGTCGGCGCTTTTGTTCTCGGCGTACTTCCTCGTCCACGGGGGAACACAGCCGGTCACCGGGTCGATATCCGACCGGATCGGCCGCGACGCCACCGCGATGGTGACCATGAGCGCCGGCGTCGTCGGGTACGGGGCCCTCGTCGCGACTGCGACGCTCGACCTGGGGCTGCCGGTCACGGTCGCGGGCGTCGGCCTCGTCGGCCTCGCGATGTCGTGGGGCGCGCCGGTACAGTCGCGGTTCATGGACCTCCTCTCCGACGCCGAGCGCGGCGCCGGGTTCGGGCTGGTCCGGACGGCGTACATGGTCACGGGGGCCTCCGGCAGCGTCGTCGTCGGCGCCGTCTCCGACGCCGCGGGGTGGCCAGTCGCGTTCGGGCTGCTCGCCTGCGTGATGGCGCTCGGGCTGGCCACGCTGTCGGCGAACCGGCTGTTTGGCTTGGGGTACTGACTCGCCGCAGGTATGTCAGTTACATGCCTGTTGTAGAGTTACTACACACAGATTCGGTCGACTGAACCCCGATTCGAACGCCAGCCAGAATATAATATACAAAACAAGTCAGCACGTATTTACGTACGTGTCTGGAGGGTACCGTAGACCACATATGAACAGGCGATACGTTCTCACCAGCGCGGCGGCCGTCTCTCTTCCACTTGCGGGCTGTAGCGGTTCGACCCCCGACGAGTCGGCGCCGCCGAACGGGTCCGAGGAAGCGTCCGACGGGGACGACGGGGACGACAACGGCTCGGAGAATCAGACGGAAAGCACCGAAGACGCGGCGCCGACACTGGACGATTTCGACTACCCGGACGGGGCACGTCAGGACGGTGTCGACGGAGCGACGCTGTTCGGCACGCACGAATCGACCCTGGTCGAGGCGGGGTCGTTGACGCACGAGGGGGAGCGCACCGACGTGTTCGACGACAACGAGTTCTCCCAGACGCAGACGAGCAAGTTCGACGACAACGCCGTCTCGCGTGAGGTAACGGAGAACGGGGAGACCGAGCGTGTCTGGTCGCCGGCCGACGAGGACGTGGCGTACGTCAGGATGGAGTCCGGGTTCGAGCAGGCCTACAGGGTGGACGAGCGCGCACCGCCGACGGACGAGGTGACCGGGCTGAGCGAGTTCAGGCGGTACATCTCCGAGGTGGAGTGGGGAGCGGCGACGGAACTGGTCGAGACCGCGGGCGGCTTGGGGGTCGTCTACGAGTCGGTCGGCTACTCGGAGCGACTCAGCTTCGGGGAGATGCGGGAGTTCGACGCTTCGATAACGGTCAGCGAGTCCGGATTCGTGAGCCAGCTGGAGTACGATCAGACGGAGCTCCAGGGCGGCGAAACGATCGCGTTCGACGTTACGGCCGCGATAACCGCGGTCGGCGACACGAGCGTGGACGAGCCCGACTGGGCGGACGCGGCGCGAGAGCAGGGCGTCCGGTTCGACGTCGCGTTCACCGACGACGGCACCGCGTTCCGGGTGGAGATGACGGGCGGCGACGACGTGTCCCGAGACGCACGTATTCGTCTGCGAGACGAACGGGGGAGCGCCAGCAGCAGGCTTTCGGAGCCGCTCTCGGTCGGCGACGTGCTGTTCGTCGGACTCTCCGAGAGCGGCGGCCTCCTGATCGACGAGAGCGAAGCGCCCGCCGAGGCGCGACCGCTGGCCGGGGACCTTCGGCTCACCGTTCGCACGGAGTTCCCGCTTCTGACTCACACGCGGCGGCCGTAGTCCGCCGGACGCCGCTCGCTGTCGGCGTGGTGCGTTTCTAGGAAGAAGCCGGGTCAGGCGTCGAGACGACCCTTACAGCCGGTCGTCTTCGATGCTTCCGGGGTCTTCGGCGGTGTCGAACATGTTGTTCTCGGCGCCGTCGAGCATCTCGTCGCGGGGATCGTCGTCGACGACGCTCACGTTGTACGCCTCGATGCCGGACGCGATGAGGTCCTCGGCGGCCTGCTCCTCGGAAACGAACTCCTCATCGGCCAGCTGCTGAAACTCCGCGTACACGTCGTCCGAGAGGTTCAGCTCGAAAGTGGGCATACCTCCCGTATCGACCGGACGCTTTTAAATTGTTCCCTCGTTTCGCGAGGCGTTCGGAGAGGCTGGTTCCAGTGAGCGACTCGGCCGAGACGATCATCGAAACGTACGACGACGGCCATCGGATCGTCCGCGAGGAGCGTGTCCGCCCCGACGCGTACCACTTCGACGGCCCCGACGGGCGCATCGCGCCGTCCAACCTCCCGCAGGCGGCCCGGCTGTACGCCGATCTGTACGCTATCGCCGGCGGGTTCGACGAGAGACAGACCGGCAGACGGGGTACCCCGCCCTCGGTCGTCCGAGCCGACGAGGAGGTCCGGATGACGTGTCTCGCCGTCAGGCTGTCGGTGGCGTACGCCGCCCGGGCGTTCGACGTCGACGAGTCGATCGTCCGCGACGCCGTCGACGACGTCCACGCGCGGGGGTCGGAACTGCGCTCACGGGCGGGCGAGAACGGCTGAGAACCCATCGCCGCCGCCGATCCGAACATCTGCTCAGGCGCCGCTCTTGGGCAGGACCGGACCGGGGGAGGGAACCGCGAGCGGCTACAGGTCGCTCCACGCGCCGAGGAACCGCTGGACCGCGGTCAGGTGACCGACGACGGCGAACAGCGCGAGCAGCAGGCCGACGACGTTCAGTCCGGCGAGGATCGGCGCCGAGTAGACCGCGGCGACGACGCCCACGACGCCCATCAGCGCGAGCCGGTCGGCCCGGCCGAGGAGGCCGCCGTACTCGCGGCCGATCCCGACCGCCTGGATCTGCGTGCCGAGGTACGAGGTGAGCAGGACGCCCGTGACGGCGGCGAAGCCCAGCGCGTACGCCTCCACGCCGGCCGTGAGCCCGCCGATGACCGCCACGTCGGCGTAGCGGTCGAGGACGTGGTCGAGGAAGTCCCCGCCGTCGGAGGCGATCTCCTGGTGGCGCGCGAGGGCGCCGTCGACGAGGTCGAGCCAGCCGTTGAGGAGGACGAGTAGCGCGCCGGCCGCGTACAGCGGCGTCGACCCGGCGGCGAAGGCCGCGGCGGCCCCGACCGCGACGAGGAAGGCGATCACGCTCACCTGGTCGGGCGAGAGGCCGAGCCTGTCGGCCGCGGACACCCACGGGCCGAGCAGCCGGTCGGCCACGGAGCGGTACTGGTCGAGGGTCATCTACCGTCTCGACGCTCGCGGCCGGCTCATATATAATCGATGAAGTCCACGGTGCCGGCGCTCGGCTCGCGCTCCCCCTCGATCGCTGCCCGGATCGCATCGGCGACCGCCTCGGGGTCGCGGTCGGTGGCGTCCACCTCGTAGACGTTCTCCGCGCCGTGTTCGGCCACCGCCTCCGAGAGGATCACGTCGAGCGCCTCGCTCTCGGCGTTCTCGGCCGCCGTCTCGGCCGTCTCGCCGCGCGCCTCGAGTCGGGACTTGACCGTTTCGGGGTGACAGCGCAACACGACGACGCGGTCGACAGCGAACCGGTGCGCGAGGTGCGAGTCGAGGACCCCGGACCAGCCGCCGAGGTCCTCGCGGACCGCGTCGAGGTCGGCGACGAGCGTGTCGCGCTCGTCGTCGCGCTCGGTCCAGAGGTCGTCGTCGGACTTGATCCGGTCGTTGAGGTGGATCACGTCGTACTCCCCTTCGAGCAGCGCCGTCGCGGTCGTCTTCCCGGTCCCGGGCGTGCCCGTGACGGCGACGCGGTCGGCGCGGTCGCGGTCAGGGGTGGCGTCGGCGTCGTCGGCCCCCGCCGTCACGCCCGAACACCGAGGTCGAGGTCGGCCAGCGTCTCGTTGAGCAGTTCGACCGCCTCGCGGGTCTCCTCGCGGGTCCCCGTCGAGATACGGACGTGCTCGGGGAGCCCGAACGAGGTACAGTCGCGGATGATCACGCCGCGCTCTTGAGCCGCCTCCGCGACGCGCTCGCCGTCGCCCACCGCGGCGAGGACGAAGTTCCCCGCGGAGTCGACGGTGGGCGCGTCGAGCTCGTCCGCGATGTACTCGCGGGCCCAGCGGGCGGACTCGATCGACTGCTCGACGTGGTCCTCGTCGTCGAGCGCGGCGAGGGCGGCCCGGCACGCCAGCTCGTTGGCCGCGAACGGCGTGTTGACGCGGGCGTACGCCTCGCCCCACGCCTCGGGGACGACGCTGTACCCGATCCGGAGCCCGGCGAGCCCGTACGCCTTCGAGAAGGTGCGCAGGACCGCCACGTCGTCGCGCTCGTCGGCGAGCGGGATCGCGCTGTCGACGTCCGAGAACTCCCCGTACGCCTCGTCGACGACGACCAGCGTCTCCGGCGCGGTCGCGTCGGCGATCGCCTCGACCTCGTCGAGCGGCATCGTCGAGCCAGAGGGGTTGTGCGGCGAGGTGACGTAGACGATGCGCTCGCCCCCGTAGGCGGACAGCACCGTCTCCGCGTCCTGTGCGAAGCCGTCGGCGGTCGAGAGCTCGTACTCGGTCACCTCGCCGTGGTGGTACCGCGAGGACATCGCGTAGTACGCGAAGCCGGGGCTCGGCACCAACACCTCGTCGCCCGGCTCCAGCGCGGCCCGAGAGAGGTAGTCGATCGAGCCGTCGGCGCCGGGCGAGACCCACACCTGCTCGTCGTCGACGCCCCACTTCTCGGCGATCTTCGCGGTGAGGTCCGTGTGCGAGGACTTCGGGTACTGGTTCACGCGGTCGGCGTGGTCGCGAATGGCCTCGACGGCCGCCGGGCTCGGGCCGTGCGGGTTCTCGTTCGAGGAGAGCTTGATGAGGTCGTCGGGGTCGATCCCGCGCTCGCGGGCGACCTCCTCGACGCCCCGCCCGGGCACGTACGGCGAGTGATCGGAGAGATCCCGTGGTCGCATGCCCGGAGGTCGGGGGCGGTCGGGCTTAAGGGTGGTCTTGACGGACGCCGGTCACGGCGCTCCCGGGTCGGTGTCGGGAGCGCTCACGGGGGCGAACCCGCGCCGCGCAGCCGCCGCTCCGCCTCGGCGACGACGTCGGGCCGTCCCGCCAGGTCGACGGCCATCGTCTCGCCGCCGTACTCGACGCCCGCGACCACCTCTCGGTCGTACGCCCACGAGAGCGCGGCCTGCGCGTCCCCGCCGTTCTGGACCTCGACGGTCGCCGTCGCCGTCGGCAGCGCGTCCGCCACCGCGTCCGCGAGGTCGCCGAGCCCCGACTCGTCCCGGACGCTCACCGGAACCGGCGACCGGAGCGCGTCGGCGACGGGCGCGTCCCGCGGGCCGAGTTCGGCGACGACGGTTTCGTACGCCTCGACGGCGGACGCGAGCCCGTCGGCATCGACCTCGTCGACCTTCGACAAGACGGGGACGACCGGGCCGTCGGTCGCTTCGATCGCCGACAGCGACGCGCTGAGCTTCCGACGGAGGGCCGCGGGGGCGTCGCTCGCGTCCACGACGAGCAGCGCGCAGTCGGCGGCCCGGACCGCGTCGATGGTGGCGCGGAACGAGCGCACCGCCTCGTGCGGCAGCCCGTCGAGGAACCCGACGGTGTCCGTGAGCAGGGTGCGCCGTCCGGCGACGGTCGCGCGGCGCGTGGTCGTCGAGAGCGTCTCGAACGGGCGGTCGGCGACCGCGAGCGCACCGGCGTCGTCCGCCGGGTCCCCCGCGGCCGTGTCGGCGCGCGCTGCGGGCCGATCCGAGGCCTCGGCACCGAAATCGGGGTCGTCGACCTCGTCCGCGAGCCGCCGCGCCAGCGTCGACTTCCCGGCGTTGGTGTAGCCCGCGAGGGCGATCAGGTCGAACCCGGCGTCGCGGCGCTCCGCCCTGCGCGCCGCGCGGTCGTCGGCGATCTCGTCGAGCGCGCGCTCGGCCGACTCGATCCGCTTCTCGACGTCGAGGACGCGGCTGTCGCCCTCCGGCCGGAGGCGCACGTCCTCGCTCGCGTCGCGGGCGACCGCTTCCCGGAGTCTCGGCAGCTCGTAGCGGAGCCGCGCCAGCTCCAGCTGTCGGTCGGCGGCCCGCGAGTCGGCGGCGTCGGCGAACAGCTCCAAGGCCAATCGCGGGCGGTCGACGACCGCTGTCCCGGTCGGCAGCAGGTCGCCGAGTGAGAACGTCTGTCCCGGCGACAGGCTGCCGTCGTAGATGACGGCCTCGGCGTCGGCGTCGGCCGCGAGCCGCATCAGCTCCTCCGCCTTCCCGCGCCCGAGGTCGTAGGTCGGGTCCTCGCGCCGTCGCTGGGTGACCTCGCCGACCACCGCGTAGCCGGCCGCAGCGGCCAGCTCGCGGATCTCCGTTGTGTCTGGCGGGTCGTCCTCGGACCGCGCCGCGACTATCGCTCGGGTCGCATCGCTGTGTGCGGCGTCGGTCTCGGTTGTGCTCGGTCCGCTCGATTCGTCGCGTTCGTTCGTCGCGTCGTCGTCTCGTGACATTCGGTCGGGCGCTCGCGTCGGCCCGGAGAGGGGAGCGTCTCCGCTCCGCGTGCGGTCTCGGCGGCGCGTCCGATCGGTCGATCCGATTCGGACCGGTTGTCCCGCGTCCGACGGGGCCGGCCGGCGTCGGATCGCGCCGCGACGGTGCCGTCAAGGTTCGGCGACGAACGAACTGGTCTCCATACCTCCGACTCCGGGGGCTGGCATATAAGCGTTCACCGGAAACGAGGTGTGGTACCGAGCTACAGGAACGGCCGGACAGGTCGGTCGGTCCGGGCGTTCAGGGGACGCGAACGTCGTGTTCGAGCGTGCCGACGCCCTCGATCTCGATCTCCACCGTGTCCCCGCCAGAGAGGGCGCCGACCCCCTCCGGCGTGCCAGTGGCGATGACGTCGCCGGGCTCGAGCGTGAGGTACGTCGTGATCTCCTCGATCAGCGTCGGCACGTCGAAGATCATGTGCTCGCGGTCGCTCGACTGCTTCGTCTCGCCGTTGACGCGGAGCTCGACGCTCGCGTCGGCGGGAACCTCGTCGGGCGTCGCGAGGACCGGGCCGAGCGGCGCGGCGCCGTCGAACGCCTTCCCGCGCACCCAGTTCTGCTCGCGGTTCTGGTCGTCGCGGTTCGACACGTCGTTCATACAGGTGAACCCCGCGACGACCTCCATGGCGTCGGCGGCGTCGACCGCCTTACACTGCTCGCCGACCACGACCGCGAACTCCGCCTCCCAGTCGATCCGGTCTTTGCCGGCCGGGACGGTCACGGTGTCGCCGTGGCTCGCCACCGCGTTCGGCGGCTTGAGGAAGAGCAGCGGGCGGTCGGGCACGTCGTTCCCGAGCTCTTCCGCGTGGTCGGCGTAGTTGCGGCCGATACAGACGATCTTCGAGGGCTCGCTCGGCGCGAGCACGTCGATCGCGGGGTCCGAGAGCGCGTACGCCTCGCCGCCGAAGGCGACCGTGTCGGTCGCCGGGTCGTACTCGCCGTCGCGGATCGATCCGGCCGGATCGCGGAACCGTACGTGGTACATACGAGGCCAAACGGGCGGCCGCCCGAAAAGCGTTCGCGGAGGGGCAAGCGACGACCCATCGAAGGAAGCGACGACCGCGGCGGAGGGGCCCCGACTCACTCGGCGGAGTCAGCCGACTCGCGGACCGAGTCAGTCGCTGACTCCGCGCTCGAACCGTCGCCCACGGCGTCGTCCGCGGGACGGCCCGCGCCGCCGTCCGCGGCCTCGTCGTCGACCGCGACCCTCTCGTCGGCGAGGCCGCCGAGCGACGGCGAGTCGACGCGGTCGCCGAACACCTCCGAGCGCGCGCAGTCGACGCAGTAGTGGTTGTGGCGGACCGAGTGGGTGCGGACGGGGACGCCGGCGACGAGCGTCTCGTCGCGGCGCCGCCTGACGAGTCCGCGGTCGAACTCTTGCCCGCAGACCACGCAGGGATCGTCGACGGACTCGGGCGGTCGGACGATCCGGTGGTCGACCGTCCGCTGCCGACCGAACCGCGTGATCCCGTGGCGGCGGTCGAGCCGTCGGCGGACTGGCGGAGCGACGCCGAGGCCGAGCCCCGCGAACGCGAGGCCGATCAGCGCGGCCGGCGGGGAGCCAGACTCGACCGAGAGGAACGCGATCCAACCGCCGATCAGCAGCAGCAGCGCGGTCAGGACGTACGCGGAGGCGGTCTCGACCCGACCGCCGCCACCGTCGACGCTCGACGGGGCGCGCGCGGTCGTCTCGTCGCCGCGGACGAGTCGGCGCCGTTCGGCCAGCTTGGAGTAGTGCCACCAGCCGTACAGCAGGTTGCCGATGCCGCTGGTGAAGATGAACAGGAGGATGTGGACGCCGACGGAGCCGATCCCCCTGTCGACGAGGACGACGCGGTCGCCGTCGTCCCGCTCCACGTCCCACCCGGCGTCGAGGTGGTCCTGAACGCGGCGCCTGAAGGCGCGCTCGCTCTCGCCCGGGGACGGCTCCGAGCGAGAGGCGCGTTCCGCATCGCTCGGGCGCTCGGCCGCGTCGGTCCGGCTCTCTGACGCGGCCGGGGCGGACCCGTCGCCCGACCGCGACGCGCCGCAGTTCGAGCAGAACCGGTCGTCCTCGTCGAACGCCTCGCCGCACTCGGCGCAGTACGCGGCGGGGCCGTCGAGGTCGGCGCCGCAGTCGGGGCAGAAGCTCGCCCCGGCCGGAACCGCCTGAGCACACTCGTGACACCGGTCGGTCGGCGGCGGGGCGTCGGTCCGCTTGGAGGGCATCGACAGTTGGTTCGCGCGGAGGCGTGTTAACTCCTCTCCTCACCGCCGGCGGAGCCGGATCGACACGTCGTTCCCGCCGAGGTCGCTCGCGCCGAACGAGAGCTCTCCGCCGAACGTCTCGACGGTCAGCTCAGCGAGCCAGAGCCCGAGCCCGCTTCCGTGGTGCGTCGGCGTTATCGCCGATCCGTCGCGGATCACGTCCCGCTCGTCGGCCGGGATCTGGGGGCCGTCGTCCTCGACGTGGATCACGACCCACTCCCCGGACGCCGCGCCCGAGAGGCCCTCCGCGCTCGTTATCCGGAGACGGACCCGGGGCTCCGGGCTCGGATTGTGCTCGATCGCGTTGTCGACGAGGCTGTCGACCGCGTACCGGAGCCGGCTGTCGGCCATCACCCGACCCGTCTCGCCGGTCTCGATCTCGATGTCGGCGCTCGGCGTCCGCTCTCGGTGGTCGTCGACGACGGCGCGCACCGTCGGTTCGGGGTCGATGTCGGCCACCTCGTCGGTCGGATGTTCGAGGACCTGACGGATGTGGTTGGCCTCGTCGGCCAGCTGTTCGAGCTCGTGGGCGGCGCGCTCGATCGTGGCCGCCACGTCGACCGTCTCGCCGCGTCGATCCTCCAGTTGGGCCAGCAACCGCGTCGTGTGGCCGGCGACGACGTTTGCGTTGTTACGGAGGTTGTGCCGGAGGATCCGGTTCAACACCTCCAGCCGCCGCTCGTTTCTGGACACCTCCGTGAGGTCGGTGTAGACCGCGAAGCCGCCGTCGGGGGTGTCGTCGTCCGCGTCGCCGGTCGCGTACGGGATACCCCGGTAGAGGAACTCGCGGAGGCCGGTCGCGGTCTCACGGGTCACCTGCTGGTAGTTGATCGCGCCGGAGGCGGTGTTCGTGTCCAACTCCCTCGCCTCCGCGAGCTTCCAGTCGGGGACGACCCACTCGTTGAGCGACTCGCCGCGAATGTCGTCGGCCTCGTAGCCGAAGACGTCGACGAACGCCCGATTGACGTCGCTGACCGTTGGCTTTCCGTCGGCGAGCGTGAACTCAACGACCGCGTCCTGAACGTGTTCGATGAGGTGACGATATCGGCCGTCATTCGAGCCGTCCTCGACGCGTTCGTCGGTCGGCTCACCCGCCATGTCGAGGCTCCACTGTCACGGGCGTCGTAGGACGATCCGATTGTTAAGGCTGTATTCGCGGGAAGATATTGCGCAGGCCGCCGCTCGAACTGATCAGTCTGCGGAAAAACTGCGAAGACGAGACGAACAGACACCGCCGGTCGCGGTGCGGACCGGTTCGCCGTGGCCCCGCTCTCTATCGCGCGCCGATTGGGATCCGCAGCGTCGAGTTTTATTACCGTTCGCCGAGACGCATCGAACGGACCATGGAACTCACCTGGCACGGCCACTCCACGTGGCACGTCGTCGTCGACGACACGGAGCTGCTCATCGACCCGTTCTTCGACAACCCGAAGACCGACGTCGATCCCGCGGACCTCGACCCCGATTACCTGCTCTTGACCCACGGCCACGCGGACCACATCGCCGACGCGGCCGAGTTCGAGGACGCCACCGTGGTCGCCACCCCGGAGCTGACCGCCTACGTCCAAGAGAACTTCGGCCTCGAGAACACCGTGCCGGCCGGGGGGATGAACATCGGCGGCACCGTCGAGTGCGGCGACGCGTGGGTGACGATGGTCCGGGCGGACCACTCGAACGGCATCGAGAACGACCCGGACTACGCCGGCGGCATGCCGACCGGCTTCGTCGTGGGCGACAAGAAGCCGACCCAGGAGTCCGACCCGGACTGTACCACCTTCTATCACGCCGGCGACACGGGCCTGATGTCCGAGATGGTCGACGTGATCGCGCCGTACCTCGAGCCGGACGCCGCCGCCTTGCCCGCCGGCGACCACTTCACCATGGGGCCCGCCGGCGCGGGAATCGCCGCCGACTGGGTCGGCGCCGACGTCGTCTTCCCGATGCACTACGACTCGTTCGGCCCGATCGAGATCGAGACGCAGGAGTTCGTCAGCGAGGTGAAGGCGGCGGGGGCCGCCGCCGAGCCCGTCGTCCTGGACGGCGACGAGACGTACACGCTGGAGTAGCGCGAGGGGCGTCCCGTGCCCACGGCGACGGGGCTCCGACCGGGCTCTTTTCGCGAAACGACGACGCGTCCGCGGAGCGCGAGGGCCGCGCGAGGCACCGTTTCGAGCCCGCGTTCGGCGTACCACTGTCACGCGTCGAGTCCCGACTGCCGGGCGGACCGGTAATAAGATACTATTCGGATCCGAATAAATATAAGCCGTCCCAGTGGTAGATTTCGTCGCGCTCCGCTGACAGAAATATATTGGATATACGTAAATTAATAATAAATCAGAAGTCTTCTAAATAAAAGATGATTAGCGCCGGATCGGTACACCATGTCAACCGCCGATATGCGGGCCGCGATACGCGGAGACGGGGGACGGTTCGTGTACATCGTCTCCGCGCTCGCGGCGCTCAACGGACTCCTGTTCGGGTTCGACACGGGGATCATCTCCGGAGCCATCCTCTTCATCGACACCGCCTTTGAGCTGAGTCCCTTGGTGGAGGGGATCGTGGTCAGCGGCGCGATGGTCGGCGCGGCGGCCGGCGCGGCCGTCGGCGGGCAGCTGTCCGACCGAATCGGCCGCAAGCGCTTTATCCTGCTGTCGGCCGGGGTGTTCTTCCTCGGCTCGTTCCTCATGGCGGTCGCGCCCACCGTCGAGGTGCTCGTCGCGGGGCGGATGATCGACGGGATCGCCATCGGGTTCGCGTCGATCGTCGGCCCGCTGTACATCTCCGAGATTGCGCCCCCCGCCGTCCGCGGGGGGCTCACCTCGCTGAACCAGCTGATGGTCACCGTGGGGATCCTCTCGTCGTACTTCGTCAACTACGCCTTCTCCGGCTCCGGATCGTGGCGGATCATGCTCGGCGCGGGGATGGTCCCCGCCCTCGTGCTCGCCGCGGGGATGTCCCGGATGCCGGAGAGCCCGCGGTGGCTCTACGAGCGGGGCCGGACCGACGAGGCTCGCGCCGTCCTCCGTCGCACGCGCGACGGGGATATCGAGTCGGAGCTGTCGGAGATCGAAGCGACCGTCGAGGCCCAGTCCGGGAACGGGGTCCGCGACCTGCTCAGCCCGTGGATGCGCCCGGCGCTGATCGTCGGCCTCGGGCTCGCAGTCTTCCAACAGGTCACCGGGATCAACGCCGTGATGTACTACGCGCCGACGATACTGGAGTCGACCGCGCTCGGCAGCTCGCAGTCGATCCTCGCCTCGGTCGCCATCGGGACGGTCAACGTCGTCATGACCGTCGTCGCGATCCTCCTCGTCGACCGCGTCGGGCGGCGGCCCCTCCTGCTCGTCGGGACCGGTGGGATGATCGGGTCGCTCACCGTCGCCGGCCTTGTCTTCCAGTTCGCGGACCCGACCGGCGGAATGGGGTGGCTGGCGACGCTGACGCTGGTCTCGTTCGTCGCGTTCTTCGCCATCGGGCTCGGTCCGGTGTTCTGGCTGCTGATCTCCGAAATCTATCCGCTCGCCGTCCGGGGGAGCGCGATGGGGTTGGTGACCGTCGCCAACTGGCTCGCGAACCTCGTGGTGGCGCTCTCGTTCCCCGTGCTGCTCGACGGGATCGGCACGCCGATGACGTTCTGGCTGTTCGGCGCGTGTAGCCTCGTCGCGCTGCTTTTCACCTACCGCGTCGTGCCCGAGACGAACGGCCGGACGCTGGAGGCGATCGAGGCCGACCTCCGGGGGGCGACGGGACTGGGGTCCGACGCGTCAGAAGACGACTGAGGCCGGTCCGCCGCCCTCGGCGACGGGTCGCGGCGGTGTCGGCGTGCCGATGGCGGTAACTTTTATCCCCGCGAGTCCGAACTGCGAGACGACTATGGCAGACATCGAGACATCCACAGTTTCCGAGTCCGGATACGCCAGCACGAGTCAGGTCGGCGAGTTCGACCTCCAGATCGACGCGACCGACGAGACGGGACCGAACCCGAACGCGACGCTCGTCGCCACGTACGCCTCCTGTTACCTCCCGGCGTTCCGCGTCGGCGGCAGCCAGCGCGGCGAGGAGGAGCTCGGGCAGATCCAGATCGACGCCAGCGCCGAGCTGGACGACCACGACGACCTCGAGTCGATCGCCTTCGACGTCCACGTCGAGGCCGACCTCGACGACGAGACCGCCGCGGACATCGCCGAGCGCGCCGAGGGTATCTGCCACGTTCACAGCGCTCTCCGCGAGGAGCTGAACGCCGACGTCAGCGTCTACACCGGCGCGTTCTGAGCCGGGTCAACGCGGTCTTCTCTTTCCCGCGCCGTACGCTCAGCCCGACGACTCGGCGGTCTCCGCGGGCGACTCCGGCCGGTCGACGCCGGTGAACTCGAACCGAGCGCCGCCGCGTTCCCCCTCCGTCACCGTGACCTCCCAGCCGTGCGCCTCGGCGATGCGCTGGACGATGGAGAGCCCGAACCCGGTGCCGGTCTCCGAAGTCGTGTAGCCGCTCTCGAACACCTCGTCGCGGCGGTCCGCGTCGATCCCGGGGCCGTCGTCCGCGACGTAGAACCCGTCCGGGAGGTCGCCGACGACGACGCGGTCCCCGCCGTGTTCGTCGGCGTTGCGGAACAGGTTCCCGAGCAGCTGGCCGACCCGCCCGGAGTCGGCGCAGATCTCGCCGTCGGCCTCGACCGCGACCGTGACGCGAGGCTCTCCCTCCGTCTCGTCGCCGCCGAAGGGGTCCTCGCCCTCGGCCGACCCGAACGCGTCGTCGCTGTACCGGGCGGCCAGCTCGCCCAGGTGGACGGGCTCGAACGAGCCGACCGCCTCGCCCTGTTTGGCGAGCGTCAGGACGTCCTCGATGAGTCGCTCCATCTCGTCGAGCGCGCGCTCGCACCGGTCGAAGTACGAGTCGTCCCCGGTCTCGCGGGCGAGACGCAGGTACCCCGAGAGGACGTTGAGGGGGTTCCGGAGGTCGTGTGAGACGATGCTCGCAAACTCGTCGAGCCGCTCGTTCTCCCGTTCGATCCGGCGCTCGTACGCCTTCCGCTCGGAGATGTCCCGGCTGCTCGCGAGGAACCGGTCTTCCCCCCGAACGTCGATGCGTCGCACGTGGACCTCGACGGGGAACGTCGACCCGTCCGCGCGGGTGAACGTCGTCTCCAGCCGCACCGTCTCGTCCATCTCCAACCCCTGCCAGAGCCGTATCCCTTCGTCGGGCTCCAGCTCCGCGTCGACCTCCCATACGTCCATCCCGACGACCTCGTCGCGGTCGTACCCCAGCTCTCGGGTCATCTCCCGGTTGGCGTCGACGATCTCTCCCCCCTCGTCGTGGATGTCGATCATGTCGGGAGACCCCTCGAACAGCGCTTCGAGGCGCGCCGAGGTGCGTTCGAGCCGGCGCTGGCGCCGTCGCTGCTCGGTCACGTCCCGAGAGATGCCGAGGACGCCGTCGAGCTCGCCGTCGATGACCAGCCGGCTGAAGTCGTAGTCGACGATGGCGTCCGACTTCGTCGGCAAGTCGACTTCCGTCGTCCCGGTCAGCGAGTCGCGGTCACCCTCGACGAGCGCCCGCCACGGGTCCCCGTCGCTCGCCGCTCGAACACGCTCAACGAGGCGACTCGGCTCGCCGGCGAGCCCCTCCGGAGCGGCGTCGTACACCTCGGCGAGGTGGTCGTTGACGAGGGCGAACCGGCCGTTCGCGTCGTATGTACAGACGGACTCGGGCAGCTCGTCGACGATCCGCCGGTACCGTTCGAGGTCGCGTTCGCGCTCCTTCTCGTCGGTGACGTCGATGTGGATCCCGACGGCCCGCCGGGGCTCGCCGTCGTCGGTCCACTCGACGACACGACCGCGGTCGCGGATCCACTTCCAGTCGCCCGACTCCGTCCGCATCCGGTAGTCCGACTGGTAGAGGTCCGACTCGCCGGCGAAGTGAGCCTCGATGGCGCTCCACGCGGCGTCGATGTCGTCGGGGTGAACCCGCTCTTCCCAAGTGCCGAGCTCGAACGCCAACTCGTCGCGCTCGTGCCCCAGTATCGCCGCCCACCGCTCGTCGAACCGGACCTCGTCCGTCCGGACGTTCCAGTCCCAGACGCCAATGTCGGCGCCTTCCACGGCCAGCTGAAGGCGCTCGGAGAGCTCGCGGAGCTCTCGCTCCCGCTCTCGCCGCTCGGTCACGTCGCGGAAGTACAGCGCCCGCCCGCCGGGGGCCGGGTACGCGTTCACCACGAGGTCCGCGCCGAGCCGGTCGACGTGGTATTCGAACCGCTTCCCCTCGCCGGTCTCGGCGACCTCGCGCAGCGCCGTCTCGGCGTCGGTGCCGACGATCTCCGGGAACAGGTCCCAGATCCGCTCGCCGAGCACCTCATCCGGGTCGCGCTCGATGAACTCGGCGGCCCGCCCGTTGAGGTACGTCAGCCGCCACTCGGCGTCGAGTTCGCAGAAGGCGTCGCTGGTGTGCTCCAAGTGCGTGGCGAGCCGACGGTCGTCCCGCGTCTCCGAGACGAGTTCGGTCACCGCGCCCGCGAGCCGCGCGTACTGGTCGGCGGGCTCGCTCCGCCTGACGTACTCGTCGACCCCGGCGGAGATCGCCTCACTGGCGACCGCTTCGGACCCCGATCCGGTGAACAGGACGAAGGGCACGTCGCCGTGTCTGTCACGGACCGTTTCGAGCAGGTCGACCCCGTCGGTCTCCGCCAGTTCGTAGCCGGACACCACGCAGTCGAACGTCGCCGTGGACAGTGCGTCGAGCGCCGCGTCGGCGTCGACCGCCGTTCGCACCTCGATCCGGTCGTCGCGCGACTCGAGCCGCGAGGCGGCCGCCTCTGCGAATCCCAGTCCCCCGTCGACGACGAGCACGCGGACCGGCGACGCCGCTTTCGCTCCGGCCGTCCCGTCGGCTCTGTTCGCTCCGCTCATCCGGACTGATGTTTTCTATTCGACATGATAACCGTTTCGTTCGGTTTCACCGAATAACCGCCGAAACGGAGATACCGGAGCCAGCGGGGAGCAGCGCCGGCGCCGACGAGTACGCGAACCGGTGACGGTGCGTTCGCCCCGCCGTCCCGTCGGTCCCGTACGGTCCGCACACCCGGAGTAATATATGTAACTCGATATGATGACCGTTCCGTTCGATCTCATCGAACGACCGTCGAAACGGCGATTCCGGAGCCGACGGGGAGGATCGCCGTCTCCACCGCGTCGTCGGAGCGGACGGTCCCCACGTACTCGCCGATGCCGCGCGTCGCTCCGTCGACGGCGTCGTCCGGCAGCGGCTCGCCCGCCTCGAAGTGTGCGACGAGGGTCTCGAAGTCGATGGGCCCCCGGGCGATGTTGTCGGCGACGATCACGCCCCCGGACCGGACTTTCGGCAGGACGGTCCGGTAGGCGTCGGCGTACCGGCCCTTCTGGTGGTCGATGAGGACCACGTCGAAGGGCCCGTCGTAGCGGTCGACCGTCTCCATCGCGTCGCCGACCTCGAAGGTGACGCCGTCGGCGTAGCCGTGGTCGGCGGCGAACGCGACGCCGCGCTCGGCCTCGTCGGCGTCGAACTCGGTACAGACCACGCTCTCGGCGCCGCCGCGGAGGAACCACGTTGCCGAGTAGCCGAAGCCGGAGCCGAACTCGAAGACGCGGTCGGCGTCCGTCAGCCGCGCGAGCAGCCGGAGGACCGCCCCCGCCTCGGGACCGATGATCGGGAACCCCCACTCGTCGGCGAGGTCGGCCATCTCCGCTTGGACCGCGGTGTGGTCCGGCGCGGTCGCGGCGAGGAAGCGGCGCGCGGGGTCCGTGAGTACGTCCATGCGGCCGTGTCGAACGCGGGATACTTAAATCGCCCCCGCGAGGACGGGGTGCCGTGGCGCCGCCGGTCGCGCGGCCCGCGCCCGCCCGTCCCTGAAAACTGTTAAGTCCCGTTCGGTCGACCGATTTAGTAATGTACGACCCTGAGGAACTCGCCGAGATCCGGGAGGGCAAGGAGTCGTGGGAGGCGGGCACCTACGGCGAGACGGTCGACCGGTTCGGCGAGCGCGAGGAGACGTTCACCACCGACACCGGCGGGCAGGAGGTCGATCCGCTGTACACGCCGGCGGACGTCGACCTGGACTACCGCGAGGACCTCGGTTACCCCGGAGAGGAGCCGTACACCCGCGGCGTCTACTCGACGATGCACCGCGGGCGGCTCTGGACGATGCGCCAGTACGCCGGGATGGGCACCGCGGCGGAGACGAACGAGCGGTTCCGCTACCTCATCGACGAGGGCTCGTCGGGGCTGTCGATGGCGTTCGACCTCCCGACGCAGATGGGGTACGACTCCGACGCCGCGATGGCCGAGGGGGAGGTCGGGCGCTCCGGCGTCGCCATCGACACCCTCGACGACTTCGAGACCGTCTTCGACTCGATCCCCCTCGACGAGGTGTCCACGTCGATGACGATCAACGCGCCCGCCGCGGTGCTGCTCGCGATGTACGTCGCGATGGGGGACAAGCAGGGCGTCCCGCGCGAGCAGCTCCGCGGGACGATCCAGAACGACATCATGAAGGAGTACATCGCGCGGAACCTCTACATCTACCCGCCGAAGGAGTCGATGCGGCTGATCACGGACATCTTCGAGTTCTGCGCGGCGGAGACCCCGAAGTTCAACACGATATCCATCTCGGGGTACCACATCCGCGAGGCGGGGTCGACCGCGGCCCAAGAGATCGCCTTCACCCTCGGCGACGGGATCGAGTACGTCGAGGCGGCCCTCGACGCCGGGCTCGACGTCGACGAGTTCGCCCCGCAGCTCTCCTTCTTCTTCAACGCCCACAACAACATCTTCGAGGAGGCCGCGAAGTTCCGCGCCGCCCGCCGGATGTGGGCGAAGATCATGGACGAGCGGTTCGGCGCGGAGAACCCCAAGTCGAAGCAGCTGAAGTTCCACACCCAGACCGGCGGCTCGACGCTCACCGCCCAGCAGATCGAGAACAACGTCGTCCGCGTCTCCTATCAGGCGCTGGCCGCGGTCCTCGGCGGCACCCAGAGCCTCCACACGAACGGGAAGGACGAGGCGCTCGCGCTGCCGACGGAGAAGTCCGTCCGCACCGCGCTCCGCACCCAGCAGATCCTCGCGCACGAGTCGGGCGCCGCCGACACGATCGACCCGCTCGCCGGCTCGTACTACGTCGAGGACCTCACCGACGGGATCGAGGAGGAGGCGTTCGAGATCCTCGAGGAGGTCGACCGACGCGGCGGCATGCTGGAGGCCGTCGAGAGCGGCTGGGTCCAGCGCCAGATTCAGGACGTGGCCTTCGAGCGCCAGCAGGAGATCGAGGAGGGCGAACGGATCATCGTCGGCGTCAACGAGTTCGAGGTCGACGAGGAGCCCGAGATGGACTTAGAAGAGGTCGACCCCGATCAGGAGCAGAACCAGCGGGACCGCCTGAAGGGGGTCAAGGACGAGCGCGACGACGACGCGGTCGACGAGGCGCTCGCCGGACTGCGCGAGGCCGCACAGGGGACGGAGAACGTGATGCCGCACGTCGTCGACGCCGTGAAGGCGTACGCGACGGTCCAGGAGATATCGGACGTGCTCCGCGACGAGTTCGGGGAGTACAAGCCGGGGCGGTGAGGTCGGAGACGATCCGCGGTCGCCCCTGTCCGGGCGTTTTCAGTCCGCGCCGCGGACGACGTGACCGTACTTCAGCAGCGCGACGAACACCGCGCCGCCGACGGCGTTCCCGACCGTCGCCAGCGCGAGGAACGCGACGTAGTCCATCGGAGTGATCGCCGAGGAGACGATCAGCCCGAACAGTACCTCGACGTTGCCCGCGATCGAGTGCGGGAGGTGGAGCAGACCGATTGTTCCGGTGACTATCAACACGAGGAGGATCCGAGCGGTCGTGTCCTGCGCCGCCGCGACGAGCCACGCCAGCAGCCCCATGAGCCACCCGGCGAAGACGCCGCCGACGAACAGCCACGGGAGGTCGTGGTCGACCAGCTTCAACGCGATCGTCTCGAAGGAAGTCGGGTCGACGACGCCGAGTTCCGGCATCAGCAGCGTCACGAGCAGCGTGAACAGCAGCCCGCCGACGATGTTCCCCGCGTACACCAGTCCCCAGAGCCGGCCAAGCTGGCGGACCGAGGCCTGCCGATCGATCACCGGGATGACCGCCAGCGTCGTGTGTTCGGTGAAGAGCTCCGAGCGCCCCAGTATCACGAACATGAAGCCGACGGAGTAGACTGACGCCAACAGGAGCTCCGTCGTCAGATCGCCGAAGGTCCCCGGAGAAAGCGTCAACACGACTGCCATCATCAGCGGTCCGAACCCGATGTCGAGCCCGGCGGACAGTCCCGAGAGGAGGAGCCCGGACCGTTCGCGGTTCATCTCGTGGAGCCCGCTTTTGAGCAGCGACCCGAGGATGTTCCGCGAGGTCATCTGCTCCGTCGAGCCGCCTGTCTCTGAGTCGCTCACGGCTGGGTGATGATACGGGGTACGGCAGGGACGCACCCAAACCTTGGGATAGGGGCAGGGCGACCGGGAACCGCGCGGTCATTATAAGTCGACGCCGCCGGAACTGAACCGTATGCGCTTCGACCACGTCGGCGTCGCGACCCGCGACGCGACCGACTTAGCCGACCTGTTCGGCGGCCTGCTCGACGCCCCGGTCGCCCACGAGGAGACGTTCGACGACATGCGGATCGTCTTTCTCGAACTCGACGGTGGTGGGTACTTCGAGCTGCTCGAACCGGACGCTGGCGGGACGATCGCGGAGTATCTCGACCGCGAGGGACCGGGAGTTCACCACGTCGCGCTCGCGGTCGACGACCTGCCGGCGGCGCTCGACCACGCGCGCGACCTCGGTATCGACCTCGTCGACGAGGAACCGCGCCCGGGGGCGTGGGGCCACGAGGTCGCGTTCTGCCACCCGCGGTCCACCGGCGGCGTCCTCGTCGAGTTCGTCGAACACTGAGAGCGGTTCCGCCGGAGGGAGCCGCCGCGATTCAGTCCGCCGCCTCGATCGCCGGGTCGTGCGTCTCGTACCAGCCGAGAATCTTCTCTAGCCGGTGGATCGCGCGGTCCGGGTCACCGATGTTGTGGTGCTCGTCGGGGTAGACGACCAGCTCCGCGTCGACCCCCTGCTTGCGGGCGGCGACGTACAGCTGCTCCGACTGGGAGGGCGGACACCGCCAGTCCTCGCCGCCGGTCATCACGAGCAGCGGGGTCTCGATGTTCCCGGCGTCCAACATTGCCGTCGACGACGCGTACGCCTCGGGGTCCTCCCACGGGAGCCCGAACTCCGCCTCCAGCCAGACGTGGGTGTCGTCCGTGCCGAACGCCGAACGGAGGTCGTAGATGCCGTG
Source organism: Halorubrum sp. CGM5_25_10-8B (assembly GCF_005435095.1). Taxonomy (NCBI): domain Archaea; kingdom Methanobacteriati; phylum Methanobacteriota; class Halobacteria; order Halobacteriales; family Haloferacaceae; genus Halorubrum; species Halorubrum sp. CGM5_25_10-8B. Next base: position 246,483 of record NZ_SGTY01000001.1, on the reverse strand, counting down.
CTCCGGCGCCGCGGCGGTGAACAGGTCCGGCTCCTGCGTGACGAGGAACCCCTGCGCGATGCCGCCGTACGAGAAGCCGTGGCCGAACACGCGGTCCGGGTCGACCCACCCGCGGTCCGCGAGCGACTCGACGCCCGCCGCGATGTCGTCGACCTCTGCGGTGCCCCACTTTCCGCTCAGTTCCGCGGTGAACTCCCGGCCGCGGGAGGTACCGCCGCGGTAGTTCGGCCGGAACACGAGGTACCCTCGGCTCGTCAGGGCGGCGTGGCCGAAGCTGAACACCGGCTCGTCGTACGACATCGGGCCGCCGTGGATCGCCACCACCAGCGGGTGGTCGCCGTCGTCCGGATCCACGTCGGGGCCGTGGTAGAGCACGCCGTCGAGCGTCCAGCCGTCAGACTCCCACTCGACGCGGCGGGCCTCCGGCATCGGGAACTCGTCGGTCAGCGACTCGTTGACGCTCGTGAGGCGGCGAAGGGAGTCGGGTTCGGCGGCCGCGTCGAGGTCGGTGACGTCGACCGCGTACAGGTCGGTCCCGGACTCCGGCTCAGAAAGGACCGTCACCGCGGTCGCCCCGTAGTCGGCGACGTCGAACCCGACCATGGCCCGGTCGCGGCCCTGCGCCTCGAAGACGCGCTCCGCGCTGCCGTCGGTCTCGACGCGGACCAACCGGGTGTGGCTCTCGTCGGCGATCCGGGTGTAGATCGACCCGTCGACCCACTCGACCCCGCCGCCGCGGGCGATCGTCCGGTCGAGAGCGGCAGTGACCGAGGTCGGGGCGTCGCGGTCGTCGGCATCCGGGTCGTCGCCTTCCCCCTCGGCGGCGTCGACGAGGTACACCTCCGCCGGCGCGGGCGGGTCGTCCGGGTCGCTCGCGGTCGTCGCGATCCGGTCGCCGTCCGGGTGCCACGCGGGCGCGCCGTGGGCGAGGTCGCCGCCCGTGAGCCGCTCCGCGTCGCCCCCGTCGGCCGACACCGCGTAGAGATCGCGGACGGTGGTGTCGTCGGGGCGGTCGAGCCGACAGGAGGTGAACGCGATCCGGTCGCCCGGCCCCCACGTCGGGTCCATGCCGGCGACGTCCTCGAACGCGCCGCCGCCGTGCGCGTCGTCGAGCCGCCGGGGGTCGGTCTCGGGGTCGTCGAGGTCGACGACGAAGAGGTACCGCGTCACGTCGTCGGTCCACCCGGCGCCGTTCACCTTGTGCTGAAGGCGGGTCGTCTCGATCGGGCCGCCCTCCTCGCGGACCTGGTCGAGGTACTCGGACTCCTCGTCGGTCGGGTCGCGCGACTCGATCACCAGTCGGTCGCCGTCGGGCGACCAGTCGAACCCGGCGACGCCCTCGTCGCGCTCGGTCACCTGTCGCGCGTCGCCGCCGAGGGCGAGGTCGAAGATCCACACCTGCGGCTTGGGCTCGTCGTCGCTGCCGAGGTGGTTCTCGCCCTCACCGTCGGCCGATTCGTCGTCCGCGTCGTCCTCGCTCGCGTCGCCCTCCGCGTCGCCCGCGTCCTCATCGTCGCGGTCCCGCCAGCCGACCCGCTTCTCGGCGTCGCGATCGCGGGCGGCCACGAACGCGAGGCGGTCGCCGTCGGGTCCCCACGTCGGCGAGGCGGCGCCCGACGCGCTCGTCATGCGGTGGGGCTCGCGGGAGCCGTCGGTCGGGACGACGAACAGCGAGGAGACCGCCTCGTCCGCGGCCTGGTCGTACTCGGTCGCGGTGAAGGCGACGCGGTCGCCCGCCGGTGAGACGGCGACCTCGCCGATCTGGGTCAGGTCGTAGTAGGCGTCGAGCGGCAGTTCCGACATGGAACCACCCAGCGGCGGGCGCAGGAAATACGTTCGGGCCGCGGAACCCCGCGGACGACGGCGGGCCGACCCCGTCGTGTCGGGGGCACTGACGGCGACCGACTTAACCGCGCCGCGGTCCGACCGCCGACCGTGTTCCGCGACCTCTCGCGACCGACCGAGACGGGGATGCCGACGTACCCGGGCGACCCCGACGTGACGCTCGCGCCCGACGCGACCCACGAGGCCGACGGGTACGCGACGAGCGAACTCCGGACCGGCACCCACGCGGGAACCCACGTCGACGCGCCTCGCCACACGCTCCCCGAGGGGGAGGCGATCGACGACCAGCCGGTCGGTCGGTTCGTCTTCGACGCGCGCCTCGTCGACCTTCGACCGCTGCAACCGCGAGCGGCGATTCCGCCCGAGGTGCTGCCCGAGCCGAGCGACCTCGACCCCGGCGTCGACCTCCTCGTCCTCCGCACCGGCTGGGCGTCTCACTGGGGGAGCGACCGGTACCGCGACCACCCGTACCTCACCGCGGCGGCCGTCGAGCGCTGTCGGGCCGCGGGCGTCGGGGTCGGCCTCGACACCTTCGGACCGGATCCGACGCCGGCGGCGAGCGGCGCGGCCGACGCGCGGTCGTCCGAACGGAACGAGCCGGACGGGACCCCCGCTCACGACGCGCTCTTGGGCGACTCGCTCCCGATCGTCGAGAACCTCCGCGCGCTCGACGGCCTCCCGTCGGGGTTTCGGCTGTACGCCTTCCCGCTCCGCCTTCGCGGCGCCGACGGGTCGCCGGTGCGCGCGGTGGCGGAGTGGGCGGACTGAGCGGCGCATCGGACGCTCGGTCAGGGGCGGCGCCTCGCCGGCGCCCCAGACCAAACCCGTTTTAAGCGTCGGCGACGAACCGCGTTTCAAGGTCGATATCCATGGAAATGCCACGCCGCTTCAACACGTACTGCCCCCACTGTGACTCCCACCACGAACACGAGGTGGAGAAGGTTCGATCGGGTCGCGCGACCGGAATGAAACGCGACGCTCGGCAGCGACGCCGCGCGCTCGCGACCATCGGCAACGCCGGCGGGTACTCGAAGGTGCCCGGCGGCGACAAGCCGACGAAGAAGACCCACCTGAAGTACCGCTGCGGCGACTGCGGGAAGGCTCACATGCGCGAGGGATGGCGCGCCGGCCGTCTCACGTTCCAGGAGTAAGCATGGCGGGAGACTTCCACCGCGTCGCCTGCGGCGACTGCGAGAACGAACAGGTCGTCTTCGGCAAGGCCTCCTCCACGGTGTCGTGTGCGGTCTGCGGCACGACCCTCGCGACCCCGACCGGCGGTGAGGCCGAGCTTCACGGCGAGATCGTCGAAACCGTTGAGGCGCGGTAACCGCCTCGCATCTCCGTCATGAAGTACAGCGGCTGGCCCGAACCCGGCGAACTAGTGGTTGGCGAAGTCGACGAGATAGCCGACTTCGGCGTGTTCGTCGACCTCGACGAGTACGAGGACAAGCGCGGCCTCTGCCACATCAGCGAGGTCGCCTCCGGCTGGATCAAGAACGTCCGCGACCACGTCCGCGAGGGACAGACGGTCGTGGCGAAGGTGTTGGAGATCGACGAGTCGTCGAACCAGATCGACCTCTCGATCAAAGACGTCAACGAACACCAGCGCAAGGAGACGATCCAAGACTGGAAGAACGCCCAGAAGGCCGACAACTGGATGCTGATCGCGCTCGGCGAGGACGTCGACGACGACCGCTACACGACGGTCGCGAACGCCCTCCTCGCGGAGTACGAGAGCCTCTACGACGCCTTCGAGGCGGCCGCGATCAGCGGCGACGAGGCGCTCGACGACGTCGACGTCGACGGCGACACCGTCGACGCGATCGTCACGGCCGCCCGCAACAACGTCTCCGTCCCGTACGTCGACGTGACCGGGTACGTCGACCTCGAGTCCGCGGCCCCCGACGGCGTCGACGACGTGCGCGACGCCCTCGCGGCGGCCGAGGGGAACGGCGAGATCCCGGACGGTGTCGACCTCGACGTCGGCTACGTCGGCTCACCAGAGTACCGGATCAAGGTCCGCGCGCCGAACTACAAGACGGCGGAGTCGCAGCTTGAGGCCGCCGCCGAGCGCGCCCGCGAGTCGATCGAGGCCGCCGGCGGCGCCGGCGAGTTCCACCGCGAGCGCCGCGAAGACGACGAGTAGCGCCGATCGGCCGAGGACACGACCGTTTTCCCGTAACACGACCCTTCTATCCGTGAAATCAGATATCCGCGTCTGCGCGAACTGGGAGCGCGTCCACGACCGACCGGTGTACGCGCTCGGCGATCGCTGCCCGGAGTGCGACGGTCCCACCGAGAACAGCGCGCCGGCCCCGTTCGGGCCGGAGGACCCGTACGGCGAGTACCGGCGGCGGGCGCGACGACGGACGGAGTGACCCCTCGGTCGGTCGCGAGGACGGTACCGACGCGCGAATAGCCACGCTCTTGTGACCGCCGCCCGGACGGACGGGACATGGAGGACATCGAGATCGACGAGGTCGCGACGCCGGAGCTGGACGACCCGGTGTTGATCGAGGGGCTGCCGGGCGTCGGCCACGTGGGGAAGCTGGCGGCCGAACACATCTTAGAGGAGTTCGACGGGGAGTTGGTCCGCCGGGTGTACGCCACGGAGTTCCCCCCGCAGGTGAGCGTCGACGACGAGGGGGTCGCGGAGCTGACCTGCGCGGAGTTCCACGCCGTCGAGACGGACGGCGCCGACCTGCTCGTGCTGACCGGCGACCACCAAGCCGGGTCGAACGCGGGCCACTACCGGCTCACCTCGACGTTCCTCGACGTCGCCGCGGAGTTCGGCGCCGAGCGCGCGTTCGCCCTCGGGGGCGTCCCGACCGGCGAACTCGTCGAGGAGTACACCGTCCTCGGCGCGGTCTCCGACGGCGACCTCACCGCCGACCTGGAGGACGCGGGCGTCGAGTTCCGCGCGGACGAACCGGCCGGCGGCATCGTCGGCGTCTCCGGCCTCGTGCTGGGGCTCGGCGGTCGCCGCGGCTTCGACGCCACGTGCCTGATGGGCGAGACGAGCGGCTACCTCGTCGACCCGAAGAGCGCGCGGGCCGTGCTGGAGGTCCTCGAAGCCGTCCTCGATCTGCGCGTCGACTACGAGAGCCTCGAGGACCGCGCCGAGGAGATGGAGGAGGTCGTCGGCAAGATCCGTGAGATGCAGGAGGGGCCGGCGGTGCCGGACGACGACCTCCGGTACATCGGCTGAGCGCGGGCAGACCCTCGACGCAGTCCGGCAATTTTTCTCTTCCTCGCCCACGCGCTGCTCCGCCGTCCGCCGACCGGGACTCCCGCTTCCGGCAGAGCTAAACCGCATCCCCGATCATCGTTCGTGTATGTCTGAGGTACGCGTCGCCGGTGTCGGGCTCACACCCTTCGGCAGCCACCCTGAACGGACCGGCCGCGATCTGTTCGCGGAGGCCGCGCTCCGGGCGTTCGAGGACGCCGCAGTGGCTCGGTCCGACGTCGAGGAGCTGAACTACGGGAACTTCATGGGCTCGCTCGCCGAGCACCAGGGCCACCAAGCGCCGCTGATGGCCGAGGCCGCCGGGGTCCGCTGCCCGGCGACGCGCTACGAGTCGGCCTGCGCGTCGGCCGGGGTCGCGGTCCGCGAGGCGGTCCGGACGGTGGCGGCCGGTGACGCCGACGTGGTCCTCGCGGGCGGAATGGAACGGATGACGAACCTCCCGACCGACGAGGTGACGGAGGGGCTCGCCATCGCCGCCGACGACCTATTCGAGGTCCGGTCGGGCGTGACGTTCCCCGGCGCGTACGCGCTCATGGCGAACGCGTACTTCGACGCCTACGGCGGGACCCGCGAGGACCTCGCGCACGTCGCGTCGAAGAACCACGCCAACGCGGTGCCGAACGAGTACGCCCAGTACCGGAAGGAGGTGTCCGTCGACGAGGCGATGGACGCCCCGCCGGTCGCGGAGCCGCTCCACCTGTACGACGCCTGTCCGATCACCGACGGCGCGAGCGCGCTCGTGCTCGTCTCCGAGGAGTACGCGGCCGACCGCGACCTCGACGCGCCGGTCGCGGTGACGGGGACCGGACAGGGGACCGACCGGATGGCGCTCGGCGACCGCGACAGCCTCGCGCGGACGCCCGCCGCGGACGACGCGGCCGACGCGGCCTACGCCGACGCCGACATCGGTGCCGACGCGGTCGACGTCGCGGAGGTCCACGACTGCTTCACCATCGCCGAGGTGCTGGCGCTGGAGTCGCTCGGACTGTTCGAGCCGGGTGAGGGGATCGCGGCGGCCCGAGAGGGCGTCACGACCGCCGACGGCGACCTCCCGGTGAACCTCTCCGGCGGCCTGAAAGCGAAGGGCCACCCGGTCGGCGCGACCGGCGGCTCGCAGATCGCGGAGCTGACCCGCCTACTGCGGGGCGACCACCCCAACAGCGACCACGTTCCGGACGCCGAGGTCGGCGTCGCGCACAATGCGGGCGGGACCGTCGCGAGCGCGGTCGTCCACGTGCTGGAGGTGGCGGAATGAGCGACGACGGCGCGGACGCGGCGGACGCCTCGTCGCCGACGGACCGAGAGTACGCCGAGTGGCTCGACGCGCTCGCAGACGGGGACGGGTTCGCGGTCGTCTGCCCGGAGGGGCACGGTTCCCTTCCCCCGCGGCGGGTGTGTCCCGAGTGCGGCTCCCCCGAACTCTCGCGGGAGCCCCTCGACGAGACGGGGACCGTCGAGACGTACAGCGTCGTCCACGTCCCCTCGCCGCGCTTCGCCGACGACGCGCCGTACGCGACCGCGGTGGTCGACTTCGGCCCGACGCGGCTCACCGGCGTGGTCCGCGACGGCGACGCGGAGCGAGACGGAGACGACGCCGCCCCGGCGGTCGCGATCGGCGACGCGGTGACGGTCGATATCGGCGAGCGGGCCACCGACGGCGAGCGGCTGGTCGCCTTCCGTCCGGCCGCCGGTGAGACCCCGGCCGAAGACGAGTGAGCCGCGAGCGGCGGGCTGACGGACCGGTTCGGGAGCCCCGGGCGATCGCGGCCGGCGACCGCTGACCGCTCGGACGGAGCCGACCGCTCGACGCCTGCGGGGCAAAACCGTTATACCCGAATGGTAAGTAATCCGAGTGTATGACCGACCGCATCCCGGTCCTGCTCGTCGACGACGACCCGGACCTGCGTGCGGTCGTCGCGTCGTTCTTACGGGAGGAGCGAGACCGGATCGCGGTCGAGACGGCGCCCGACGCGGCCGCCGGACTCGAGACGCTGTCGGAGCGCGACGTGGAGTGTATCGTCTCCGACTACGAGTTGTCCGGTCGAGACGGCCTCGATCTCCTCGACGAGGTCCGTGAGCGCGACCCGGACCTTCCCTTCATCCTGTTCACCGGAGGGGGGAGCGAGGCGGTCGCGAGCGAGGCGATATCCGCGGGCGTCACCGACTACATGCGGAAGTCCGGCGACACGGAGCAGTGCGAGCGGCTGGCGGACCGGATCGTCGAGGCCGTCGAGCAGCGGCGGGCCGAGCGGGAGGCCGAGCAGGCCGTCGGACAGTTCCGCGCGGTCGCAAAAGGGGCGTCGGACGCGATCCTGTCGGTCGACACCGACGGCGTGATCCGGTTCGCGAACGCCGCCGTCGAGCCGATGTTCGGGTACGAACCGGCCGATCTGGAGGGTGAACCGCTCACGACGCTGATACCCGAACGACACCGCGACGACCACCTCGAGGCGGTCGATCGGTATCTCGCCGACGGCGAGCGGAGCGTCGACTGGTCAGACGTCCGGTTCAACGCGCTCCACCGCGACGGCCACGAGGTCCCCGTCTCCATCTCGTACGGTGAGTTCACCGCGGACGGCGAGCGGCGGTTCGTCGGCGTGGTCCGCGACGACAGCGAGCGCGAGCGACACCGGGCGTTCATCGAACACGCCGGCGACGTGGTCACGGTGCTGTCGAGCGACTGGCGATTCCGGTACCTGAGTCCGTCGTGCGAAAGCGTGATCGGCTACGCGCCGTCGGACCTCCTCGGCGAGCGGGCGCTGGAGTACATCCACCCGGAGGATCGAGATGCCGTGAGTGAGGCGCTCGGCGCGCTCGAGGGCGACGGGGACCCCCCGACCGCCGAGTACCGGTTCCGAACGACCGACGGCGGCTACCGCTGGCTCGAGTCCGTCGGCAGCGACCGGATCGAGACGGACGGCATCGAGGGGTACGTCGTCACCACGCGCGACATCTCCGAGCGGAAGGAGCGCGAGCGGACGCTCGCGAGCCTCCGGGAGTGGACGCGGGAGCTCAACTACACGCGAACCACCGACGAGGCGGCCGAGCTGGCGGTCGAGGCGGTCGACGACCTGATCGACGCCGGGTTGAGCGGGATCCACCTGCTCTCGGAGGACGGCGAGAGCCTCCAGCCGGCCGCGCTCGGCGACTCTGTGCCGATGCTGTTCGAAGAGCAGCCGTCGTACGACCGCGACGCGCCGGCAGGATCGCGCGCGGCGCTGGCGTGGGGCGCCTTCCGCGGCGAGGGGTCGGTCGTCATCGACGAGCTCTCGTCGTCCGATCGGTTGGACGAGCCCTCGCCGGCGGAGAGCCTCGTGTTGGGCCCGATCGGCGACCACGGGCTGTTCGTCGTCTCCTCCCCGGACCCGCACGAGTTCACCGACACCGACGTCCTCGTGGCGGAGATCCTCACCGACCACCTCGAAGCGGCGCTCGACCGGATCGAGCGCGAGAGCCGCGTCGAGCGGCTCCACGGCGCCACGCGGACGCTCGTCCGCGCGGAGTCGCGGGAAGCGATCGCCGAGCAGGCCGTCGCGGCCGCCACCGACGTCCTGGAGTTCTCGATCGTTACCGTCCGGCTCTACGACGAGGCGGCCGGCGGGCTGGTCCCGGTCGCCGTCTCCGACCGCGCGACGGAGGTGTTGCCCGAGCGGGAGACGTTCACGCCGGACGGCGGGAGCCTCAACTGGGCGGCGTTCGAGGCGGGCGAGCTCCGGAAGTTCGACGACATCCGGACGACCGACGCGCTCGACGTCGACACGCCGCTCCGGAGCCTGCTCATCGTTCCGATCGGCGAGTTCGGGACGATATCGATCGGCGAGACGGAGCCGGGCATGCTCGGCAGCGTCGACGAGTACCTCGCCGGAATCCTGGCGACCGCGGCCGAGACGGCGTTCCAGGCCGAGGCGCGCACCCGTCGCCTCGCGGATCGGACTGCGGAGTTGGAGCGGCAGAACGACCGACTAGAGGAGTTCGCCGGCGTCGTGTCACACGACCTCCGGAACCCGCTCGAAGTCGCGCGGGGCCGGACCGAACTCGCGCGCGAGGAGTGTGACAGCGAACACCTGGCGGCGGTCGAGCGCGCCCACGACCGGATGACCGCGCTGATCGACGACCTCCTCACGCTCGCGCGCGAGGGCGACCCTGTGACCGACGCCGAGCCGGTCGACATCGCACGGGTCGTCGGCGCCTGCTGGCGGACCGTCGACACCAGCGACGCGACGCTGCGCACCGAAGTCGAGGGGACGGTGGTCGCGGACGAGGGGCGACTCAAACAGCTGTTAGAGAACCTGATCCGGAACGCGATAGAACACGGCGGCGAGGACCTGACCGTCACGGTCGGATCGCTGCCGGACGGTTTCTACGTGGCCGACGACGGCCCGGGGATCGACCCGGACCTGCGCGGGACGGTGTTCGACGCCGGCTACTCCACATCGCAGTCGGGGACCGGATTCGGGTTGCGGATCGTCGAGCAGGTGGCCGACGCGCACGGCTGGTCGGTGCGGGCCGTCGAGAGCGAGGCCGGGGGGGCGCGCTTCGAGATCACCGGGGTCGAGTCGGCAGACTGACGGCGACCGCGGAGGAGAAACGGAGTCGGACGGCGGCGGACTCAGTCCCGCGTGACCAGTTCGACCTCGTGGCCGTCCTGGTCCTTCGTGAACGCGTAGTTGTGGTCACAGGAGGCGGGGTCGCGGTAGTCGGGGGCCTCGCGGGTCATCAGCGCGTCCCACGCGTCGTCGAGGTCGTCGACGCGGACCGCGACGTGGCCCCACGCGTCGCCCATCGTGTACTCCCGGCCGTCGTAGTTGTAGGTGAGTTCGAGCTTCATCGCCTCCTCCGGCGCGTCCTCGGGCGCCACGAAGTAGTTCGAGAAGGTGTCGGCCTCCCAGCGGCCGGGGTACTCGGTGTACTCGAACTTGCGGGTCCAGTAGCCGAGCGCCTCGTCGGCGTCCTCGACGCGGACCATCGTGTGGTCGATGCTCCACTTCGCGCCGTGGTCGCGCTTGACGATCTCGATCTCGTGGCCGTCCGGGTCCTTCACGAACGCGTAGCGGTTCCCGCAGGACTCGGGGTCGCGGTAGTCGTCGACGCCCTCCGACATCAGCTGGTCGTACGACTCCTGGAGCGCGTCCTCGGGGACGCGAACCGCGATGTGACCCCACGCGTCGCCGAGCTCGTAGCTCCGGCCGTCGTGGTTGTACGTGAGTTCGAGGAGCGCGCCGTCCTCGTGAACGTCCTCGGGACCGAGGAAGACGTTGGTGAAGGTGTCGGCCTCCCAGCGGCCCTTCTCCTCGTAGTTCAGGTGGGTCTGGTACCAGTCGAGGCTCTCCTCTAAGTCCTCGACGCGGATCATCACGTGATCGAAGGTTCCGTCCATACGCGAGTTATCGGCCGCTCGTGTCAAAAGCGTACTGAACCCCGAAGGTGCCCGCGTCGTTCGACCGAGCCCGCTGATACCGCGAGCGCTCGCGTTTTGTTAACGCCTCACGGCGTGGGTAAGTGTAGATCGATACCCCACGACGCACGTCCGTCGCCGACGCGCGGGAGATCGATCCCGACGCGCGGATCGAGGTCGGAACGGTGCCGTCCGTCTCGGTGTCGGTGGTGCTGCGGGTCGTCTTGGAGAACCTCTGTTCGAACGCGGTCCGACACAACGACGCGGACGAGCCGTGGGCCCGGATCGACGCCCTCGTCGAGGACGGCTGGGTCGAGGTCACCGTCGCGGACGACGGTCCCGGCATCGACCCCGCGGAGTACGGCGTGTTGGACCGCGGCACCGAGACGCCGCTGCGCCACGGGAGCGGGATCGGCCTGTGGATCGTCAAGTGGGGCGTCGACCACCTCGGCGGCCGGATATCGTTCGCGGAGCGCGAGCCGAGGGGGACGGCGGTGACAGTCTGCGTCCCGGTTCACGACCGGGGCGGTTCGGACGCCGACCGCGAAGGCGACGTTCCCGACGACTCGCGGTCGGCCGACGAGTCGGCCCCGCTGGGGCCGCCGCCGAACGCGGGTCGATAGGCACTTGCCTCCGGGCGGTGACCCCGTGGTATGGACGCTACGGCCACGACCTACCTCCCGTACGCGCTGCTCGCCATGGGTGCGTACGCGCTCGTCTCGCCGCTGATGCGCGTCGCCACGACCGGTCCGAACGCGATCCCGAGCGACGTCGCCGTCGTCGTCTCGAACACGCTGCTCGTCGCCATGGCGCTCGGCGTGATCGCGTACACCGGACAGGAGTTCACCGGCCACCTCGCCTCGCCGAAGCTGGCGCACGTGCTCGCCGCGGGCGTGTTCCTCGGTATCGGGATCCTCGCACTGTACCGTTCGCTCTCCGCGGGTCCGGTGAGCGTCGTGACGCCCATCTTCGCGATGTTCCTCGTCTTCTCGTCGGTGATCGGCTTCCTCTTCCTCGGTGAGTCGTTCACGGCTCGGAAGGGGCTCGGGATCGTCTTCGCCGCCGCGGCCGTCTACCTCGTCTCGGGCGCCTGATCGGGCGACGGCTCGGCCCGCGACCCCCGCTCGATCCGGAACCCCCTGCCGCGTGACGAAACTCCTTTAGCCGCCAGCGGAAAAGGCGGGCATCTGCCGTGTCTCGCCTTCCGAACTCCCTCCGCGAGCTGATCTCTCGGCTGCCGAACCCCTTCCGCGCGCTGATCCTCTACATCGGCTTCGCCCTCGCGAGGGCCGGGCTGATCGACCGTCACCGCGTGGTGCGGACCACCGACCTCGCGTGGCCCCGGATCGTCACCGGGATCGCCCGGATGTCGAAGAACGCGGTCGACGTCGCGATGGTCGGCGTCGCGGTCGGCACGAGCGCCGTCGCCGGCGTCGGCTTCGCGGGGCCCTACTGGGGGCTCGCGTTCGCGTTCGGCGGCGGCGTCGCCGGCGGCACGATCGCCTTGGTCTCCCAGCGGTACAGCGCCGAGGCGTTCGGCGAACTGGGGGACGCGGTGCGCTCCAGCGTCCTCCTCGCGGTGGCGATCACGCTGCCGGTCAGCGCGGCGTTCTGGCTGTTCGCCCCCGCGCTCATCGACGTGTTGAGCAGCAACGAGGCGGCGATCGCATACGGCGCGGACTACCTCCGCGTCGTCGGCCTCGGCGTCCCGTTCGCCGCGCTCAACCTCGTCGGGAGCCGCATCCTCGTCGGCTGCGACGACGCCTACACCGCGATGCAGGTCCGGGCCGGCGGCGCGGTCGCGAACATCGCCCTCAGCGCGCTGTTCATCTTCGGGTTCGGCTGGGGCGTCGAGGGGGCCGCGGTCGGCACCGTCCTCTCGAACGTGCTCGCGGTCGGCGGCTTCACCGTCGGCCTCGTGCGCGGGAGAGCCCCCCTCATCGGCGAGTTCCCGGTCGCGATCGAACCGACCGGCTCGTACCTGAACCCCGGCATGCTCCGCGACCTCGTCGAGATCGGCGTCCCGGTCGGGGCGCGCAACCTCGTGTGGACGGCCGCCGAGTTCCCGATGCTCGCCATCCTCGACGTGTTCGGGGAAAACACCGTGGCCGCGTTCGTCATCGCCCGCCGCATCTGGGGGATCATGAACACGCCCGGCTGGGGGTTCGGCCTCGCCTCCTCCAGCCTCGTCGGGCAGGAGCTCGGCGTCGAGCGCCCGGACGAAGCGGAGGCGTACGCCCGCGACATCATCCGCTTCTCGGTGGCGACGTACGCCGTCTCCGCGGTGCTGATCGCCGTTTTCGCCACCGACATCGTCTCGCTGTTCGCCGAGTCGCCCGACAGCCCGGAGATACCGATCGCCGTCAACCTCGTGTACGCGGCCTGCGCCGCGGTGATCTTCCAAGGCGTCTCCGGCGGGGCGGCCGGCCCCCTCGACGCCGCCGGCGACACGAAGATCCCCTTCGCGAGCCAGTTCCTCGGGATGTTCTGCGTGTCGATCCCGCTCGCGTACGTCGGCGCACACGACGCGACACCCGCGATCGAGCTCCCGCTCGTCGGTCTCACGGTCCCCGAGGTGGCGCTCCCGGCGATCGGGCTGTGGGGACTCTACTTCGCGTTCATGGCCGAGACGACGATCCCCGCCGCGATCAACTACCTCCGGTTCCGGTCGGGGAAGTGGAAGAAGATCAGCGAGGCGTACCGACCCGAGGCGACCGCCGACGACTGAGGAGTGCGGGTTCGGCCGGCCTCGCGAAGGTGTAAACTCCGGAAGCTGGCTAACGCCCGAACGGAGTGTTCGGGAGCGCGATCATCGCGGTGATCGCCGGCGGGACGTGAAGCGCCATCAGCGCGACGGCCTCGCTCGTCGTCACGCCCTCGACGGCGACGAGCAGGCCGACATCGGGGACGAACGACAAGACGAGCGCGGCGACGGCGACGCGGACGAACGTCCGGTCCGGCGTCGCGGAGAAACGCGTGAGCGCCCCGTAGATAACGGCCGCACCGATCGTTCCCAACAGCGTCCAGACGACGATCGGGGGGTACCGGAAGAACTCCGTCGACGCCACGAGACCCCCGGTCAACGCGATCCACCCGAGAGCGAGATTGACGGCGACCCCGATCAGGAACGTCCCGGCCCCGCGGACGGCGAGCGTCCGAGCGGCTATCGGATTCCGTGCGGTCATGCCGACCTCCCGTCCGGGGACGGCCCGACGCGCGACGGGGTGTCGGCTCCGAGCGGCGAGTCTGTCGGGCGCTGCTTCGCGGTCGCAGCGACGGCGGTTCCACCACATCGGTCCGCCGCCTCAGCGTCTCTCGTCATAGGTCGTATACAGGCGCCCTACGGATAAACATAGTGTTGTAAATAGTTCACAATATATACGGGGGAAGTAGCTGGAAATGCGCATCTAAAGAAAACTGACGTGGCGGTATTGCGTGTTAGGGGCAATAGTTATCCGGCGGCGAGACGTACTACCGTGTATGAAAGGCTGTGAGAAAGGCCGTCTATTCGGGTCCGCAATGATACTCGTCCAAGGGGTCGTCACCGCGCTCTTCCCGCGGGCGAGCGTCAGGCTCAGCAAGAAGATGATCGGGAAGAACTTCGACAACGCGTCGGAGCTCGAAGCGAAGCCGGCGTACCTCCGGCAGCTCCGTGCGATCGGCGTCGGTATGATCGCCGCGGGCGGGACGGGGTTGCTCCTCGAAGACTCCGAGGAATTGGAAACCGAACTGTCCGAACTCGGCGGCGCGGAGGGATCCGAGGCCGACGAGTGAACCGCTCGCAACGCCGATAGTTCGGGGGGCTTCTCGCGGAGCGCTCCCGAGTCGTAGCGGGCCGACATCGAAACGGGCTCCGGGTCCGGCGCGACAACTGAAGGCGATCGTCCGCCGAGGAGTCCACCGGAGCCGTCCAGTTACTTCTCCTCTCCGTGCCGCACCTCGACGGCGACGCCGCGGGTCGATCCCGCCATTTCTGGGCCAGACATCGCCGCGCGGCCGACCGCGAACGCCTTCGGCCCCTCGATGACGACCTCGTCGCCGACCCGAATATCGTCGTCCGCGTCGACGACGCCCGGCGCGAGCACGGAGCCACGCGGGACGAACTGATCGATCTCCACCCGCTTCGTCGGCGCGTCGCTCTCGACCCAGCGGCGCGCGCCGGCGAGGGTGAACGAGAGCGTGCCGTACTGCGGGACCATCGTCGCGAGCTGTTCGCCCGGCTCGCCCTCGCGGCCGGCGTCGGGCTCGTCGCCCCACACCTGGAGCTTGGGGTAGCGGCCGGTCGTGCGGACGTCGGCCTCGCCGCCGTATCGGTCGCCTCCGCCGCTCGCGCCGAGACCGCCGAACAGGTCGTCGCCCGCGCCGTCGCCGAGCAGGTAGTCGGCGATGGCGCGAACCGTGTTGTGCTCGCGCTCCCGCTTGCTGTACGCCGGCTCGCCCTGGAGGGCGGCGTTCAGTTCGCCGAGCGACTCGTCGGTCGTCGGGTGGTCGACGCAGGTGTACTCGAAGTCGGCGTCGATCGCGGGGTCGCTCTCCACGCGCTCGCAGATCTCGCGGTACCCGTCCTCGGGGACGTGCGCGACGACGCGCGAGTAGTCGTTGCGTTCGAGATACCGCCGGAGGACCTCCGCGACGAACTCGATCTCGTCCTCGCTCCAGTCGCCCGTGACGACCGAGTCGTAGTGTTGAGCGGGGTAGGTCGTCTCGAGCTCCTGCGGCACCACGCCGATAGGGGAGGTAATCGAGACGGTGTGGCCGCGCCACTTGATCGCGTCGTGGAACTGGCGGTGACTCTGGGAGTCGCTGTACGGCTTCGTCGCCGAGCAGGGGACCAACACGAGCGGCTGGTCGGTGAACCGGTTCCGGTAGCGGCTCGTGACGCGGTCGGCGAACCGACGGATCTCGACGCGGTCGAGCGTCTCCGCCGACGCCGCCGTCACCTCCGCGTCGCGCATGAGCGGCGTCCGCTCCTCCAAGTACCCCCACTGGTCGTCGAACTCGCGGAACGCGGCCGTGAGCCACCCCTCGTGGCGGGCCTGCGCCTCGATGTAATCGCGCAGGCGGCCGCTCCGGATCCGCTCGCGGACCCGCCGAAGCTCGGCCCGCAGCGCGTTGGCGTTGTGGTCGGCGCAGTCGTCCCGGGTGAACTCGCTCCGGGGTTTCGCGCAGGCCGGGCAGGCGCAGGGGAGCTCCTCCAAGTCTTCGAGGAAGTGTTCCGCGTCGGCGGTGAGGTACATCCCCTGCGTCCCCTTCGTCCGGGCGCGCGTCGCGTCGACGAGGTCGGCGCCGGCGTACGCGAGGAGCGCGACGTTCCGCGGGGTCGCGACGCCGGAGAGGCCGAGCGCGGCGTCCGGCGGCAGCGCCGACTTCGCGCGGAGGATCGCGTCCCGGAACGCCTCGCCGTGGCCGACGAACCCCTGCGCGTCCGAGAGCAGGTACGCGTCGGCGCCGAGGTCGCGGGCGCTCCGACTGTCGACGACCGCGGCCGAGGGGAACGCGACGCCGGGGTGGTCGACCGCGAACGACTCGCGCACCTCGTCGCGGGTCCCCGCGGGGAACGCCCTGTGGGGAAGCACCGTCAGCGCGGTCTCGTCGCCGTCTGGGACCTCGCGGTCACCGGCCCAAAGACTTCCGGCGTCGTCGAGGAACGGGTCCGCCAGCGCCGGCGTGGACACGGGCTCGGCGAGGCGGACCTCCCCGAGCCGGGCGGCGCCGTCGCGCTCGTGGACCTCGAAGTAGTCGGTCATACCACCTCTCGCGGGGGGACCGTCAATTCTCTTGTGTTCCGGAGCCGCCGGGCTCCGAGTGGTTCGGCCGCCGACCTCGATCGAGTCCGGGCGGCGCAACTGTTAGGCGGGGCGCGGGCGTGGGATCGGTATGGACCCGACCGGCCCGTGGGACCGCGACCGCGTCGACGAGTTCCTCGCCGCCGCGTCCGTCCCTGTCCGCCTCGGCTGCCGTACCCCGGGCGACCGTCCGTGGATCGTCTCGCTGTGGTTCGCGTGGGACCCGGACGGGGGGAGCGCCGACGGTGGAGACGACGGCGACGGCGCGGCGCGGCCGCCCGGCGCGATCCGCTGTGCGACGAGCGCGAACGCCGATCTGGTCGAGTTCGTCGACCACGACGACAGCGTCTCTTTCGACGTGTCGACGAACGACCCGCCGTACAAGGGGGTCCGCGGCCGCGGCCGGGCGACGGTCCGACCCGACGATGGGAAGCGGCTCCTGCGGTCGCTCCTGACGAAGTACCTCGGCGGCACGGACAACCCGACCGCCGACCGGCTCCTGCGATCCGAGCGCGAGGAGGTCGAGATCCGGATCGAACCGGAGCGGATCCACGCGTGGGACTACTCTGAGCGGATGGGGACGGCCGAGGAGTGAGCCGCCCGCGGTCGGCTCCGATGCGGTCCCCGTCGCTCTCCGGCAGCCGACGTTTTAACCTGTCCCCGGGCCACCCACGGGTATGAGCGTTCTCGAAGACGACGAGTACCGCGCGTTCCGCCGCGACCTCCACCGCCACCCCGAGCCCGCGTGGCGCGAGTTCTACACCACCGCCCGCATCGTCGAGGCCCTCCGCGAGCGGGACCTGACGGAGCTCCACGTCGGCCCGGACGCGCTGGCGACCGACGAGCGACTGAACGTCCCCGGCGACGAGGAGCTTTCGGAGTGGGAGGAGCAGGCGCGCGAGGCGGGCGCTGACCCGGATATCCTTGACCGGCTCTCGGGCGGCTACACCGGCTGCGTCGCGGTCGTCGAGCGCGGCGACGGCCCCGTGATCGGCCTGCGGGTCGACATCGACGCGCTCCCGATCACGGAGTCTGAGTCGGCCGAGCACGTCCCGGCCGCCGAGGGGTTCCGCTCCGAGCACGAGGGGTTCATGCACGCCTGCGGCCACGACGCCCACGCGACGATGGGGCTCGGCGCGCTCGACGCCGTCCTCGACTCCGACTTCTCCGGCACGCTCAAGGTGTTCTTCCAGCCGGGCGAGGAGCAGGTCGCCGGCGGGAAGCCGATGGCCGAGTCGGGCCACCTCGACGACGTCGACTACCTCTACGCGGTCCACGTCGGCCTCGATCACCCGTCCGGCGAGGTCGTCTGCGGCGTCGAGGGATTCCTCGCGGTGCGGCACTTCCTCGCGGAGTTCTCCGGCGAGCCCGCGCACGCCGGCGCGCGCCCCGAGCAGGGTCGGAACTCGGTTCAGGCGATGGCGGCGGCGGTCCAGAACCTCTACGCCATCCCGCGGCACGCCGACGGCCCCACGCGCGTGAACGCTGGGCTCGTCGGCGGCGGCACCGCGACGAACATCATCCCCGAGGAGTCGCACATCGAGGGCGAGCTCCGCGGACAGACGACGGAGCTCGCCGAGTACATGTCCGACCACGCCGACCGCATCCTCGACTCCGCCGCGGCGATGCACGACTGCGAGGTCGAGGTGTCGACGCTCGGCGAGGCGCCCAGCGCGACGAGCGACGACGCGCTCGCCGCCCTCGTCCGGGAGTCCGCGGGCGACGTCGAGGGCGTCACGAACGTCGTCGACAGCGACGACCTCGGCGGCTCCGAGGACGCTACGTACCTGATGAACCGCGTCCAAGATCAGGGCGGGCTCGCCTGCTACCTCGGCGTCGGCACCGACCACCCGGGCGGGCACCACACCACCGACTTCGACGTGGTCGAGGACGACCTGTCGCTCGGCATCGACGTGATCGCCGGCGCGATCCGGCGAGTCGCGGAGGCGCAGCCGTAGACGTCGCCGGTCCGCCGAATCTCGCCCCGTTCAGAAGGTGAGGTGCGAGCTCGACGACGGCCCCGCGCCGTCGTCGTCCTCGTCCGGCAACCCCTCGCGGAGGTAGCTGAGGTCGTCGTCGGTCAGGAACACCGCGCCGTCGCGGACGGTCACGTCCACCGATCGGAGCGTCGTGCCCGCCGCCTCGCCGTTGTCGCAGCCGCCGTCGCACGCGTCGAACGCCGAGCCGTGCTTCGGACAGACGACGGAGCCGCCGCGGGTGACGGCGCCCACCGCCTCGCGGTGAAGCCGCTGGTCCTCGTGGGTACAGCGGTTGATCCACGCACGCACCGGTGGGTCCTCGTCGTCGCGCTCATCCGACTCGTCCGCGCACGGCACGAGGAACACCTCGCGGTCCTCGTCGCCCTCACGAGCCGTGAACGCCCACGAGCCCTGCTCGCGCACCGTCTCGACGGTAGTGAGCCGGTAGCCGCTCACGGCCTCAGTACTTCGCGTCGGCGCCGGTCGTCTCGTAGACGCGGTCCATGATGTCGTCGCGCTGGCGGGTCCAGTTCGCCATCGCGGCGGGGCTCGTCGGGTACTCCTCGTAGTGGCCGATCAGTTCGTCCGCCAGCGACTTCGTCTGGTAGAAGTTCCGGATCGTCCCCCAGTAGCCGAACGACTTGACCGCGGCCTTCAGCTTCAGCCCGAAGGACATCGAGGTCGACCCCTCGTACAGCGCCTCCGCGAGCTTCTCGCCCGGCAGCGACGCGAGCAGCCCCATGAGGTTGTCCACGTCGACCGAAGTCGCGAGGACGTTGTAAACGTCGAGGCCGGCGTACCGGCCGCCGAAGTGGTCCATCACGCGGGTGTTGTACCGCCAGAGGTTCTCCTCGCTCACGTCGTCGTCCGAGACGGCCTTCACGGCCTGCTCGCCGGCGTACTTGCCCGCGTACGCCGCGCCGGCGATTCCCCCTCCGGTCGTCGGGTTCACGTGACCCGCCGCGTCGCCGACCGCCATGTACCCCGGCGCGACCGCCGAGTCGTAGGGGCGTCGGGTGGGCAGGGCGGCGCCCAGTTTGTCGCGGACCTCCGCGCCCTCGAACTCGGGGCGGTCGCGGAGGTCCTTCTTCAGCGACTCGACGAGCTTCATCGGCTCCTCCGTCATCTGGAAGCCGAGGCCGGCGTTGATCTCCGTCGCGGTCCGCGGGAAGTACCAGAGGTAGCCCGCCGCGCGGTCGGTCGCCTTGAACACCAGCGCGTCGTCCCACTCCACCGGCTCCGGCACGTCGACGATCTCGCGGTACGCCGAGCAGAACTGCGAGTACCGGACGTTCGTGTCGAAGGTCGTCTCCTCGAAGTCCGCCTTGTCTTGGAGCAGCGAGAGCGACCCGGCACCGTCGATCACGACGTCCGCCTCGTACGTCCGCGGGTCGCCCTTCCGCACCGCGTGGATACCGGTGACGCGGCCGCTCTCGTTCTGTCTCACGTCGTTGATGACGGTGTCGTAGTGGAAGTCGACGCCCGCGTCCTCGGCCCCGGAGATGAGCTGGCGGCCGTACTCCCAGCGATCGATGACGGCGAGCTCGCCGGGGACGGGGATCTCTAGGACCGTGTCCTCCTGCGGGATCTCGAAGCGACCGTGGTCGACGCCGGTGTTCGTGAACGCGGGTTCGAGTCGGTCCTTCGGGATCGCTTCGGGGAAGGCGTCGGCGCCCTTCAGGGCGTCGCCGCAGGCGATGTGGCCGGCCTCCTCGGCGTCCTTCCGCTCCACGATGACGACGTCGAGCCCCTCGTTCGCGATCGTCGCGGCGGCGTAGCAGCCGGCGGTCCCGGCCCCCGCCACGACGACGTCGTACTCGTCGATATCCATTACCGGACCGTGTCGTGCGCCGGGCAAAACTCTTTGCTCCCGTTTCGGTCGGCCGCGCGCCGACGAATTTCGCGATGGCCGGGGCGAGCCGGGGCGCGTCCGGAGCCTAACTGTTCAGGCTCGTCGTTTAACGGCCTCGAAACGAACGATACGGACATGGGGCAACTCGAACGGGTCGACGCCGACCGGCTCCGGGCGTGGCTCTCGGAGGTCCGGTCGGCGGAGGCGACCGCGGCGCTGATGACCGCCGTCGCGTACGACCGAGGTATCGGCACGGCCGAACTCGCTTCGTGGTACGACCGCTCCGAGGAGTGGGTCGAGGAGACGATCACGGCCCTCGACTCGCCGGGGCTCGTCTCGACGGTCGCCCGGCTCGAAGGGGTCGACATCGGGGCGGTCGCCGCGGAGTCGAACCTCGCGCCCGCGACGGTCCGCGATTGGTTCGACGACCTCGGCGACGAGCCGGTCGGCGAGGCGGCCGACGTGGTTCGGCGGTACGCGGAGGGGTCGGTCGAACCGGTCCGCACCGGGTCGCCGTCTACCGTCTATCACCTCGACCGCGACGCGCTGACCGAGCACGGCTGGTCGCTCGACGATGAGGACCTCTTCGAGAAGGCCGCAAACGCCGACCTCGACCTCCCGGAGTACGGCCGCTTCCTCGTCGAGCCCGGCGAGTCGATCCTGGAAGCGGCGGAGCGCGGCGGCCGGTCGTGGCCGTACGCCTGCCGCGGCGGCGCCTGCTCCAACTGCGCCGTGGTCGTGGTGAAGGGCGACGTGGCGATGCCGGGGCAGTCGATCCTCTCCAATGAGCAGATCCGCGGGGCGAACGCCCGCCTCTCCTGCGTCGGCGTCCCGATCACCGACGAGGTCAAGATCGTCACGGGGATCGGCGACACCGAGGCGTTCGCCGACCTGCGACTGCCCTCGCCGACCGAGGAGACCGAGGCGTCGGACTGACCGTCCGGACCCGGGAGGTCGTCAGCGGGCGCGAGCTACTCCTCGGTCTCGTAGTGTTCGCCCGCGGCCTCGGGGATCTGCGTCCGGCCGACCAGCGTGAGGACGACGATCACGACGACGTACGGGATGGTCTGGACCAGCGTGTCCGGGATCGCGTACCCGAGCTGCTGGAGCCGGATCTGTATCGCGTCGAGGCCGGCGAACAGCGCGCCCGCGCCGAGCGTCCCGAGCGGATTGTAGTTGCCGAACAGGTACGCGACGATGGCGATGAACCCCTTGCCCTGGACCATCGTCTCGCCGGAGCCGACGAACTGCCCGATGGACAGCGCCAGCGCCGAGCCGCCCACTCCG
The DNA here is from genome assembly GCF_005435095.1 of Halorubrum sp. CGM5_25_10-8B. Classification (NCBI taxonomy): domain Archaea; kingdom Methanobacteriati; phylum Methanobacteriota; class Halobacteria; order Halobacteriales; family Haloferacaceae; genus Halorubrum; species Halorubrum sp. CGM5_25_10-8B. The sequence goes on along the minus strand of NZ_SGTY01000001.1, from coordinate 225,092 downwards.
GAGAGGACGCCCGAGAGCAGCACCCCGGCGTAGCGCACCTTCGAGACGGAGACGCCGACCGTGTCGAGCGCCTTCGGGTTCTCGCCCGCCGCGCGGAGGTGTTTGCCGAACGCGGTCTTGTTCAACAGCCACCACGAGCCGGCGGTCGCGAAAACCACCATCGTCGCCGAGTACTGCCAGCCGACGCTCACGCCGAGGTTCGGCGTGTTGACGCCGCCGAAGAACACGGTCGACAGGAACGGCGCGAGCCCCAACGCGATGAGCCAGACGGCCAGCCCGGCGATGATCTGGTCGGCCTTGAACTCGATACAGACCACCGCGAACACCGCCGACAGGAACGTCGACGCCGCGATGCCGGCGAGGAACGCGATCGCGAGCGCCGGGACGCCGAGGACGGCGTTGCCCACGCCGACGACCGACGCGGCGTACACCGACACGAACGCCGAGATGATGAGGAGCCCCTCTAGGCCAATGTTGATGACGCCGGACTTCTCGGCGAAGATGCCGCCGAGTCCGGCGAGCACGATGGGCGCCGCGAGCCGCGCCGTCGACGTGGCGGTACTCGTCGAGAAGACGATGCCCGCGAGGTCGCCCGCCACGGAGTCGGGGAACGCGAGCCCGGACACGCCGAGCAGCGCGAGCACTCCGACGGTGCCGGCCATAAGCGAACGGACGTACCCCGACTCGCTCGCGCCTTCGAGGAGCGACGCCGGCGAGAGCGGGTTACGCATCGGCTTCACCCCCGTCGCCGCCGGCGGAGGCATCTGACTCCGCCGACGCCGCGCCGCCCGGGCCGCCGGCAGTCCCCCCGACGCCGGTGTATCGACCGATCATCCGGAAGAACTCCGGCATCGCGACGAACAGGATGATGAGCCCGCGCAGCACGGCGACGAGCTCCGTGGGAACGTCGGTCCGGAAGCCGATCTCCAAGGCGCCGCCCTTCAGGACCCCGAAGAGGAACGCCGCCGGCAGCACGCCGATCGGGTTGTTCCCGGCCAGGATCGAGACGGTGATCCCGTCGAAGCCGAGGTCCGGGATCGAGGCCATCCACCGCCCCTCGGACATCAGCACCCACACCGCGCCGCCGATACCGCCGAGCGCGCCGGACAACGTCATCGCCCGCACGGTCGTGAGCTTCGCGTTCACACCGCCGTACTCGGCCGCGGCCGCCTGGACGCCACTCGTCCGGAGGTCGTACCCGAGCGACGTGTGCTCGACGAAGTAGTAGAGCGCGCCGATGAAGGCGATGCCCCCTGCCAGCGCGAGCAGCGCGAAGTCGGTGGACGGGGGGAATAGCACCGACGGGAACTGCGCGTATTCTGGGACGTAGCGGGTGGCGACCACCGAGGAGCCCTCGGCGCGGAACACCTCCAACACGAGCACGTACGCGACGTTCGCGGCGACGAAGTTGAGCATGATCGTCGTGATCACCTCGTTGGCGTCGGCGTACGCCTTGAGCGCGCCGGGTATCGCGCCCCAGAGTCCGCCGCCGACCGCGCCCGCCGCGGTCCCGACGACGATCAGCACGGCACCGGCGACCGGGCCGGCCGGGAGCAGGGGCGCGAGCGCGAGGACCGAGAGGGCGGTCGAGAGCGCCCCGACGACGAGCTGCCCCTGCGTGCCGATGTTGAACAGGCCGGCGCGGAAGGCGACGGCGACGGAGAGCCCGGTGAAGATCAGGAGCGTCGTCTCCGAGAGCGTCAGACCGAACGAGAGGTTGAACGGCGTCCACGCGGGGTTGAACAGCCCGGGGTCGCCGACGGCGAACGGGTACCCGAGCGCGCCGTTGAACAGCACGACGTACACCTCGATCGGGTCGTAACAGAAGCCGATCCCGGTGAGCGGCATCGTCCACGCCGCGGTCGAACACTGCGCGATCCGGCCGGAGACGAGCACGAGCGCGAAGCCGACGACGATCGAGAGGAGGATCGCGGCGACGCTGATGACGAGCCGCTCGGCGACGCTCCGGTCGACGAACGGGGCGACCACGCGGGCGAGGAGGGACTCCGTACGGTCCCCGTCGGGCGCCGAATCGCTCACGCGTCCACCCCCTCGTCGTCGGCCGCCCCGCCGTCGACCTCGTCCGGCGCGCCGCCGGCGTCGTGGATCGCCGCCCGTTCGACCGAGTCGTCGTCGAGCGACTCGCCCGCCATCAGCAGCCCGATCTCCTCTTCGGTCACGGTCGCGGGGTCGACGACTCCGGTGAACTCTCCTTCGTGAATTACCGCGAGCCGGTCGGAGAGCCCCTGTACCTCGTCGAGCTTCGAGGAGACGAGCAGGACCGCCTTCCCCTCGGCGCGCAGTTCGAGCAGCCGGTCGTGGAGGAACTCCGTGGAGCCGATGTCGACGCCGCGGGTGGGGTGGGCGGCGACGACCAGCTCAGGGTCGCGCTCGAACTCCCGCCCGACGATGAACTTCTGCTGGTTCCCTCCCGACAGCGACTCGGCCTCCGCGTCGGCGTCCGGCGGCCGGACGTCGTACTGCTCGATGACGGACTCGGCGTGGTCCTGCGCCGCGCCCCAGTCGAGCCGTCCGCCGCGCGCGAACGGCGGGTCGTGTTGGCTCCCCAGGACCCCGTTTTCGGTGAGGTCGTATGACATCACCAGGCCGCGCTCCTGTCGGTCTTCGGGGATGAACGCCATCCCGCGGTCGATCCGGTCGCGGCGGGTCTGCCCGACCATCGACTCGCCGCGGTAGCGGATCTCCCCGGACGCCGTCTCGCGCAGACCCGTGATCGCCTCGGCGAGCTGTGACTGTCCGTTGCCGTCGACGCCCGCGATCCCCAGGATCTCCCCGCCCCGGAGCTCGAATGACAGGTTCGAGACCGCCTCGACGCCCCGGTCGTCCTCGACGCACAGGTCGGTCACCTCCAGCACGCGCTCGCCCGTCTCTCGGGGCGACGTGGCGGGGTCCATCAGCACCTCCCGGCCGACCATCATCTCCGCGAGCTCCTCGCGCGTCACGTCGGCCGCGGCGACGGTGCCCACGTTGACCCCGTCGCGGAGGACGGTGATGTCGTCGGCCGCCGACAGCGCCTCGCCAAGCTTGTGCGAGATGAAGATGATCGTCTTCCCCTGTTCGGTGAGCTCTTCGAAGACGCCGTACAGCTCCTCGACCTCCTGCGGCGTCAGCACCGCGGTCGGCTCGTCCATGATGAGCACCTCGGCGCCGCGGTACAGCGCCTTCAGGATCTCGACGCGCTGCTGCTCTCCGACCGAGATGTCCGCGATCGTCGCGTCCGGGTCCACGTCGAAGCCGTACCGCTCGCTCAGTTCGACGACGGCCTCCCGCGCCGCCTCCCTGTCGACGCGGAGTCCGCCCCAAGTCGTCGGCTCGTTGCCTAAGACGACGTTCTCCCACACCGTCATCGGGTCGACGAGCATGAAGTGTTGGTGGATCATGCCGACGCCCGCGTCGATCGCGTCCCGCGGCGAGTCGAACGACCGCGGCTCGCCGTCGAGCCGGACGGTCCCCTCGGTCGGCCGGTAGAGACCGTACAGGACGTTCATCAGCGTGGTCTTGCCGGCCCCGTTCTCGCCGAGGAGGGCGTGGACGCTCCCGCGCTCCACCGCGAGATCGACGTCGTCGTTCGCGACGACCCCGGGGAATCGCTTCGTGATACCGTCCAAGTGGACCGCCGGGTTCATTCACCCGTAACTCCGCGCCGGAGCCTAAAAGCGCCCGGATTCCGAGCTACTGCGCCCGGTCCTGTTCGTCGTCCAACCGGAACGAGGGACACTCCGTCGCCCGACCGGAAGCAAAAAAATTCCGCCGGCGGGGTTCGGTTCCGAGTCGGCGGCGCCGCGTTCAGTTGCTCGTCGTCTCCGGGACCTCGATGTTCCCGGCGATGATCTCGTCGCGCGCGTCGGCCACGGCGGTCGCGATCTCGTCTGGGACCTGGTCGCCGATCTCCTGCCCGTAGACGCACTCGACGCCGTTGGACTCCAAGCCGAGCGCGGTGGTCGACCCGCCCTGGTGATTGTCGTCGATGACGTTCGAGATCGACTCGTACACCGCGGTGTCGACGCGTTTCACCATCGACGCCAGGATGACGTCCGAGAACGACTCGTTGGAGACCGACTGGTCCTGGTCGACGCCGAAGGCGAACCGCCCCTCCTCCTGTGCGGCTTGGAACACGCCGACGCCCGTCGCGCCCGAGGCGTGGTAGACGACGTCCGCGCCGCTCTGGTACATCGACAGCGCCGCCTCCTGCCCGCCGGTGGGGTCGGCGTAGCTGCCGACGTAGCTCGTGGTGACGTCGACGTTGTCGGTCGCGTAGTCGACGCCGGCCTCGAACCCGGCCTGGAACCGGCGGATGACGGGGCTGTCGACGCCGCCGACGAACCCGACGGTCGTCGAGTCCGGGTCCGTCTCGCCGGCGCCGGCCGAGAACTCGGTCTCGGTCAGGCGGCCGGCGAGCACGCCCATCAGGAACGAGCCCTCGTGCTCGCGGAACAGGTAGTTCGCGACGTTCGGTTCGTCGACGACGGTGTCGACGATCATGAAGTCCTGGTCGGGGTACTCGGGCGCGGTCTGCGAGAGCGAGTCGCCCTGATTGAACCCGATCGTACAGACCAGGTCGTAGGCCGGGTCGGTCGAGCCGGCGTACTGCTGCTGGAACTGCTCGAACTCGCCGGCGCCGTCGGGCTCCGACTCGTCGTACGCGATGCCGAACTCCTCTTCCGCCTGGAAGATCCCCTGCTGGGCCGCGTCGTTGAACGAGTTGTCCCCCAGTCCGCCGTCGGAATAGACGATGCCGATCCGCGCCGGCACGTCGCCGTCGCCCCCGTCGCCCCCGTCACCGCTCGGGCCGCCGCTACACCCGGCGAGGCCGACGAGGCCCGCTGCGCTTGCCGCCTTGATGAACCGCCGCCGATCGAAGTCGGATGCCATCTCACTCGTACCCCCGTCGGAACGCGGCATAAATTCGTCGTTCTCGCGGTGTCGAGGTGGCACGTTCGTGGAGAGAAGCGGCCCGATTCCGGGGTATCAGTCGCCCGATCGCCGCCGTCTGATCCACGAACCCGAATCTCTCACGGTTCCGAACGGGGTGACGCGGGGTCGCCGACGCGTCCGCGACGGGGCGTCGGCGGTCGGACCGGCCGGCCCTACGCGTCCGCGACCGCGTCCTCGACCACGGCTTCGACCTCGGCGACGAGGGCGTCGACATCGTCGCTCTCGGCGTACACGCGGACGTACGGCTCGGTGCCGGAGGGCCGAACCAGCGTCCACGAGGCGTCGTCGAACTCCAGGCGGACGCCGTGGTCGGTGTCCACCGCGGCGTCGGGGAACGCGTCCGGCAACGCCGTCGCCAACCGGTCCATCGCCGGCTCCTTCGCGTCGTCGGGACAGGCCACGCTCACCTTTCGGTACGGGCGCTCGGTCACCGGGCCGCGGAGCGCGTCGAGCCCCTCGTCGGCGACGAGGCGCGCGAGCACCGCCGCGGAGGTCACGCCGTCGATCCAGCCGCCGAACGCGACGTGGATGTGCTTCCACGGTTCGGCCGCGAAGACGACGCGCGTGTCAGCGCCCACCTCTCCCGCGGCGCCCGCCTCGCCGACCGTGCCGGCCTCACCGAGGGCGCCGGCCGCGCTGGCGTCCTCCCGGACCGCGGCGATCCCCTCGTGGAGCGCGCCGAGCCGGACGCGCTCGACGCGCCCGCCGGCGTCGCGGACGCGTTCGTCGATCCGACCGGAGGCGTTCGGCGTCGTCACGACGACGGGGTCAGCGGCGTCGCTCGCGCGGGTGTACCGCTCCGCGAGCACCGCGAGCACCGTGTCCTCGTGGACGACCTCGCCGTCCGCGTCGACGATCACGATCCGGTCGGCGTCGCCGTCGTGACCGATACCGAAGGCGAACCCCTCGGTCTCGTCCGCGTCGCCGTCGCCTCCCGCTCCCCTCCCGTCGTCGGCCGGCCGTCCGGGGTCCTCGACGCCCTCGTTGGCGTCGGCGACGAACGCGCGCAGGTCGGCGAGCGTCTCCGGGGTCGGCTTGCTCCCGCGGCCGGGGAAGTGGCCGTCGACGTTCCCGTTGAGCGTGACCACGTCGGCGCCGAGTTCGCGGAGGACGGTCGGCGTCGCGGGCGCGCTCATCCCGTTTCCGCAGTCGACCGCGACCCGGAGCCCGTCGAGGGGCGCGCCGAACCCCGCGGCGTACTCGCGGACGGCGGCGAGGTAGTCGCCGAGCGGGTCGGTTCGAGTCGGCTCGGTCCACTCGTCCCACGGAGCGACCGGCTCCTCGTCGGCGACCCGCGACTCGACGGCGCGCTCCGCGTCGCGGTCGAACTCCGTCCCGTCGCGGAACAGCTTGATCCCGTTGTCCGTCGGCGGATTGTGGGACGCGGTGAGCATCACGCCGTAGCGCCCCCGCGAGGCGTACGCGAGCGCCGGGGTCGGGAGCTGCCCGGCGCGGCGGACGGCGACGCCGCCGGCGGAGAGACCGGCCTCCATCGCGGCCGCGAGCGCCGGGCCGGTCACCCGCCCGTCGCGGGCGAGGACGACCGTCGGCTCGGGCGTCGACGCGGCGGTCGAATCGTCGGTACGCGATCGGATCTCGGCGCCCACGGCCCGCCCGACGGCGAGCGCGAGCGACGGGGTGACGCGGTCCTCGACGCCGCCGCGGATCCCGGCGGTTCCGAACAGGTCCATGTCGCCCACGTCGGCGCGCGGGAGTTAGTAGGCGTCGGTTGCGGGCGCGGGTCGGTCGGCGGCCGGTCGGTCGCGGGCGGGTCGTTTAACAGGCAGCGCGCCGCACCACCGACCGATGACCGACCGCGTTCGAGCGCACGTGTTCGTCTCGGGCCGCGTCCAAGGCGTCTACTACCGGGCGAGCACCCGCGACGCCGCCCGCGAGAAGGGCGTCGACGGCTGGGTGCGGAACCTCGACGACGGCCGGGTCGAGGCCGTCTTCGAGGGTCCGGAGGGAGCCGTTCGCGACATGGTGGCGTGGTGTGAGACCGGGAGCCGGGCCGCCGAGGTCGACGACGTGGACGCCGAGTACGGCGGGCCGGAGGGGGAAGACGGGTTCGAGGTCAGGCGGTGAGCGGGCGTCGGCGCCGCCCGACCGTCTCAGTCGTCGCGCGCCAGCGCGGCGGCGTCGCCGGGGGGTTCCCGGACGCCGAGCTCCTCTAACGCGCGCAACACCACGATCGCCTCGACCACGTCGCGCTCCTCTGTGTAGGGATCGTCGACCGCATCGAGCGTCGCCTCGGCCTCGGATGCCAGTCGCGTCTCCAGTTCCGTCTGGTCCGTCTCGGCCTTCGTCGCCGACAGCAGCGCCTCGTGGTCCTCGCGGAGGTCGAGGGAGACGTGCGCCGCGTTACACCGCGAGAGCGGGTGCGCGTCCATCTCGACGGCGAGGTCGCTCACGAGGTCCCAGTCGTCGGCGCAGAAGCGGAGCGTCACGGTGCCGACCACGTCGCGCCACGCGATCGGCTCGCCGTTCTCCATGAGCCGGAGCGCCCGCGGCGGCACGGCGATCCGGGTGTGGGTGTCGTCCCGGCCGCACAGGCAACAGGGGGTGTTCTTCAGTCCGGCGTACACGGTGTCACATACGCGCCGGAGAATGGTGTGCGTTTCGGCGGCGAAGCACCTTTTGCCCGCGCCGGGAGCGCCGTCGCCGAATCGAGGTCACACAAAACACATACGCCGTCGGAGGATCGGAACAGGTGATGAATCGCCCGTCACCCGAACTCCTCGCGGCCCTCTGCCTGTTCGTCGTCGGAGTCGGGGTCGTCACCGGCGCTGTCGCGGGCGCGACGGACCCGGCCCCGGTTACGTACTCGGTGGATCGAACGGACAGCGAAGTCCACCGCTACGCGGACCTCTCCGGGGCGGCGCGGGACGTCGTCGACGCCGGCTCTGATCGCGGTGAAGCCTCCGTCAAGGCTGCCGGCGATCGCGACGAGGTCGCCGTCGACGACCTCCCGTCCGAGTTCCGGTCGGGGGCTTGGAACTTCGTCAGGGACGGCGGCGAACTGGCGTGTTTCTTCCCGACGGACGACGCCGACTCCGGAGACGTCAGCGTCGCGTTCGCCGACTGCGAGGGGTTCGCCTTCGAATACGAGGACCTCTCCGAACGGGGACAGCGCTTCTTCACGGTGGCGGCGGACTCCGACGACGGCAGCGTCTCGATCTCGAAACCGGTTCCCTCGGGGTTGGACGTCGCTCCGGGAGACACCGGGATCGACATCGAGGAGGCTCCCGAGGAGGGAGGCCTGTACTACGTGTTCGCGGACGAGCGCGTCTACGAGTTCACGCTCTACGGACCGGGTCCGCTCGGCGGGTTCGGCGCGCTCATCTACGCCGCCTTCGTGATCGCTCTCGGCCTCGCCCTCATCGCCGGCAGCGCCTACGGCTATCGGGTCTCGGCGGTCCACGCGCCGGCGGCCGCGGCGGTCGGTGCGAGCGTGTACCTCGTGCCGCCGCTCGTGGAGGCCGCCGGGCTGCTCAGGTGGTCGATACGACTTGACGGGTACACCCCATGGGGGGTCCCGCTCGTGATCGCTCTCGCGGTGGGCGGGGTAGCGTACATCATCCCGGACCTGTACGCGTTCGCGCGAAAGTACGTGTGAGAGCGACGCAGCGGCTGCGCGACGCGGCGGCACGAGTTACAAACCGATGGGCCTGCCAGCGCCGCTCATCGATTTGTGAGGCGGTGGCGCGTGCCTCCGAGCGTCCAACGGACGCGAGGAGCACGCGCGAGGGAGTCGGCGGGCCGGAGCGAAGCGGAGGCCGGCCGACGAGGCTGGGGAGGTGTGAGGCTGCGGTGCTGTACGGGGCGGGACTCAAAGGGGCAGTCGCGAGGGCGGCGCACGCTCGCTGCGCTCCTCGGTCGCTCGCGCTGCTCGCTCCCTGCGGTGCTTGCGTCGCCTGCGCCGCCCTCGCGGCTGGGGCTTTGGAGGCCTTCATCGACGATTCGCTGTTGGTAGTTTATAAACAAACAGCCTGGGAACGGATGTCTGTTTATAAACGAAATCCACTCCTGCTAACGCACGCTTACGCGTCGCACTCGGCGAGCCACTCCTGGGCCCACTCGTCGATCTCCTCGAAGACGGGGGCGAGCGACTCGCCTTTCGCGGTCAGGCTGTAGTACGTCGCCACCGGCGCGTCCTCCTCTAACCGGCGGTCGACGAAGCCCGTCTCTTGGAGGTCGTCGAGCACGCGCGAGAGCGTCCGGGCGTTCGCGTCGGTCTCGCGCTTGAGCTCGTTGAACCGCGCCTCGCCGTTCAACAGCTCGTGGAGGACGACGAGCCGCCACTGCGAGCCGATCTGTTCGATGGAGTCGATGACGGGGCATGGGGTCTCGGGCGCCGTCGCCTCGCCAGCCGCTTCAGCCCCCGAATCCGCCGTCTCCGCCGACTCCGCCGCGGAAAGGTCCTGTGATGACATCGGTGTTACCTACTAACTCTATTGTCCGGGAAGCGATAAATAGGTTACGTCCGTATAGCAGGTTACACGATGTTAGCTGAAACCGCGACGTTACCGCTCCAGTTCGACACACCCCTCGCGGGCGAACTCTTCCTGCTCGGCCGGATCCTGTTCGGCGCGACGCTCGCGTTCATGGGGCTCAACCACTTCATGGACCTCGAGACGATGGCCGGCTACGCCGAGTTCAAGGGCCTCCCCGCGCCGCAGTTCTCGGTGATCGCCTCGGGCGCCGTCCTCGTCCTCGGCGGACTCGCCGTCGCCGCGGGCGCGTTCCCGGTCCTCGCCGGGGGCTCGCTCGCGTTCTTCCTCCTCGTCTCCGCCGTGACGATGCACGACTTCTGGTCGGTGGACGACCCCGAAGAGCGGCAGAATGAGATGACGAGCTTCCTGAAGAACGTCTACGGCGCCGGCGCCGCGCTGGCGTTGCTCGCCGTCGGCGGGGCCGCGTGGCCGTACGCGGTCGGCGTCGGGCTGTTCTGAGCGCCGTTCGAACCGACTGACCGAGCCGACCCCCAACCGAATCGTCCGGCGACTGGCGTATCCGCGTTTCGAACCCCCAGTACGACTAACTACTCTCCCGACGACCGATCACGCGGACCATGACCGACGCGCCGCCGACGACGGGACTCCACCACGTCACGAACATCTGTACCGACATCGAGGAGACCGCGGCGTTCTACGAGGACGTGCTCGGCTGGCACACGGTCAAGCGGACGCAGAACTACGACGACCCCGGGACGCCGCACTACTACTTCTCGTCGACTCCGGAGGGCGAGCCGGGCACCAACGTCACCTACTTCGAGTACCCGAACTCGCAGGGGACGCCCGGCCCGGGCGCGAGCCACCACTTCGCGTTCGGCGTCGAGGACGAGGCGACGCTCCGCGAGTGGAGGGAACACCTCGAGGCCCACGACGTCCGCGTCTCCGAGGTGAAAGACCGGACCTACTTCAAGAGCGTCTACTTCACCGACCCCGACGGGCTCGTCTTTGAACTCGCGACGCGAGGGCCGGGAGTCACCCGCGACGAGGACGACCCCGGCGGCGAGGTCATCGACCCCTTCGAAGCGGGTTACGAGAACTGAGGCACGGGCGCCGCCCGGATCACTCTCCCTCGACGAGCGCTGCGAACTTGTCGAGCGCGCGTCGGCAGACGGGAACGTACGGGGCCGCGACGAGCGGGACTTCGATCACCGCTCGACACCGACCCGGATCCTCCGGATAGCGGTCGACCCGGTGGCCCGTGGCCGGAACCCCGGCGACCCGCCAGTCCCAGCGGAGGCGCGTCGCGGCCGTCACCCGGAACGGAACCCAAGCGTCCGCGACCCGGACCCGTCCGGTCGTCCCGGTCTCGACGTACCGATCGGTGCTCTCCACGCCCCCCACAGACGGGCTCCAGTCGGGCCACCGTCGCGTGTCGCGGAGCGCCGTCGCGGTCCGCTCAGGCGGGGCGTCGATGTCGCGGCCGACCGCGAGCGTCGTCCCCTCTCGGACCACCGCGGTTTCGCTGTCGCGATCGGAATCTCCCAACACGTCGCGTCCTCCGGCGGCGGCGTCCCTCATCGCTGTGATCCTCCGCTCAGATCCGAACGCACATCCGATACCTGGGGCATAAAACAGAGGCAATACGCAATTCGTCCACTTTTTGCGCTATCGTGGCACAGAGCCATATTAATACCTTATATGGTATGAGGACTCATTATCTCTTTCCACGAAGGGTTAATACAGAGGTCCGGGGTATTGGGAGTCAATATGGCAAGCGATCGCGACACGATGAAAGACGTCTCGCACACAGCACCGAACGACACCTCCGCGGACGCGGTCTGGGAACGAGGGCGAGGACCGGTCGAGGAAGAGGAAGAAGAGTAGCGCGAGTCGACCGTTTTCTCTCGTCGGGCCGGCCCGTCCCGGTCTTCGTCGCCGGTCCGACTCGTTGAGCGCGTCCTCTCGCCGCTCAGTACGCTGTTCGACGGGATCACCCGTCGGATGAACGCGTACATCAGCGGCGACGGGAACGTCGAGAAACCTTACACGGAGTGACGGACTACCGGACGGAGCGATCGGCTACCGAACGGAGTCGGGGGCTCGGCCGACCGTCGTTCGTCGCGCTCGCTCGCCCTCCGGTGTCCTCGCCGTCGCCGCGTTCTCGGGGCCGATAACCGCGGGCGTGGCTTTAACCCACGCGCCGGCGGAGGCGCAGGCATGATCGAGGTGTCGGGGCTGCGGAAGACCTACGGTGACTTCGCGGCCGTCGTCGACAGCGACTTCTCCGTCGACGACGGCGAGGTGTTCGGGATCGTCGGCCCGAACGGGGCCGGCAAGACGACGACGCTGAAGGTGATCGCCGGTCTCGTCGAACCGACCGACGGCGAGGTGACCGTCGCCGGGTTCGACGCCTCGGACCCCGAGATGCGTCGCCACCTCGGGTTCCTGCCCGAGGATTCGCCGCTGTACGAGGAGATGACCGCGCGGTCGTACCTCCGCTTCTTCGCCGACCTCTACGACGTGCCCCGAGAGGTCGCCGACGAGCGGATCGAGGCCGCGCTCGACCGGCTGGAACTCGACCACCGGGAGCGTCGCCTCGGCGACGTCTCGAAGGGAATGAAACGCAAGGTCGCAATCGCGCGCTCGCTGGTCAACGACCCGGACGTGCTGGTGTACGACGAGCCCGCGTCCGGGCTCGACCCGGTGACGACCAACTCCGTGCTGGCGTTCACCCGCGAACTCCGCGAGACGGGGAAGACCGTCGTCTTCTCCGCGCACAACCTCTACCACGTCGAGTCGGTCTGCGACCGCGTCGTGGTGATGAACGAGGGGCGGATCGTCGCCCGCGGGAGCGTCGACGGGATCCGCGAGCGACACGGCGAGACGACCTACCGCGTGTTCACTGACGTCGAGCCGACCGCGACGCCGCCCCTCGACGACCTCGACGCGACGCCCGAGGAGGTCGGCGACCGGTACCGCACGGCGGTCCCGAGCATGGACGCGGTCGCGGCCGTCCGCGAGGCTGCCGCCGACGCCGGCGGTGAGGTCGTCGACATCCGGAGCCGCGAGCCGAGCTTGGAGGACGTGTTCCTCGACATCGTCGGCCGGCCGATGCCCGGCCGCTACACCGGCGACGGGCTCGACGACGGCGAGGTCGACGGGCAAGAGCCTGACGGGCCGGAAAACGACCGATCGACCGACGGAGCAGAGCGGGAGACGGCGGCGACCGCGACGGAGGCCACCGAGTGACCGACCGGCTGCGTCGCCTCGGTCGACGGCTCGCCGTCGCCGGCCGCCGAGTGCTTCGCGTCGCCAAGTGGGAGTCGGCGCGGGCGTCCGGCGGCGTCGACCGCCGGACGCTCGCCGCGGGCGTCGCCCTGCTTCTCGTCGCCGGCGGCGTCGTCGGGGTTGGCGTGGCCACCGGCGTTGCCGGCCTCGACGTCGACCAAGACGTGTACCGGGTCGGCGTCGACGCCGGCTCGCCGTACGCGGAGGCGATCGAGGAGGAAGCGTCGCTGCGACCGGTCCCGGCCGAGACCGCGTCGCTCGGCGACTCCGCCGACGCGGTGGTGGTGACCGTGGTGCGGCCCGGTTCCGTCGACGACGGGGCGATCGATCCGGCGGACGTCGACTCGGTCGTCGTCCGCGCGACCGACACGCGGAAGGGCGAGGCGGCCGCCGCGTCGGTTCGCGAGGCGGTCGAGGCGCACAACGAGCGGCTGCTGCGCGCCGAGCCGAACCGGACCGCGGCGTTCCCGGTCACCGTTACGCTCCGGTACGTCGGCAGGACGACCGGGTTCGACGACGGCGCGACGCTCGGCGGGAGCGACGGCAGTCGGACGGGCGATCCGGGCGGCGGCAGCGCGAGCGACGGGGACGACGGCGGCACCGCGGCCGACGGCGGAACGGACGGCGACGGCACGGAGACGAGCGGTTCCGGGTCGGACGGGGACTCCGCCGGCGACTCCGGTGGGGCCGACTCGGGCGACGGTTCCTCCGGAGACGCGTCGACCGACGGGGAGTCCGGCGGCGGGTCCGCTCCCGACTCGGGAGCGGGCGGAACCGCCGACCCGGGCTCTGATGGCGGCGAGACGGGATCGGACGGGGAGGGCGGCTTCGCGATCCCGTCGATCGGCGGCGGGGCGTTCGGCGCGGACACGACCGGTTCGCCCGCCTCGATCACGCCGCCGTTCCCGTTCACCTCGCTGCTCTTGGCGTTCGCCTTCCTCGTACCGATAAACTTCCTGATACAGGCGTACGGCTCCTCTATCCTCGACGAGCGGACGAACCGTCGCGGAGAACCACTGCTCGTCACGCCGCTCGCGCCGGCGGAGATCGTCGCGGGCAAGACGCTTCCGTACGCGGCGGCCGCCGCGGTCGTCACGACCCTCATCGCGCTCGTGATCGGCGGCGGACCGCTCTCCGTGGTGGCGGTGGCGCCCGTCGCGGCGACGTTCCTCGGGGCCACCTTCGTCGGCGCGATGTTCGCGCGGTCGTTCAAGGAACTCACCTTCGTCACGGTTGGCGTGAGCGTCCTCCTGACGACCTACGCGTTCGTCCCGGCCATCTTCACGAACGTGACGCCCGTCGCGCTCGTCTCGCCACTGACCCTCGTTGTCTTCGACCTTCAGGGCGAGGCGGTGTCGGCGGGCCAAGTTCTCTTTTCGACCGCGCCGATGGCGGTCGGGGCGACTCTGCTTTTCGGCCTCGGGCTCGGCGTCTACCGCGAGGAGGACATGTTCTCCCAGAAGCCCGTGACGCGGAAATTCCTCGACGCGCTCGCGGTCCGGCTCTCGGCGGTGCGGACCGGCGGCGGACCCGGCGGCGTCGGGGGCGCGCTCTTCGACCGCGAGCGGCTCCGCGCGCTCGGTTCGGTCGCGTTCCTCACCGCCTGTACGATTCCCTTCGTGTTCGTCGCGGAGCTTCTGGCCGTCGCGGTGCTGTTCGCGCTGCCGGTCACCGTGTCGATCCCGGTGTTGCTCGTGACGATCGCGTTCATCGAGGAGGTCGCGAAGAGCGTCGCCCTGTACGCCGGGTTCGAGCGCGGCGTCTTCGAGCGGAGCGACCGCGTCGCGCTCGCGGTCGGCGTCGCGTCCGGGACCGGCTTCTTCCTCGCGGAGAAGGCCACGGCGGTCGTCCAAGCGGTCGGGCTCACCGAGCTCTTCCTCGGCCGCGCCGCGTTCGCCGACGTGGCCGGGCTCTCCGGGCTGCCGCCGATCGCGCTCGTGGCGCTGTTCTTCGCCCCGCTCGTCCTCCACGTGACCGCGACGAGTGCGGCCAGCCTCGGCGCGAGGAGGGGCCGGACCGCCTACGCCCTGGCGCTGACGCTGGCCACGCTGGGGCACGCCGCGTACAACGTCGGGGTGGTGAGCCTTGGATAGCCGCGTGACGATCGCCGGCCGGGAGCTCGCGGGGCTCCGCGCCGAGAAGACGATCCTGTTGGCGATCGGGATCCAGCTGTTCATCGCCGCGTTCTCGTCGTTCCTCGTCGTCGGGCTCGTCTCGATGTACGACCCGGGCGCGCTCGACGGCGCGCAGATCGAAGTCGCGGCCGCGGGCGACGCGGTCGACGACCTAGAGCGCGCCGCGAGCGAGGTCCCCGGCGCCTCGGTCACGCCCTACGACGACGCTGACGCCGCGCGAAGCGCCTTCGAGCGGAACGCGGCCGACGCGGTGGTGGTCGCAACTCGCACGGAGTCGGGACGGGTGTCCGCCGCCGTCACCGCCCCGGACGCCACCGTTGAGACGACCGTGATCGTGGTACAGCTGCGCGAGCTGCTGCGAACCTACGAGCTGAACGAGCGTGAGCGCCGCGCCTCGTACCTGGAGGAGTCGCCGCTGCCCCTGCCCGACCGGAGCGACACTAGCCCGTACTTCACCTTCACTTACACCGTGTTGATCCCGCTCTTAGTCTTCCTCCCGGTGTTCATCTCGGGCTCGCTCGTCGTCGACTCGATCACCGAGGAGTTGGATCAAGGGACCATGGAGCTGCTCCGGGTCGCGCCCGTGACGCTCGCCGAGATCGTCGACGGGAAGGCGGCCGCGGCGATCGGGATCGCCCCCGCGCAGGCGCTGCTGTGGCTCCTGCTGTTGGAGGCGAACGGCACCGCGGTCGCGAACGTCGGCCCGATCTTGGCGCTGATGACCGCGCTGACGACGCTGGTCGTCGCCGTCGCGGTGGGCATCGCGGCGGTCGCGCCCGACCGGCGGGCGGCGCAGCTGCTCTACTCGGTCGCGGTCCTCGTGCTGTTCGGCGGCGCGACGGCGATGGCGGGCGGCCCCGCGAACGCGGTCGCCAGATTGGCGATCGACAGCGCGGGCGCGACGACGGGCGTCCTCGTGGTTGCGTACGCCGCCATCGCCGCGGCGGCGTACCTCGGCGTCCGCCGCGTCGTCTCGGTCGACGGGCTCGGACGCTGAGGGGGCGGATCGCTTCGGGCTCGGCCCGTTGTGCGGCCCGCCCCCCGAATCGATCAGTCGGCGAAGCGATCGCCGAACCGCTTCGCTGTCGGGAGCCGCCAGCCGCGGGCGACGGCGACGAGTCGGAGGCCGACCGTCACCGCCGCGCACGCCGCAGCGGCCAGTCCCGCGGGCCCGCCGAGCGTGCCGACGGCCCAGTACGTCGCGCCGCCCAACACGGCGCAGCTCGCATAGAAGTCTTCGAAGAGGATGAACGGCGAGCGGTCGAGGAGGATGTCGGCGAGCGCGCCGCCGCCGACGGCGTTTATCGTCGCGACGGCGACGACGCCGAACGCGGACACCCCGGCGTCCGTCGCGACGATGGCGCCGGCGGTGGCGAACGCGGCGAGCCCGACCGCGTCCGCGACGACCGTCACCGGGTGCTCGTCGGGCGAGGCGAGCCACGCGCTCAGCCCGACGGCGAGGGCGACGCCGATCAGTCCTAGGAGTATCTCCGTCGGCGAGCGCAGCGCGAGGGGGACGCGCGCGACGAGGAGGTCGCGGGTGACGCCGCCGGCGAACGCCATCGCCAGCCCGACGACGGCGACGCCGAAGAGGTCGAACTCCTCGCGGACCGCCTTGCTCGCGCCGACCAGCGCGAACGCGACGAGCCCGACCGTGTTCATCACCGCGAACGGGTCGCCGAAGAGGACCGCGAGAGCGCCGCCCGTCATCCGCCGAACGCCCCGAGGCTGGACTGGAGTTCGCGCTCCGGGACGGCGTCGGTCAGCTCGTAGCCGACGAGGTCGCGCGCGTCGACGGCGTACGTGGAGCCGCCGCGGTCGAGTACGATCACCCGCCCCTTCCAGCCGCGGACGGTCCCCGCCGCCATCGTCTCGGCGACGGGCCGGTCGTCGAGGCCGAGCCCGTAGTCGAAGTCGAACCGCGCTATCGGATCGAACCGGTCGAGGAGCGCCTCCCACGCCGCCTCGTCGACCGCGCGCCCGAACCCGTCGAGCTTCGTCGGGACGCGGACGC
Organism: Halorubrum sp. CGM5_25_10-8B; assembly: GCF_005435095.1. NCBI lineage: Archaea > Methanobacteriati > Methanobacteriota > Halobacteria > Halobacteriales > Haloferacaceae > Halorubrum > Halorubrum sp. CGM5_25_10-8B. Next base: position 208,245 of record NZ_SGTY01000001.1, on the reverse strand, counting down.
GGTCGACGAGGTCGTCCCCAGCGGCCAGTTCCGCCTCGACCTCGCGCGCGATCCGGCCGTTCGGGAACGTCCGGATGTGGGCCGCGCGGTCCGCGCCCTGCTCCCGGAGGCGGGTCCCGAGCCGCCACTCGCGGGTGACGCCGACCTTCAGTACGTCCGGCGCGAACGCCGCGAGGTACATCGCGTGCGTCTCGTGGCAGTCCATCTCGTCTTTCAGACACGTCCCGGTACACCGGGCACACACCCAGACCCCCGAGTGGTCGTCGCAGTACGGCACGTCCGCGGCGTCGCAGGCGACGTGGTCGCCATCGTGGACCGTTCCCGCGCAGCGGCGCTCGCCGAGCCCGAACGCGAGTTCGGTGCCCGGGCTCGCGTCCACGTACTCGACGCTCCCGCCGCTCGCGACGTAGAGTCCGCCGCCGATCGGGCCGCTCGTCTCGACCGTCTGAGCGCCGTCCGCCCCCGACTCGGCCGAGTCGCGCGCGACGTCCGTCTCGTAGCCGACGACCTGCACGCCGAGCGGTACGCGAAGCCGAGGCTTATGAGCTTCGTCGGGCCCGATACCCCCTCGAATCGGATTTTATAAGTGAACTCGGCGTCGCCTCTCGGGCATGCGCACGGCAGCCCTCCCCCCCGTCGTCGCCGCGGTCGTCGCGCTCGCGGTCAGCGGCATCAGGCGCCTCGCGCCGATACTGCTCGAGTCGTCGGTCTCGCTGCCGTCGACCGAGGCGCTCTCGACGTACCTCCTGAGCGCCCGGTTCACGGCGTTTTTGCTGGTGTACGGGCTCCTGTTCGGCGTCGCTTTCCTCGCAGGACTGCGCGACGCGGACGCCTCCGCGGCGTCGACCGCGCTGGCGACGGGCGCGAGCGCGACCGCCGCGTTCCTGCTCGGCTCGGCCGCCGTCCTCTGGTACCTCGGTCCGGAGCGCGGCCCGGTCGCCACCGCCGTCTTCGCCCTCGGCGCGAGCCTCGGCGTCGGGATCCAGTTCGCGGTCGTCGCGTACGCCGGGGTCGCGCTCGGCGAGAGCCGCGGCGACGGGCCGATCTCGACGCGCCCCTGACCCTACTCGTCCGCCTCGCCCGCCGCGCCGCCGTGGACCGCGGCGTCGACCGCGGCCGCCAAGCGCTCGCGCGTCCGGTGGCTGGCCTCCGCGTCCGTGTCGACCTCGATCAGGTGCGAGCCCGTCGCCTCGTGGGCCCGGCTGACGGCGGCGGCGAGGTCCTCACCGACGACATCCGCGCGCTCCGCAGGGGTGTCGCCGCGGTCGGCGTGCGCGTCGGGCCGGGCATCGATCCGGACGTGTTCGAGGCCGTGGAGCTCCGCAAGCGACCCGAAGTCGAGCCCGTGCGGCGTCTTGAACGACTCGGTGAACGGCGGCTCGAACTCCTCGATCGGGAGCTTGTGAAAGATGCCGCCGCCGTCGTTGTTGACCGCGACGACCGTGACGTCGACGTCGCACCGGTCGACCGCGAGCAGCCCGTTCGAGTCGTGGTAGAGGGCGAGGTCGCCGACGACGAGCGTGAGGTCGTCGGTCGTCCCGCTCCCCGCGCCGAGCGCGCTGGAGACGATCCCGTCGATGCCGGAGACGCCGCGGTTACCGAGCGCGGTGACGTTCGCGGTCGTCGGCCCGACGAACCGGTCGAGGTCGCGGACGGGCATCGAGTTGGAGACGAACAGCGTCGCCGGATCGGGGAGCGCCCCGGCGACCGCGCGGAGCGCGTCCCCTTCGTGGAACCCGGCGTCACCCTCGTCGGCAGCGGGCTCCGCGTCTTCCTCGCCGCCCCCCTCGCCGTCAAGCGCGTCGGCCTCGCGGGCGTGAACCGCTTCCGCGACCCGGTCGGCCTCCTCCCACTGCGCGCGCCAGCCTTGGTCTCCGCTCCCGCCGCCGACGAGCCGCGAGAGTCGGGCGCAGAGCCGGCTCGGCTCGGCGACGACGAGGTCGGTCGCGGCGAACTCGGCCTCGCGCCAGCGGCCGGCGGGGTCAACCTGGTACTGGTCGGCGCCGGTCGCGGCGAGGTACTTCCGGAGCCGCTTGGAGGTCGGCGAGGCACCCAACCGAAGGACGAGGTCGGGGTCGGCCCACGCGTCGCCCGCCGCGGCGGCGTCGCCCGCGTCGCTTCCGCCGTCCGCGAGGTCGGCCGAGAGGTACGCGTCGTAGGCGCCGATCACGGGCGCGACGCGCGTGTGACCGCCGTACCGGAGTCCGGAAAGTGGGTCGGCCAGCACGGGGAACCCGGTGGCGTGCGCGAGCGCCGTGACCGACTCCGGGTCGATCCCCGGCGGGTCGGCGGGGCCGGCGACGATCAGGCCGCGGTCCGCCTCCCCGAGCGCGGTCGCGAGCGCCCGGAGTTTGTCGTCGCCCGGTTCGGGGGCCCCGTGAGTCACGTCGACGTAGGGGCCGTCGCGCCCGCGCTCGGCCGCCTCCGGCAGGTCGTCGGGCACGTCGCCCGGGACCGGCGTCGGCTCCAGCGGCCTCTTAAACGGGACGTTGAGGTGGACCGGGCCCGGGTCGGCCCTTTCGGCCGTCGCGACGGCGCGGGCGACCGTCGTGCGCAGCGACCGGAGGGCCCGGTCGTTTGCGGCCGGCTCTGGGAGGTCTTTATAAAATCGAACCGCGTCGCCGTACAGCTTCTCTTGATCCGCGGTCTGGTTCGCGCCGGAGTCGCGCAGTTCGGGCGGCCGGTCGGCGGTGAGCGCGAGCAGCGGGACGCAGGCCTCGCTCGCCTCCATCACGGCCGGGTGGTAGTTGGCGGCGGCGGTGCCGGAGGTACAGATCAGCGGCGTCACGCGGCCGGTCCGACGGGCGCGCCCGAGCGCGAAGTACGCGGCGGAGCGCTCGTCGAGCTGCGAGAACACGCGGAGATCCTCGTGGCCCGCGGCGGCGACGGTCAGCGGCGTCGAGCGGCTGCCCGGCGAGGCGACGACGGCGTCGACGCCCGCGGCGACGAGCTCGTCGACGAGCGCGTTCGCCCACAGGGCGTTCCGGTTCGGCGCGGTCATTACCGTCGCTTCGGGCGCGGACGTAAATACTCCGGCGAGTTCGGTCGACGCTCGGGCGGCGGGAGAGCGCGGTGGACGCTCGACCGGCCGGAGGCCGCTCTCGGCGCCGCCCTCACGCCGCGTCCGACGCCGACTCCGACTCGCGGCCCGTAACCTTGCGGACGCACGAGGAGCCGAACGGGCCGAGTTCGCCCGCGTCAAGTTCGACGAAGTGGCCCGTCGAGACCGAGGCGCCGCAGCGCCGACACTCGAAGTCGCCCTCGCGCGCGACGACCTGGCGCTCGTACTCGACGTAGGCGCCGCCGGTGTTGACCCGGAGCCGAGCGCCCTCGCGGTCGATGACGCCGCGCTTCTCCGCGGCGTCGAGGATGTCGCGGGTGAGCGCCGGGCTCGTCGTGATCGTCTCGATCCGGTCGACCGCCGCGGCGAGGTCGAGCTCCTCGCGTTCGAGGTGCGCCAGCAGCTCGACGCCGAGCTCCAGCTTCTCGTCGCGGGTCGACGGCCCCGTCACGGCCGCCGAGACGGCGCGATCCCTATTAAGTCGGCCGGACGCCGGTCGGTCTCCGTCCGCAAAGCGCGCGCCGGCCCCAGCGGATCGGCACATTCACGTTCGCCGCCCGACAGTTTCGCCCGTGGTTCGATCCCGCGATCGGTCTCGGCGTCGCCTCGCCTACCGCCGGCGCCCCAACGAGTTCTACTGGCTGTGGATCGCGGCGACGGCGACGTACGGCGTCGGCGACATCGTGTCGACCGTCGCCTTCCTCCGGTACGTCCCGACGATCGAGGAGGCGAACCCGGTCGTGCGGTTCGCCCTGGAGTCGTTCGGGCTCTCCGGGCTCGTCGCGCTGAAGATCGCCGTCTACCTCGTGATGCTCTGGATCAGCGTCGAGGGCGCGCGCGAGGGCGACGGGCTCCTCTACTACTTCCCGCCGGTGCTGCTCACGCTCACGGGGACGTACCTCACCGCGAGCAACGTGCGCCTGCTGTGGCTCGCCTGAGGGGCTGACCGCTCGCGTCCGGAGGCGGAATCCGGTCTCGGCGCGGCGCTGCTGGTGTGTGTCTGGTTCGTGCTGGTCCACGACCTGCTCGCGCTCGGAACCGTCGCGGCGACCGAGCCGCCGGACGCCGCGCTGTCGGCGCTGGTGCTGTCGAATCCGGTGAGTCCTTCCGGGTGTTCGTGTTGAGCGGGCTCGGGACGACCACCGGCGGCGGGTTCACCGCCGCCCTCGCCGGGAGCGGGCTCTCGACGGTCACGCTGGCGGCGTCGCTCGTCGCGTGGTGCGTGGTCCAAGCCGCCGTCGCGGCGCGGTTGGTCCGTCGCCGTCGGCTCTGGCGCGAGGCGAGACCGGGCGCGGCGACCGGTCGGACTTTTTCGATCGCCGCTACTGGATCCGCTCGATACCGTCCTCCTCCGGCGATTCGAAGTCGAGGGGGCGGCGCGGGAGGTCGTCGACGAACTCCCGGACGATCGTGCGCTCGACGCGCTGGAGCACCTCGCTACACGTGGACTTCGCGATGCCGACATGGTCAGCCACCTCGGTGAGCGTCGTCTCTCGGGGCACGTCGTAGTAGCCGCGGTCGACCGCCTCGAAGAGGACCTCGCGCTGGCGCTCCGTGAGCGACCCGCCGGGGTTGATCCGCTGTTGGACGTACTCGACCTCGAACGCCGCGCCCACGTCGCGGAGGGCGTCGCCGAACTCCGCGACGCGCTCGTGATTGCCCGTCACGTCGACGCGCGCGACGCCGTCGCGGATCTCGACCGGCATCTCGATGGGGACGCCCGCCCGGCGGGCGACCGTCTGTAGCAGGGGGACGAGCGCCTCGACCTGAACGGTGACCATCCCGTCGTCCGCGGCCATCACCGACGAGTGGGTGATCGTCTCGTGGTCGTCGATCGCGTCGAGGATCGGGTCCGTTTCGTCCGCGGTGATCCGGACCAGCGCGAACCCCGCGCCGTCGTCCGGCGTCGCGGTCAACACCTGGAACCGCGCCTCGGGGAACTCACGCGAGACCTCGCCGACCCACGGACCGTCCGGGATCGTCACGCGGAGACGTGCCTGTGCCATGCCGGAGGCTTCGACGCCGGCGTGGAAGTAGCTTCGGCTCCGCGGTCGGCGTCGGAACATGTTCGGCGGAACGGACCCAGAGATCGGGTCCGTACCACCGGATATGAGTTCCAGGCCCGACGAATCGGCGGCGGTGGAGGGCTCGACGTGCGGGACCTCGCGCCGCCGCAACCTTGCGCGAGACGCTCGAACGCGCCGAGCCGCTCGGCGGTCATGACGTGTTGGTCCAGTACAACGACCGAACGCCGCAGTCCCTCTTCCCGCGGCTCGACGACCACTGGTACGCCTACGCCGCGGTCGGGACCGACGCGCCCACCGCGGTCGTCACGGCGATCTGGTCGGGCGAGGGCGAGTGGACCGTTTCGGACGAGCGAGCGGGGGAGGGCGATCAGACCGACGCGAGGGAGCGGTCCGGCGAAGGCGACGCGACCTGAGTTACTTCGAATCCGCCAGTACGCGTGAGAGTGACATAACCGTCCAAATCGCGGCACAGGCGATCCAGACCCCGGGGCTCGTGAGCAGGGTTATCGCTCGCTCAGTCGAGTACAGTACGAACAACCATGGCGGTATTCCAACGACGAATGACACAAATCCCGACCGCGACGGCTCGCATGGCTCGCTGCGCTCTTCGCTCGTTCGCTCCACTCACTGCGGTGCGTGCGTCGTCAGGCTTCGCCCTCGCGGCAGCGTGGCGCGACGCGCCACTGGCAGCAGGCGGCGAAGCCGCCGGCGACTGCCCCTTTGAGTCCCACCCGACCGCACAGCGCCGCAGCCTCACGCCTCCCCAGCCTCGTCGCCCTCCCTTCGGTCGGCCGACTCCCTCGCGCGTGCTCCTCGCGGCCGCCTGCGGCGGCCGCGCGCAGGCACGCGCCGACCACTCTGTCATCTATAATCGATTGTCGGGGTCGCTCACGTGTATTTAAATCCCGCATCGCAGTTGTCGATCCGACTCGTCCCTCCCGCCGTCGCTCGCCGTTACGTCCGGTGAACACGTTCGGGAACGACCCCAAACGGGTCCGGGTCGTAGCCGGACGTGAGCGATGTTCGACGACCTCGACACGGACCGGCGGCCGCTGGTCCTCGTTTGGGAGGTCACGCAGGCCTGCGGGCTCGCGTGCCGCCACTGCCGGGCTAACGCGCGGCCGCAGCGACACCCCGACGGGCTGACGACCGCTGAGGGGAAGCGGCTGCTGGCGGACGCCGCCGCGTTCGGCGACGGACAGCTGGTCGTCCTCTCCGGGGGCGACCCGCTCGCGCGCGACGACCTCACGGAGCTGGTCGCGCACGGCGACGACCTCGGCCTCCGGATGACGATCACGCCGAGCGGAACCCGGTCGCTCACGCCCGAGCGCGTCAGCGACCTCGGCGACGCGGGGATCGCCCGCATGGCGCTCAGCCTCGACGGGTCGACCCGCGAGCGCCACGACGCGTTCCGCGGCGAGGAGAGCTTCGCGGACACCGTCGCGGCCGCGCGCGCCGCCCGCGACGCCGGGATCCCGCTCCAAATCAACACTACCGTCTGCGCGGACACGGTCGAGGACCTCCCCGCGATCCGCGACCGCGTCCGCGACCTCGGCGCCGTCCTCTGGAGCGTCTTCTTCCTCGTTCCGGTGGGTCGCGGCCGCGTCCTCGACCCGGTCTCCCCCGAGCGCGCCGAGGCGGCGATGGCGTGGCTCCACGAGGTGTCGGAGGAGGAGCGGTTCGGCGTCAAGACCACTGAGGCCCCGTTCTACCGGCGTGTCGGGATCCAGCGCGCCGAGGCCGGCAGCGCCGACGCGGGGGCCGACCGACGGGGCGGGATCACGGCCGGGCGCGGCTTCGCGTTCGTCGGCCACACCGGTGAGGTGTACCCGTCCGGGTTCCTGCCCGAGTCGGCGGGGAACGTCCGCGAGCGGTCGGCCGTCGACGTCTACCGGAACGCCGACCTCTTCGAGTCGCTCCGCGACCCGGACGGCTTCTCGGGGAAGTGCGGCGCCTGCGAGTTCCGCCACGTCTGCGGCGGGAGTCGGTCGCGAGCCTACGCCGTCACGGGCGATCCGACCGACAGCGACCCACTCTGCCCGTACGTCCCGGACGGCTACGACGGACCGCTGCCCGAGCGCCAGCGAGGGGCCGACGGGGGGCGGTCCGAATCCGCCGACTGATCCCGGCGTCGCCGGCGACTCACTCCGGCCGTTCGCCGACGAGGAGGTCGAGGTCGGCGACACTGCCGGCCGGGTCGAAGTCGAACGCCGCGCCGTAGAACGCGAGTTCGGCGGCGTGCGCCCGGGCGACGTTGTCGGCGTCGCGGAACCCGTGGCGCTCCTCCGGGAACTCCACGTACGCGTACGGCGTCTCGTTCGCGACGAGGGCGTCGATCATCGCCTCGGCCTGCGCGGGCGGGACCACCTCGTCCTCGCCGCCCTGTAACAGCAGCAGCGGCGCGGTGATCCCCTCGGCGTGCGCGACCGGCGACCGCGCCTCGTAGACGTCGTCGGCCTCGGGGAGCGGGCCGACGAGCCCGTCGAGGTAGCGCGACTCGAACTTGTGGGTCTCCGCAGCCAGCGCGCGGAGGTCGGCGACGCCGTAGTAGCTCGCGCCCGCGTCGAACGTGTCGTGGAACGCGAGCGCGGCGAGTACCGCGAACCCGCCCGCGCTCCCGCCCGAGATCGCCAGCCGGTCCGGGTCGGCGAACCCCTCGTCGGCGGCGTACCGTGCGGCGTTGACGCAGTCGAGGACGTCGCGAACGCCCCACTCCCCCTTCAGCGACTCGCGGAAGGCGCGGCCGTACCCCGTCGATCCCCGGTAGTTCACTGTGAGTACCCCGACGCCGCGGGTCGTCCAGAACTGGACCGTCGACGACAGCGACGCCTCGGACCGACTCGTCGGCCCGCCGTGGACCCTGACGAGGAGCGGCGGTGCCGCGTCGGCCGGCGCTTCGACATCGGGGTTATGGGGCGGGTAGTAGTGGCCGTACGCGGTCGCGTCGTCGGCGCCGACCGCGTCGCCGGTCGGGAAGGCGATCGACTCCGGCTCCGAGACGTACGCGGCGTCGAGCGCGTCCTCCGTCGACTCGCGGAGCCGAGTTGCTCCGGTCCCCGCCGACCCCGGTCGCCACGCGACGACCGCGCTCGGCGCGTCCGTCCGGTGACCGGCGAAGACGACACGGTCGCCGTCGGACCGGACCGAGGCCGGACGGAAGGAGCTGTACGGGAGGCCCGGGTCGACGAGGTCGCCCGTCTCCGGATCGAGCAGGCGCAGGCTCGGGTCGCCGCCCTCGGTGACCAGCGTGGCGATCCGCCCGTCGCCGAGGAACGCGAACGTCGACACGCCGAGGGTCCACATCGGCACGCCGAACGCCGCCGGCATCTCGCGGAGGACCTCCGCGTCCGATGTCGTCGGGAGCGCGACGCCGGCTCCGCGCTCCCCCTCCTCGGTCCCGGACGCGACCGGGAACCGATAGAGGTTCCACCAGCCGGTGGGGTCGGCCGCCGCGTGGAGGACGCCGTCGGGCGACCACTTCGGCGAGACGACCGACTCGTCGGCGCCGCCCGCGACGACGCGCTCGTCGCGGATGTCGCCCGTCTCGTTGACCGCGCCGACGACGAGTTCGGTCCCATCCCACGGCATGTTCGGGTGATCCCACCGCAGGTACGCGATCCGGTCCCCGCCCGGGGCCGGCCGCGGCGCCGCGTAAAAGTCGTGCCCGTCCGCGACGACGACCGGGTCCGAGATGCCGGTCTCCGGAGCCGGGTCGGGTGACAGCGGGAAGCGGACCAGCTCGTTCTGGGGCTCCTCGTCGGTGCCGGGTCCGACGTGACGCTCGCGGACGGCATAGACCGTCTCCCCGTCCGGAGCGAGCCGCATGTCGGCGTAACGGTGGGCCATCGGCTCCGGCGGCTCCGGCGTGACCGGGGTCGGTTCCGCGTCGCCCCCGGCAGCGCTCCCGTCCGCGGGCAGTCGGTAGAGCCGCTGGTCGTCCATGCTCGCCGCGAGCACCGTCCCGTCCGCGACGAGCACGTCGCCGCCCCCGTACTGGTGGACGAGCGTGCGCACGTCGAGTTCCTCCGACGTCACTTCTGTCGGATCGGCGCCGCGGTCGTCGACCGGGGCGCGACAGACGACGCCGCGACCGCCCTCGGACGGGCGGCGTTCGATCCAGTAGACGTGGTCTCCGTCGGTCACGACGGACGCGAACGACCTGACGTCGGCGGCGACGTCCTCCGGGGCGACCGGCGACGGCCACTCGCCGTACGGTGTCGGCATGGGATCGACGAGCGTCGCCGCTCCAATAAACCTACGCGAGCCGGCCACCCGAGCCACCGGGCGGGGTCCGGCGCCGGGGTCTGTGGTCGCCCGCACCGGGGTCGATGGCCGCCCGCGCCCGGTTCCCGATCCGGGGCGTCTCGCTTCACGCGTACGCCTCGAACTCCTTGCCGAACGCGAGGAAGTAGCCGGTGCCGACGAGCCCGACGACGGCCGCGACGGTGAACGCGACCTCGGGGCTGACGAAGTCCCACAGGTACCCCCCGACCGCCGCGCTCGGGATCACGACCGTGTTCCGGAGGAGGTAGTACGTCCCGGTGACGCGGCCGCCGGCCCCCTGCTCCGCCGGGCCGACGATGAGCGCCTTGTGCGACGGCAGGCCCGCGAACCGCAGCCCCGAGAACGCGAAGACGGCGATCATCACGGCCGACAGTGGCAGCGCCGACCCCGCGAGGGCCGGCGCGTAGATCAGTACGACCGGGAAGAGGGCGTACACCGCGAACCCGACCGCGACGACCGGCTTGAGGCCGATGCGCTCCGCGAGCCGCGAAGCGGGGACCATGATCAACAGCGCGACGAGCATCTCGACGCCGAGGAGGTAGCCGAAGAACGCCTGCGGCGAGAGGTCCACGTCGTACGCGAACCCGCCCAGCGCGACGGTCGCGTCGAGGCCGACTTGGAAGAACTGCGTGACGACGAGGACGAAGAACACGTACACCATCCCGTTCGCGAACCGGACGAGCGTGTCGCCGACGAGCAGCGGCCGGAGCGGCGCCGGCATCTCCCGCAGGTCGCGCCGGACCCGGTCGAGCCCCGCGAACGAGTCGCCGAAGGAGTCGCCGCTCGCGTCGTAGAGGACGTGCTGGACGAGCGTGCCGAGGACGCCGAAGGCGACCGCGACCGCGAGGACGAACTGGAAGCTGACGGTGAACTCCGCGCGGAGTCCGATGAGGACGGCGGCCAGCACGGGTCCGACGAGGAACGCCGTCCGCCGGAACGTCTCCGTGCTGGCGAACCCGGCGGCCAGTCGCGAGGGGTCGGTCGCCTGCTTCACGACGGCGAACGTCGCGCCGAGCCCGAACGACTTCCACGCCTGCGCGAGGACCAGTCCGACGAAGATCCAGACCCACGGCTCCACGATGAGTCCGCCCACCGCGATCGGGCCGACCCCGGGCGCGACCAGCCAGACGAGGAAGCCGAGCGTCGACAGCAGCCCGAAGAGGGTGAGCGCGTACCGCGAGCCGATACGGTCCGAGACGGCGCCGCCCGGGTACGGGTAGATCGCCGAGATAACGTTGCCGAACGTGCCGAAGAGCCCGACGACGAACCCGGACGCCCCGAGCGCGACCATGTACTCCGGGAGGTACCGGTTCGTCATCTGGAACCCCAAGCTGAACGCGAACATCGCGATCGACAGCACGAACACGTCGCGCTCCAGCGCGAAGAGTCGCCGAAACCCGTCCAGCGCCCCGGAATCCGCCTCTGCGTCCGCGTCGTCGCCGCCGGCGCTCACGGGGGCGCCCCCGGTGTTCCGGAGCGGTCGCGGTCGTCGACGCCGGCGCGGGTCGGTCCTGCCTCGGGGAGCGCCATACGCGTCGTCCGGTTCGCGTCGACAAAAATTCCACCCCGTCACGGAGCCGGCGCGAGACGGTCACTCACCTCGGGTGGCGCCAGCGAGGGAGCAAGTCGGGAGCGCCAGTCGGACCGGTCGGGGCCTCACCCGGACGGCGACTCGGTCGCTCGAACGAGCGCGCGCAGCTCCTCGACGGCGAGTGGCTCGACCCGCTCGCGCGTCCCATCGCTCGTGTAGAACAGGCTCGTTTCGACCGCTTTCTCGGCGAACCACTCGTCGAGGACGTGGTAGTAGACGCTGAGCTGCTTCCGGTACTCCGCCCGCGCGCGCCGCGTCGAGTCCGTCTTGTAATCGACGACCGCGACCCGGTCGTCGGTCACGTGAACGAGGTCCGCGATCCCCGAGACCGTGACGCGGCGGCCGTCGACCTCGAGCGGGAGCGTCACCGGCTCCTCGACGTACCGCTCTCCCGACAGCCCGTCGAGTAGGTCGACGACTCGCCGCTCGTGGTCGTTCGACGGCGTCACGTCGTCGCCGAGCGCGTACGCCTCCGCAAAGTCGTGGACCCGAGAGCCGAAGTCCATGCCGCGAGTCTCGGGCGCCGCCTCGGCGCCCGCCTCCGACCGCTCGTCCGCCGCCTCGAACACGGTCTCGTCCATCAGCGAGTGTGGGCTGTGACCGATCGGGCCGTCAGGCGCCGTCACCGAGAACGGCAGTTCCGCATCGGCGGGCTCCTCGCGGTCGAGCGACTCGACCGCTGGTTCGATCTCTTCGACGGCGACGGGAAGCTCCTCGAGGAACGTGTTCGGGTCCTCGCCGGCCGCGAACACGACGTGGCTCTCCGCGCGCGTGACCGCGACGTAGAGCAGCCGGCGTTCCTCGTCGTACGCCCGCGGTAGGCAGCGCCGGATCACGTCGTGCCGCCAGTTGTCGTACACGTGCGGGTGGGCCCGCTCCGCCGAGTACACCTTCTGCTGTCGGAGCCCCACCGGGTCCCGGTACTCGATGACGCTCGATCCGCCGGCTCGAGGCGGGAAGCGCCCCGCGTTCATGTTCGCCATGACGACGATCGGATACTCCAACCCCTTCGCGGCGTGAATCGTCTGGACGGTCACCGCGTCGTCGCCCGCGGACGCGGCGACGTCGACCGTGCTGCCGGTCTCGACGCCGCGCTCCATGAACCGGATCAGCTCGCCGCGAGTCGCCGTCGTCGCGTCGTGGACCGACTGGACCGTGTGGAGGAGCACATCCGCCGCGTCGCCCGCGAAGCCGTAGCGGTCGAGGACGCGGCGGGCGACCGCGCCGACCGACTCCAGATCGTGGAGCCCGTCGCGGAACGCCGCCGGGTCGTCAGGGTACGACCCCGTCTCCAGGAAGCGACCGATCTCGTCGAACGCGTACCCGGCCCGTTCGAGGACCACCGCCCAGCCGCGGTCGGCGTCGGTTTCGAGGATCCGAAGCCACGCGAGCAGCAGTTTCGCCGGATCCGTCCGGAACAGTTCGATCCCGCCGTCGTAGGCCATCGGGAAGTCGTACTCGCCGGCGGCGGCGAGGAGTTCCCGCCCGTAGTCCCGGGTCCGGGTGAACACCGCGATATCCCCGTACTCCGGCGGTCGCGGTTCGCCGTCCGCCCCCTCGACGGCGTAGTCGTCGTTGCCGACGATCGCCTGAACCTTCGAGAGGACCGCCTCGTGTTCGTCCTCGTGGCGGATTCCCTCGACGACCGTGTTGTCGAAGGGAGCGTTCGAGGAGAGCCCGACGACGTCGTCGGGGTCGACCGCGACGGTATCTCCGCTCGCAGCCGGCGCCGCGATCGCCCGCTCCGAGAGGTCGATGACCGACGCCGTCGACCGGTAGTTCTCCCGCAGTTCGATCCGGGTCGGGTCGGTCGCGTCGAACGGGACCCGGTCGGCGTCGTCGTTGAGTTCGGCGGCGAACCGCTCCAGCCGCGCTTCGAACTCGGTGACGTTGCGCACGTCCGCGTACTGGAACGAGTAGATGCTCTGCTTCCAGTCGCCGACGGCGCAGAAGTTCTCGGTCCCGGACAGAAGCAGCGCGAGCTTGAACTGGAGCTCACTCGTGTCCTGAAACTCGTCGACCATGACGTACTCGAACTGCGCCGCCTCGCGGGCGCGCTCGTCCTCGCAGAGGAGGACGAACGCGAACAGCTGGAGGAAGCTGAAGGATAGGTAGTTGCGGCGCAGCGCAAATCGCAGGTACTCGAAGTACACGTCGCGGACGAACGTCTTGAGCCCGTCGCGGTCCTCGTCGAAGACCGCGCGCGCCACGTCGTCGTCGAGGCGCTTCGTCCCGCGGCCGCCGCGCAGCTCCGACTTCGACGGGGCGTCCGAGCGGTACGTCTTGTGGCGGCCGAAGTCGCTCAGGTCCTCGCGCAGCGCCGACTGTTTCCGGCCGTCGTTCCGGGGTCGGTTCGCCGCGTCGAACCGCGCTCTGAACGCCTCGAAGTCGCCGTCGAGGTATGATTCGCCGCCCCGATACCACCCGTCGGCAGTGGGGAAGATCCCCTTCGACGCGAGCTCTCCGATCAGGTCGAGCAGCTCGCCCGGTTCGGCGAGCGCGCGGTAAAACGCCGCGTGTTCCGGGTGGTCGTCGCGGAAGCCGCCGAAGAACTCGCGGAACCGCTCGGCCTCGATCAGCTCGTCTTCGAGGATCCGCGTCGACCCCGTGATCCGCTCGTCGAGGCCGAGGTGTGTCGGCGCGGCGTACCCGTGCTCCTGAAGCAGTTCGTGGCAGTGCGAGTGGAACGTCCGGATCGGGGCGTCGGCCAGCTCCCGCAGGCCGTACGCGCTGTGGTCGACGATCCGCTCTCGCATCTCGGTCGCGGCGCTCCGCGTGAACGTCGCCAGCAGCACGTCGTCCGGTTCCACGTCCGGCCGGTCGACGATCCGTCCGTAGCGCCGGGTGACGGCGAACGTCTTCCCCGTCCCGGGACCGGCGTCGACCAGGTGCGTCCCCGCCGTGCTCTCGATGAGCTCCCGCTGGGCCTCGTTCGGCGTCGGCTCGCTCATCGGTCCCCCTCCAACAGCAGGTCGCGGTTGTCCACGCGCCGGTAGTTCGGCTCGCCGGCGAGCCCGTCGACCGGGAACCGCTCCTCGCCGGCGCGCCGGGCGTTGAGTTCGTCGAGGCGCTCGTCGACGAACGCCTCGAAGGCGTCGAGGTCCTCGCGGAAGAAGGCCCGCCTGCGGGCGCCGTTGAGCTCTCGGATCGCCTGGTCCGCGCCCTTCTCGGCGTCGACGGCCGCGGACGTTTCCGCGTCGACCGCGGCGGTGAACCGCTCGGCGAACTCGGAGTCGCGGAGTTCGCCCTTGTCGGTCGTCTCGGGGAACGTCAGCGGGGCCACAACCTGCTCGTAGGCCGAGTAGCCGAGGTCCTCGAACGTCTCCCGACAGTCGGTGTAGCCGTCGAGGAGCCGCTCGTACGCATCCCGGGAGCCGACGTACTCGTCGAAGGCGACCGGGTGGTAGGTGACCGTCGTGAGCGCGTCGCCGAGGTCGGCGTCGCCCGCGATCACGTCGGCCATCGGCTCGAGGAAGTGGAAGAACGTGAACTCCAGCCGCTCATTCGGACGGACCGACCGGTAGTACGTCAGGTACAGCGCCGCCTGAAAGTTCGGCGCGTCCGCCGGCGGGTCGACCGCCGCGTCGCCGACGACCTGTGCGGTGCGCTTCTTGCGTCCGCTCTTGTAATCGAGCAGCGCGGTCGGCGCCCGCACGAGGTCGATCTTCCCCTTCACGCCGAGGGCATCGTCCTCGAACCAGCGCTCGGTGAGCGGCGAGTCGACCGGCTCGTCGAAGTGTTCCGCGAAGAAATTGGTTCCCCACCCCGACGCCGCCGTGAGGAAGTCGTCCGACTCCGGCCCCTCCTCGTCGAGATACTCCGCGATCAGCTCCAGTCCGATGCGGTACTTCCGGCGGCGGAGGGGCTCGTCGGCGGCCGAGGCGAACGCCTCGGTCTCCGCGAGCATGGCGTCGACGAGGGCGTCGGTGTCGGCCGCGGCGACCGCTTCGGGGTGGTTCACGTAGAACTCCGCGAAGTCGTGGAAGAGGGTCCCCTCGACGAACCGTTCCCGATCCGGAGTGTCGAGGAGCCGCCCGAAGAGGTAGTCCCGGGGGCTGTTGACGTAGCTATTCAGGGTCGACTGGCTGACCGTCCCGACCGTCTCGGGGTCCACTCCGGTCGGTTCACGGTCGAAGCCCGCGCCCGTCGACCGCGGTCGCGGCCGGTGTTCGACCGAGTCGAGGTCGCTGAACCGCTCGAACTCCTCGTCGAGGAGGTCGCCGAGGTACAGGCACGGAGTGACCGGCTCCCCGCCGGCCGCGTCCTGAACGAGGTAGTACCGTCGGTCGCCGCTCTGGAGCAGGCGCTGGAAGTCGCCGACGTAGCGCGCGAACTGGGTCTCGGTGTCCACCCACGGCCGCTGGGGCGCCGAGTGCGTCCACTCCTCTCCCATTCCGAGGTGGAAGACGACCGGGCGGTCGACGTACGCGGAGGACTTCGCGTCGGCGAGGAGGACGCCCTCGTTCTCCCTGTCGACGGGGACCTCGTAGGTCTGGAGGTAGTAGGCGAGCCGGTCGACCGCGCCGGCGGTCACTTGCGCGTCGGCGAGCCCCAGGTTCCGCAGCTCCTCGTCGAGCCGGTCCAGTTCGACGCCGGCCTCGGTCGCGTAGGCGTCGAGCGCCGCCGCGAACGTCCGGTCGCCGACGCCGTCGCGGAACGTCCGCAGCCACTCCGTGGCGGGGTGGTCGACGGCCGCCAACCGCCGCTCCCGGTCCGCGGTCGGGACGTCCATCCCCAGTTGCGCGAGGATCGGGGCGGCGTCGCCGACGGTCGCGTCGCTCCCCCGGAAACAGAGCCGGAGGAGCCGGACGAACGTCCGGTGGTGCGGGTCGTCCGCGAACCCCGGCCCGCCGTAGAAGGGGATGCCCGCGGCCTCGAACGCGGACTCGACGAGCGAGGAGTACTTCCCGCCGCCGTCGAGGACGACGGCGACGCGGTCCGCATTGTGCGTCGTGATCGTATCGCGGAGCGCGGCGACGATGTCGGTCGCCGACTCGAAGACGTGGAAGGGCGGGGGATCGAACGCCTCCCCGCTGAAGAGGTCGACGCGATCGAACGCCTCCGGGAGGACGCCGCGCTCCAGTTCGGTCAGCTGGTCGTACCCGACGACGGCGACGGACCCCCCGTCGTCGATCGCGTACTCCGTGAGCCGCTTCGAGGTCGTCCGCAGCGTCCGCATGACTTCGACGACCTCGCGGGTCGCGTCGTCGACGTAGGCGTCGTACTCTAAGACCGCGCCGAGCCGGCCGGTGTGTTCCCAACACTGGAGGACGTTCCCGACGGCGTACGCGACCGCCTTCCAGTCGTGGTCGGTCTGTCGGACGATCTCGAGGAACGCCCGGCGGTCCTCCGCCTGCTCGCGGCGACCGGCCGCGAGGCGGCGCGGCGTGGTCGCGAACGTTCCGAAGTGCGGGCGGTCGAGGCGGCGGTTGATCGCGCTCGCGAGCGGGGCGTCGGGCGTCACGACGAGGTCGTAGTCCCGGACCTCCGCGTAGAGCGACGCCGCGTCTTTCGCGCTCCGAATAGGCACGACTATGGGGAGCCGGACGAGTCACAAAAAGATAGCGGGGACGCCGATCGGTTCGCCGAGTCCGGAAGCATCCGGAGGCGCCGTTGTGCGACGTATTCGACTCCGATCAGACGATCGATCGACGGCTTCCGAAGCTTGAGGACGCGGGGCTCGTGGACCGCTACGACCCGCAGGGGGACAGTCGTATCACGATCGCGGTCGAGTCTCCCTCATTGGCGAACGCGACGAGAGCACCTCGAAGCCGACTGAGTCCGGTTCCCGTCGCTACTCGACACCGAGCTCGCGAGCGGCGGCCGAAATTGTGAGTCTCGTGTGCGCTCCGCACCGTCTCTAGTAACCGGCAACCGATCGGAACGGTAAGCGAGTGACGCCAGTGTATAAAACGCAAGGAGAATACCCGCGCCTTTAGCCGCGGGATGAATCCGGCAAGCTCTCTACACCCATCATTCGATCCGAGACTCTACAGTAGAGTTGGGACTAGTTCGGCAACGGACCGCGAGTGAGTGGGCGCTACAGGATTTGAACCCGTGGCAACTTGGTCCGAAGCCAAGCACTCTGTCCAAACTGAGCTAAGCGCCCTCACGTCGGCTTACTTCCGAGAGCGTGTTAAGTCCCGCGATTCGAAACCGGCGCCGCGCAGTCCGTCGGTTCCGGCCCGGCGTCGCCGATCGGTCGATTCGCCTGCGTGATAGATTTCCACGGTCCGGCGGCGTTCGGCCCCCCACTGGCGGCCGCATTCGCCGTCCGATCGGGTCCACGGCCCGATCGAGACGCGCCGTCGCGTCGCAGGGGCCGATCAAAAAGAATATTATTCGGAGCGGGCATGTTCAGGTAGTAGATGTGTCTTGGTCGCACGGCCTCGCGGCCGAACGAGTGGATCGCGCCGACGTCGCCGCCCCCGAGGTGCGTCCATGTATGAGCTGACGCCGCATTTCGACGCCGAGGTCGATCCCGGGACCAACATTCTGTTGACCGGCCCGCCGCTCAGCGGGAAGCGGTCGATCATGATGGACGTCCTCGCCGCAGGGACCGATCGCGACGAGGGGGCCATCGTCGTCACCACCAAGGACGGCGCCGATCGGGTGCTCCGCGACTACGAGGAGCGGACGCCCTACGAGGGGAAGCCCGTCGCGGTCGTCGACTGCGTCACCCGCCAGCAGGGGGGCGAGACCCGCGAGTCCGACCGTATCAAGTACGCCTCCTCGCCGGTAGACATGACCGGGATCGGGATCAAGCTCTCCGAGTTCCTCCAGGCGTTCGGCGACCGCGGTATCGATCAGAACCGCGTGATGGTCCACTCGCTGTCGACGCTGCTGATGTACTCGGACCTCCAGACGGTGTTCCGGTTCCTCCACGTGTTCACGGGCCGCGTCCAGAGCGTCGACGGACTGGGACTGTACAGCATCGACTCGACCGCCCACGACGACCAGGCGATGAACACGCTCAAACAGCTGTTCGACGGCATCGTCACCGTCCCCGAGGACGGCGACCCCGAGATCCGACTCCCCTGACCGGGAGCCGACGACCACGCTTCTCTTCACAGCGGCTAGGGATCCGTTTAATCGCATGGCGATCGAATCGTCGACCATGCCCGTCACGGACGACGCCGGACTCGACCGCCTGCTCGACGCAGAGACGATCGCCGTCGTCGGCTGTTCGACGACGCCCGGGAAGGCCGCGCACGACGTGCCCGCGTATCTTCAGGACCGGGGGTACCGCGTGATCCCGGTGAATCCGTTCGCGGACGAGGTGCTCGGCGAACCGGCGTACGACGCGGTCGGCGACGTGGAAGAAGAGATCGACATCGTTGACGTGTTCCGGCCGAGCGAGGAGGTCCCGGAGATCGCCGAGGCCGTCCGCGAGCGACACGCGTCGCGCGGCGACGCCGGGACGCTGTGGCTCCAACTCGGGATCAGCCACGACGAGGCGGCCGCGGCCGCGGAGGAGGACGGGATCGACGTCGTTCAGGACCGCTGTCTCAAGGTCGAACACGGTCGGCTGCGCGGATAACGGACCGGGCGGCGGCCGCGGTACCGGCCGGTGTCTGGGCGGCGTCGCGCCGCTCCGCCACCTACCCCTCCCACTCCTCGAAGGACCGGTAGACGCCCTTCGAGAGGTAGCGCTCGGAGGAGTCGGGGAAGACGGTGACGACCGCGTCGTGCGGGGCGTCTATCTTGCCGTCGCGGATCTCCCGCGCGACCCGCTTCGCCGCGATCGCGTTCGCGGCCGACGAGGAGGCGACGAGGTGGCCCTCCTCGCTCGCGAGCCGGCCCATCTCCTCGTGGACGTCGCGGTCGTCTATCGCTTGGATCTCGTCGACGAGGTCCGGGTCGAACAGCTCGTTGCGTCCGGTGTCGTGGGTGCCGATCCCCTCGGTCTTGTACGCCTCGTGGTCGACGTCTTCGCCGAGGAACTCGCGGTACGCGGAGCCGGCCGGCTCGACCGCGACGACGTGGGTGTCCGGGTCGGCCTCGCGGAAGTAGCGGGCGATCCCCATCAGCGTCCCGCCCGTGCCGCAGCCGGCGACGACCGCGCCGACCTCGCCGTCGAGGGCCTCGTCGATCTCGGGGGCGGTCGTCTCGTAGTGTGCCTCGGCGTTGAGCGGGTTCGAGAACTGTTGGGGGACGACCGCGTCGTCGAGCTCCGCCGCGATCTCGTGGGCGCGGTCGATCGCGAGCCCCATCCCGTCCTCGCTCGGCGTGTTCACCACCTCGGCGCCGAGCGCGCGCATGAGCTGCTGTTTCTCCACCGAGAAGCGCTCGGGAACGACGAAGACGGCGTTTAACCCCAGCTGCTTGGCGGCGACCGCGAGCCCGATCCCGGTGTTGCCGGCGGTCGGCTCGACCACGGTGCCGCCCTCGCCGAGGTCGCCCCGCTCCAGCATGCGTTCGAGCATGTACCTCCCGATGCGGTCCTTGATGCTCGCTCCCGGGTTGAACGACTCCAGCTTGGCGTACACCGGCACCGCGGTCGGCGCGTCGTGGACCTCGACGAGCGGCGTCTCCCCGATCGCCTCCAACACCGACGACAGGGGCTCCCGATGACTGGTCATAGGGCGGCAAACGTTGCCGGGTGATTTGTGTGTTGCCATCGCTCGCTCCCGATCCGGGGCTCCAGAGCGGCGGCGTGACTTGCCGGGATCTGGCGGCGAGCGGCGAACGATGTCCGGTCGACCGTGACGCTCGGCGCCGCGGATCGAACACACTTATGACGGTCGTCCGGTTCCGACACTGTATGAGCGAGACCGATGCGGAGGCCGAGGTGACGGTCGTCCTGCCGGACGGATCAGAACTCACCGTTCCGGCGGGCTCGACAGTCGAGGACGTCGCCTTCGAGATCGGCCCCGGGCTCGGTCGCGACACCGTCGCGGGGAAGATCGACGGCGAACTCGTCGAGAAGCACGCGGCGGTCCACGACGGCGCGCGGATCGAGATCGTTACCGACCAGTCCGACGAGTACCTCACGGTGTTGCGCCATTCCGCGGCCCACGTGTTCGCGCAGGCGCTCCAGCGGCTCCACCCGGAGGCGACGCTGACGATCGGCCCGCCGACCGACGACGGCTTCTACTACGACGTGACCGACGTGGACGTCGACGAGGACGACCTGGCCGCCGTCGAGGCGGAGATGGACGAGATAATCGCCGCCGACTACGACATCGAGCGCGAGGTCCGCTCGCGCGAGGAGGCGAAAGAGATCTACGCCGACAACGAGTACAAACGCCAGATACTCGACGAGGAGGCCGACGGCGAGGAGGTCACCTTCTACGTCCAGGACGACTGGCAGGACCTCTGTCAGGGCCCCCACGTCGAGTCGACCGGCGAGATCGGCGCGGCGACGCTGCTCGAGGTGTCGGCCGCCTACTGGCGCGGCGACGAGGAGAACGACACGCTGACGCGCGTGTACGGCACCGCGTTCGCGAGCGAGTCCGACCTCGAAGAGTACCTCGAACTCCGCGAGGAGGCCCAAGAGCGCGACCACCGAAAGATCGGGCAGGAGATGAACCTCTTCTCGATCCCGACGGTGACCGGCCCCGGCCTGCCGCTGTACCACCCGCCGGGGAAGACGGTGCTGCGCGAGCTGTCCGACTTCGCGAACGAGCTCAACCGCGAGAAGGGGTACGAGGAGGTCGAGACGCCGCACGTGTTCCGGACGGAGCTGTGGAAGCAGTCCGGCCACTACGAGAACTACAAGGACGACATGTTCCTCCTCGACGTGAACGACGAGGAGTACGGCCTGAAGCCGATGAACTGCCCGGGCCACGCGACGATCTTCGACCAGCAGAACTGGTCG
The DNA here is from genome assembly GCF_005435095.1 of Halorubrum sp. CGM5_25_10-8B. Classification (NCBI taxonomy): domain Archaea; kingdom Methanobacteriati; phylum Methanobacteriota; class Halobacteria; order Halobacteriales; family Haloferacaceae; genus Halorubrum; species Halorubrum sp. CGM5_25_10-8B. The sequence goes on along the minus strand of NZ_SGTY01000001.1, from coordinate 187,462 downwards.
TACCGCGACCTCCCCCAGCGCTACTTCGAGAACGGGAAGGTGTACCGGAAAGAGCAGCGCGGCGAGCTGTCGGGCCTCTCGCGCGTCTGGTCGTTCACCATCGACGACGGCCACCTGTTCGTCCGCCCCGACCAGATCCGGCAGGAGATCGAGTCGGTGATCGAGATGATCTTCGAGGTCGTGGAGACGCTCGATCTGGAGGTCGAGGTCGCCTTAGCGACCCGCCCCGACAAGTCCGTCGGCGGCGACGAGATCTGGGAGTCCGCCGAGGAGCAGCTCCGCGACGTGCTCGAATCGGGCGGCTACGACTACGACATCGAGCCCGGCGACGGCGCGTTCTACGGCCCGAAGATCGACTTCGGCTTCGAGGACGCTCTCGGCCGCGTCTGGGACGGTCCGACCGTCCAGCTCGACTTCAACATGCCCGACCGGTTCGACCTGACCTACACGGGCGAGGACAACGAGGAGCACCAGCCGGTGATGATCCACCGGGCGCTGTACGGGAGCTACGAGCGGTTCTTCATGGTGCTGATCGAGCACTTCGACGGGAACTTCCCGCTGTGGCTCGCGCCGGAGCAGGTTCGGATCCTCCCCGTCTCCGACGAGACGCTGGGCTACGCCCACCGCGTGAAGAACGAGCTGGAAGACGCGGGCTTCCGCGTCGAGGTCGAGGACCGCGACTGGACCGTCGGCCGCAAGATCCGCGCGGGTCACGACGACCGCCTCCCGTACATGGTCATCGTCGGCGACGACGAGCAGGAGGCGGGCACGGTCTCGGTGCGCGACCGCTTCGAGAACCAGCGCGGCGACGTCGACCTCGACACGTTCGTCGACCACCTCGTCGACGAGCGCGCGGAGAAGCGGACGGAGCCGGACTTCGTCGACGCCGAGTGACCGAACGGCTCAGGCGGCCTCGACGCCGGTGATCTCGAACCGGGCGCCGTCCGCCTCGGACGCCGTCACTCGCACCGCCCAGCCGTGCGCGTCGGCGATCTCGGCGACGATGTTCAGCCCGAACCCCGTCCCGTCCGTCGTCGTCGTGTAGCCGGTCTCGAACACCTGGTCCCGCTCCGCTTCGGGGATCCCTTCTCCGTCGTCGGCCACGTAGAACCCGGCGCCGTCCGCGAGCGGTCCGACGGTGACCGTCACGTCCTCGCCGCCGTGTTCCACGGCGTTCCGGAACAGGTTCTCGAACAGCTGTCGCAGCCGCGCCTCGTCGGCGAGGACTTCAGAGTCGTCGAGCGCGACGCGGAGCGTCCCGCCCCGACTGTCGCTCGTCTTCCACGCGTCGGTCGCGAGCGCCGCGAGGTCGACCGGGTCCGGGTCCTCGACGTCGCTCCCCTCGCGCGCGAGCGCCAGCAGGTCGTCGATGAGCGTCTCCATCCGTGAGAGCGACCGCTCGATCGGGGCGATGTGGTCGCTGTCGGACTCCTCGGCGAGGAGGTCCAGCCGACCCCGGGCGGCCGTGAGCGGGTTCCGGAGGTCGTGGCTCACGACGCTGGCGAACTCGTCGAGCCGGTCGCGTTCGCGTTCGAGCTGCTCCGCCGCGTGCTGTCGCTCCAGTTCGTAGCTCACCCACCGCGTCAGCAGTTCGACGAACGTCCGCTGCGTGTCCGTGAACGGCTCGCCGCGCGGCGTGGTCGCGGCGAAGCAGAGCGTCCCGTACTGCTCGCCGTCGATCTCGACCTGTCCGCCGATGTACGTCTCGAGGCCGAACGTCTCGTAGGCCGAGTCGTCGTTCCACCCGTTCTCGGAGGCGTCGACGACTGTCAACAGCCGGTCGCGCTCGATGGTCCGCTTACAGTACGCCTCGTCGAGGGGGCAGGTCTCGCCGGCCTGTAGCAGCGGGTGTTCCGCGTGCGATATCTCGACGTGCTGGGTGCCGTCCTCGATCCGGGTGAGGAAGCCGTTCGGCACGTCGAGGTACTCGCAGCCGAGCGTCAGTATTGCCTCGACCTTCTCCTCGAAGGTGCGGTCCTGGTCCGAGGAGACCGCGTAGAGGCGCTGGATGGCCCGGAGGCTCTCCCGCTGGCGCCGCTCTAGGTCGCGTCGCTCGGTGATGTCCCGGAGGTACACCGAGAGCCCCTCGTCGGAGGGGAACACGCGCACGTCGAACCAGACGCCCAGCGGTTCGTAGTACGAGTCGAACGAGACGGACTCTTGGACGTCCATGGCGTGGTGGTACCGCTCGTAGAACTCCGTCCCGGTCGAATTCGGGATCGAGTCCCACAGGTGACACCCCACAACCGTCTCGCTCGGATCGACCGCGTCGTCGCGCATCGCGGCCCGCAGGATCCGCCGTCCCTCCTCGTTGGCGTACGTGACTCTCCAGTCCGCGTCGAGGGCGAAGAACCCGTCGGCCATCCGGTCGATGACGGTCTGGAGGTCCTGGTCTGCGCTCGATTCGCCCGCGCGGTCGCTCATGTCGCGTCATACGCGTCACGGGGATTTAGGTACCGGTGGTCACCGCCCCGGACCACCGAGCGTCTGCGCGGGTCGACGGAGTTCGATCGGCCGGGCGCCCGTTCGCGGTGCGGCGACTTCGATCGGCCGGGCACCCGCTCGCGGCGCAGCGATAGCGGCCGGCCGTCGTCGTCGGCCGTCACTGCGTCGGCGAGCCCGCGCGTTCCGTCGGGTTTTTGTCACCGCTGGCTGGACTCAAGCGCATGTCAGAGCGATACGCCGAACGCGGCGTCGACGAGAAAGCGCCCGACGTGGGGGAGCTGACGCCGCCGGACCGCACGCTGATGGGCCCCGGTCCGAGCGACGTCCACCCGCGCGTCCTCAAGGCGATGAGCACGCCGCTCGTCGGCCACCTCGACCCGTCGTTCGTCGAGATCATGGACGAGGTCCAGGAGCTGTTGCGCTACACGTTCCGGACCGACAACCAGTGGACGATCCCGGTCTCCGGGACCGGGTCGGCGTCGATGGAGGCCGCCATCGGCAACCTCGTCGAGCCGGGCGACACGATGCTGGTACCGACGAACGGCTACTTCGGCGGCCGGATGAAGTCGATGGCCGAGCGCGCGGGCGGCGAGGTCGTCGAGGTGGACGCCCCGTGGGGCGAGCCCCTCGACCCCGTCGACGTCGAGCGCGCCTTCAACGAACACCAGCCGGACGTGTTCGGGTTCGTCCACGCGGAGACGTCGACGGGCGTCCGCCAGCCGAACGTCTCCGAACTGACCGACATCGCGCACGCTCACGACGCGTTCGTGATCGCGGACTGCGTCACCTCGCTCGGCGGCGTCGAGATGCGCGTCGACGAGTGGGGCGTCGACGCCGCCTACTCCGGCCCGCAGAAGTGCCTCTCGTGTCCGCCGGGGGCGAGCCCACTCACGCTCAACGACCGCGCGATGGACAAGGTGCTCGACCGCGAGGAGCCGGCCCGCTCGTGGTACCTCGACCTCTCGCTGTTGGAGGGGTACTGGGGCGACGAGCGCGCGTACCACCACACCGCGCCGATCACGAACGTGTACGCGCTCCGCGAGGCGCTCCGCCTCGTCGCCGAGGAGGGGATCGAAGAGCGGTGGACGCGTCACCGCGAGGTCGCCGGCGACCTGAAGGTAGGGCTCCGCGATCTGGGCCTCGAAATGAACGCTCCCGACGAGTACTGGCTCCCAAGTCTGAACGCGGTCCGGGTGCCCGACGGGGTCGACGACGCCGCCGTCATCGACCGCCTGCTCGACGAGTACGACCTGGAGATCGCCTCCGGGCTCGGGGACCTGGAGGGCGACATCTGGCGCATCGGCTGTATGGGGCACTCTGCCCGCCCGAAGAACGTCGAGTACGTCCTCGCGGCGCTCGAGGGCGCCCTGGCCGAGCAGGGGTACTGACGCGTCGCGGCAGCGCGACCGCGCCCGCTCCGGCTATCGAGAGGTTTTTTACCGTCCGTCCCCCGTCCCGCTAAGGGTATGAACGATCTACGAACCGGGCTGAGCTACGGGGACGTGCTGCTCGTCCCGCAGCGGTCGCCCGTCGACAGCCGGAGCGACGTGGACCTGTCGACGCGGTTCACGCCGAACGTCGAACTGGAGACCCCGCTGGTCTCGGCGGCGATGGACACCGTCACGGAGGCCGAACTGGCGATCGAGCTCTCGCGGGCCGGCGGGCTCGGCGTCCTCCACCGCTTCCTCACCGTCGACGAGCAGTCGGCGCAGGTCGAGCGGGTGGCCGCGGCCGGCGAGCGGGTCGCGGCCGCGGTCGGCATCAACGAGGACCACCTCGCTCGCAGCGCCGCGCTGGTCGACGCCGGCGTGGACGCGATCGTCGTCGACGTCGCGCACGGCCACCTCGACCGGACGATCGCGGCCGTCGAGGAGATCGCGGCGGAGTTCCCGGAGACGGACCTCGTCGCCGGCAACGTCGCCACGCCGGCGGGCGTCGAGGACCTCGCGGCGGCCGGGGCCGACTGCGTGAAGGTCGGCATCGGGCCGGGTTCGCACTGTACGACGCGGAAGGTCGCCGGGGCCGGCGTCCCACAGCTCACCGCGGTCGACGACTGCGCGACCGCGGCCGCGGACCTCGACGTGACGATCTGCGCCGACGGCGGCATTCGGACCTCCGGCGACGCGGCGAAGGCGCTGATGGCGGGGGCCGACACGGTGATGCTCGGGAGCCTCTTCGCCGGGACGGCGGAGGCCCCGGGGGCGGTCGTCGAGGTCGACGGGACGCGGTACAAGCGGTCGCGCGGGATGGCGACGACCGCCGCCGCCGAGGACCGGGACGACAAAGGCGCGAACGTGGGCGCCGACGAGGGCGTCGAGGCGCTGACGCCCTTCAAGGGCCCGGTGGGGACGGTCGCCGAGGAGTTCTGCCAGGGGATTCGTTCGGGCCTCTCGTACTGCGGCGGGCACACGCTCGAAGGCGCCCGGGAGCGCGCCGAGTTCATGCGCGTCGCCCCCGGCGCGAAGGAGCGCGAGGGGTTCCACACCGACGACGACTGGGAGGGGATCAGCGTGGACAGCGAGACGAAGCGGGTCGCCGACTCGACCGGCGGGTCGGCTGCCGAGGGCGACGACTGAACGGTCAACTGCGTCCGGTCCCGTCGCCGGCGGACACGAGGTGCGACCCGGTGCGTCACTGCGTGACGATATCACGGACCGCTTTTCACCGTGAGCGGACAGTCCGGCGTATGGCCGACGCCTTCGGACGCGCGCTCCGCGACCACAACCGTGGCGACCGGACGGAGCCGCTCTACCAGGGAGACGGCGAGGCGGTCCGCGAACATCCGATCGAGGCGTTCTATTTCACCGAGTTCGACCCCGACGACGAGGCGGGGTCGTGGCTAGCGTCCCGGCTGGAGTGCCCGCTGGTCGACCTCGGCGCCGGCGCTGGCCGCCACGCGCTGCGGTTTCAGGAGCGGTTCGAGACGGTGGCCGTCGAAGCCAGCCCGGCGCTCGTCGAGACAATGCGGAACCGCGGCGTCGCCGACGCGAGGGAGGGCGACATGTTCGCCCTCCGCGAGTCGTTCGAGCGCGACCGATTCGCGTCGGCGCTCGCGATCGGGACGCAGATCGGGCTGGCGGGGTCGATGCGCGGGCTCTCGGCGTTCCTCAGCGACCTCGCGTTCGTGACGACGCCCGACGCGACCGCGGTGGTCGACTGCTACGATCCCGAGCACTCCGAGGCGGCGGACCTGTTCGGCTACCGCGCGGACCCGACGCCGGGGCTCGCGCACCGCCTCATGTGGTTCCGGTACGACGGGGAGACGGACCCGACGCTCCACTTCCGGCTGTTCTCGCCGGACCGACTCCGCGAGGCCGCCGTCGGGACCGACTGGGTCGTGGACGCGGTCGACCGCGAGGGCTCCGGCGACGGCCCGCACTACCGCGCCGCGCTGCGGAAGCGGTAAGCGGACGTGGCCGCTCGGTGTGCGGGCCGCACGCGGTCCTACCACGTCGTCAGCGCCGCGCGACCGTGGTCCCGCGCGAGGATCGCGAGGAACGCGAGGACGCCGGTGACCGCGAACGCGCCGCCGACGTAGAAGACGGACGCCATGCTCACCTCGACCATGAGCCAGCCGGCGATGAGAGGGCCGGCCACCGACCCCGGCCGCCACACCAGCTCTCGGATGCCGAAACTGGAGGCGACGCCGCCGTCGTCGGTCCCCTCGTCGGCGAACAGCGCCATGCTGGCCGGCTCCCGGAACGAGTCGGCGACGCCGAGGAGTCCCGAGAGGCAGACGAGCGGAAGGTACGCCGGCGGGAGCGCGCCCAGTACGGGGACCGTGACGCCGCTACCGAGGGCGGCACCGATCGGCGCCGAGAACGGGATCGCCATCGCGATCACCCCGTAGGCTCCGCCGCCGCCGAACACGAACAGCGACCGCCCGTAGGCGTCTGAGAGCCGACCCGTGAACAGTTGCCCGACCATGTTGGTCGCCTTCTCGGCGGTGACCGTCACCGCCACCGCGGTCGCCCCGACCGCGAGCCCCCCGCCGCCGACCGCCGTCCCCGCGTAGATGGGAACCCACGTCCGGACCATCGTCACCGCGAAGGCGTACTGCGCCCGGAACGTCGATATCGTCAGGAGCTTGCGGTTGACCGCGAGGTCGGTGAAGGGGAACCCCTCGATCCGCGTCGGGTCGTCGTCGAGCACGCCCCACGTGACGAGCCACGCGGCCACCATCAGCGCCGTGATGACCCCGAAGACGGGCCCGAAGCCGACGGCGTCGTAGATGGCGCCCGCGCCGAGCGAGCCGAGTATCGAGGCGGCGAACGAGGCGGCGTTCGCCTTCCCGATCTTGTCTGCCCGGGTGCCCGCTTCGGCTATCTGGCCGACGAGCGAGAGCGTCATCAGCCCCGCGCCGGTGACGACGAACCCCTGAAGCGCGCGCACGGCGACGAACGTGGCCGAGGAGTCGACCAGCGGGAACAGCGCGTACACGCCCGCACCGGCCACGAGAACGGCGAGGAGGACGCGCCGCTTGTCGAACCGGTCGCCGGCCCACGCGAGCGGGACCACCGCGGCCGTCTGCGCGAGCGTGAACCCGGTGGTGTACATCCCGATGACGAAGCCGGCCGAGACCGTGACGCCCAACACGGTGACCGCCTGCGGGTCCAAGGCGTTGATGTACGTCGGCAGAAGCGTCAGCAACGTGATGAAGCCGAACCCCTCCGCGAACCGAGTGAGGTACAGCGCCCAGAACTGCGATCGCTTCGGTCCGTCCGTCGCGTTGCTCACACGCGTCCGCCGTCCGGTGATTCAAAAGGGGTTACGGTTCGAAGGCCGGGGCCCGACGCTCGACGGCTCGTCCGCCCGGACCGGGGCGGCTACAGCGCGTCGGCGAACTTGTCGCGCCGGAAGAGGTCGATCTCCTGGGCCGTCGAGCCGGGCCGCGACGCGGCGAAGGCGATCGCCTCAGCCACCTCCTCGGGCTCGGTGACGCTCCCGGGCTCGAACCGCTCCTCGAACGGCTCGCCGTCCTCGCTCCCGAACTCCGTCCGGACCTCCGAGGGGTTGACCACGGAGACGGCCACGCCCTCGTCGCCGACCTGCGCCGCGACGCTGTGCGCGAACCCGCGGACCCACCACTTCGTCGCGGCGTACACGGGGTTGAACGACCGCGGGTACTCCCCGGCGAAGCTGCCGACCGCGATCAGGCTCCCCTCGCTCTCCGTGAGGTGCGGGAGCGCCGCGCGCGTGAGGAAGAACGCGCCGTCGACGTTCGTCTCCTGCATCACCGAGTACTCCTCGTCGGTCATCGTCGCCACGTCGCTCCCGCGGGCGACGCCCGCGTTGACGACGGCCACGTCGAGGTCGCCGAACTCGTCGACCGCGGCCTCGACCGCCGCTTGCGAGGTCGCTGGGTCGCGCACGTCGCCGTCCGCGACCACGGCCTCGACGCCGTGCTCGGACCGCACGTCGTCCGCGACCGATTCGAGCGCCTCGCGCCGCCGCGCCACGAGGACGACGTTCGCCCCGCGCTCGGCGAGCGCGTGCGCCGTCGCCTCACCGATTCCCGAACTCGCTCCCGTTATCACCGCCGCCGCGTCGTCGAGACTCGACATGTACGCAGCGTCGTCGTCGGCGAAGCACATAAATCACCCACGCCGCGGCGAGCGGCGCAGGGGCGGTTGAACGAACTGCTCGCCGACCGCCTCAGCGGTTGGAGGAGGTGACGCGTCGGTGGTTCGCGCCCGCCCGCATGTCCACGTGGCCGCAGCGCTCGCACCGCCACACGTACGCGCCGGTCTTCACCGCCGCCCGTTCGCCGTCGACCCGTTCGGTCCAGTCGCTCCCGCGCCGGGCGCACTCGTCGGGGCGGTACTTGCTCTCGACGGACTCCTCCTCGGCGACGCCGTCGCCGTCGCCGACCGCGATCCCCTCGGCGCCGGCGCGAACGTCCTCGCCGCTCATCCGTCGTCGCAGCCGAGTCAGCTACTTCCGGAAGCGCTCGGTCCGGCCGACGAGTCGGTCGTACCGGCCGTCGTCCGTCGGATCGCCGCCGTCCCGCCACTCGTACGCCGAGATAAGCACGGTGGTCCGGTAGTACTGGTCCAAGAGCAGGTGGTAGTCGGCCCGGTGGAACAGCGTCTCGACGGTGTCGACGAGGTCCGCCTCGAACACCGGGCGTTCGATGTCGCGGCCGTACGGCGCCTCCGCGTCCGGGGCCGACCGCTCCCTGACGCAGAGCACGCGACAGTGCGACGCCTCCGACCGCGACCGTTCCAGTATCTCCTCGGCCGCCCCGTCGCCGAGCGACTCGTCCGGCACGAGGACCGCGACCCCGCCGTCGAACGCCTCGGCGAACTGGGCGGTCGTCAGCCCTCGGCGGGGGCGTACTCGTCGAGCCAGAGCCCGGAGAGGTCGGCCCGGGTCTTGTTCGCCTCGCAGACGACGACCGACGAGGCGAGAAGCGCAACGGGAATCACCCACCGCGGGCCGCTCGGCGCGACCGCCCGACCGGCCGCGGCGTGGCGTCACTCATCGCGCTCCGTCGGCGCGGCGCTCGACTCGCGCATCGACTCGGAGAGCCGCCTCGGCTCGACGAAGAACGGGTGGACGGTCGTGAGGTCCTCGACGAGCGAGACGGCCGTCTCGACCGACCGCTCCGCGCGCCGGAGGTCAGCCTCGATGAAATGACGTTATATTGATTATTTCTGGGTGTTTCGTCGAACACAGCGCGGGTAGCCGGGATAATCTGTTCGGTCGCTGCCGTGCTGAATGCCCGGATAAGTGCGCCACATGGGCTCGTTTCGACCCTCGATCACGGCCTCGACCGGCGCTCGGAGCGCCGAGGGCTCTCGTACATATCGAAATTATTTAAATATCGCATACTGGAATACATCCGAAAATGGCTCCCGACACTCAGATGAATCCCGTCGTTATCGTGGGGGCGGCGATCATCGTCGTAACAGGGGTGATGAGTGTGCTCGTGGACGTCGACTTTGGGATACTCGCACTCCAGGCCGCGGTTCCGATGCTCATCGGAGTCGGATTGGTGTCGTACGGGCGGCTCCGATCGGACGGGGTCGCCGCGACGAGCCAGCGGACGGTGTTGAAATGGACTGTCACCGGATTTCTCGCGTTCGTGATTCTCGGAGCCTGGTTCGGGGAGATGGCCTCCCGAGCGGACTCGTCGATCCTGCTCTCGATGACCGGATCGCTGAGCGTCGGCGCGGCGCTCGGCACGGTCATCGGCGTGTACGCGGCGCGGCTTCGTCGTACGAACGAGGAGCTCGCGGAGACGGTCTCCGAACTCGAACGGGCGAACGAGCGCCTGACGATGCGGAACGAGCAGCTGGATCAGTTCGTCGACGTCGCCAGTCACGACCTCCGAAACCCGGTGAACGTCGCGAAAGGGCGGATCGAACTCGCCCGCAGGGAGTCCGACAGCGAACACCTCGAAACGGCGGACGCCGCCCTCACTCGCATGGAGGCCCTGATCACCGACCTCGTTTCGTTGACGAAGGCGGGCGACCGGATCGACGAAGTCGCCCCCGCGAATCTCGAAGCGGTCAGCCGGTCGGCGTGGGGGAGCGTCGACACGGGCGACGCGTCGCTGCGCGTCGAGACAGAGATAGCCATTTCCGCCGACGAGAGCCGATTACGACAGATCTTGGAAAACCTGTTCCGCAACTCGGTCGAACACGGCGGCGAGGACGTGACCGTGCGGGTCGGAGCCATTCCGAACGGGTTCTACGTCGAAGACACCGGCGCGGGGATTCGAGACGACCTTCGCGACCGACTGTTCGAAGACGGAGTCACCACGGGCGAAGGGGGCGCGGGCCTCGGACTGACCATCGTCAAGCAGATCGCCACCGCTCACGGGTGGGAGATAGGCGTCGAGCAGAGCGCCGAGGGCGGCGCTCGCTTCGCGTTCACGGGCGTTGAGTTCCCAGACGGGTGAGGAGTGTCACACGCAGTCTGACTCCGGCCACCCCGCGGGCCGGAATCGAGTGCCGGTCCTGTGGCGCTCGATCCCTCGTCCGTTTGTCCGTGCGGTCCGCCAGGAGTCCCGTCGACGGGCAGAGCCGTCCATTCAACGTTCGTATCAACCGTCTCGGCACGACTCTTCCCCCTCGGCTAGTTCTCCGAGCCGTCGGCCACCTCGATGGCGCCGATCTGGCGTTCTACCCCGTTCGTGATTCCGCCTTTCGAGACGGCGGCACAACGCGGGAACTCGTCAGTAGACGGTGAACCGTTATGAGAAGCGGGCCGGGCGCGATTTGAACACGCGACCGACGGATTAAGAGTCCGTCGCTCTCCCTAACTGAGCTACCGGCCCTCACAAGTTCGTACCCGGGTCACGCTAAAAGGCCTTTTCATTCGACCCCGTCGGCGCTCGGCGGACGCCGGTACAATCGCACGAAAGCGACGGTATCGCGTTCGGACCCGACCGCGTCTCTCGGGAGCGAAGCCGCCGGACTCGGCGACCTCGTGGCCGGGGGACGACGCCGAGAGCGCACTCGTTAAGTGTCGTGCCGCGGAAATCCCTCCAATGAGTAGTGGGGCATCCGGATCCGCGCGGACCCGGTACGCCATCCTCGGCTGTGGAAGCGTCGGTCACGCCGTCGCGGAGGAACTGACCGAGCGCGGGAAGGACGTCCTCATCCTCGACCGCGACGAGAGCCGCGTCGAGGCGCTCCGCGACCAGGACCTCAACGCGCGCGTCCAAGACATCGCCGAGCCGGACGTCGTCGACGAGCTCGCCGACCGCGACATCGTGTTGATCCTCGCCAGCGACGTGGAAGCGAACAAGGCCGCCGTCTCGGCGGTCAGAGAGACCGGCGGCGACCACTACCTCGTGGCCCGGGCCTCCGACCCCGTCAGCGAGGACGAGCTGCGCGAGCGCGGCGCGGACGTGGTGATCAACCCCTCGACGGTGATCGCCGACAGTGCCCTCCAGTCGCTGGAGACCGGCGAGCTGGAGTACATGGCCCGCCAGCTAGCGGAGATCATCGAAGACGGCGGCGACCGGATGGCCATCCTCACGCACGACAACCCCGAGCCGGACTCGATTGCGTCCGCGACCGCGCTCCAGGCGATCGCGGAGGCGTTCGGCGTCGACGCCGACATCATCTACTCCGGCGACGTGGGCCACCAAGAGAACCGGGCGTTCGTCAACCTCCTCGGGATCGACCTGCTCGCCCGCGGCGAGGCCTCGCCGCTCTCCGAGTACGAGACGATCGCGGCCGTCGACCTCGCGAAGGCCGCCGCCGAGGACCTCGATCTCGACGTGTCGGTCGACATCTACCTCGACCACTTGGAGGCCGAGGTGCCGTTCGACGCCCGTTTCGTCGACGTGCGGACCAACGTCTCTTCGACGTCGACGATCCTCACGAAGTACCTCCAAGAGTTCGACCAGTCGCCCTCGGAGGCGGTCGCGACCGCGCTCCTCTACGGTATCCGCGCCGAGACGCTGGATTTCAAGCGGGACACGACGCCCGCCGACCTGACCGCGGCGGCGTACCTCCACCCGTTCGCGAACCACGACACGCTCGAACAGGTGGAGTCGCCGTCGATGAGTCCGGAGACGCTGGACGTGCTCGCGGAGGCGATCCAGAACCGCGAGGTCCAGGGGAGCCACCTCTTCTCGACGGCCGGGTTCATCCGCGACCGCGAGGCGCTCGCGCAGGCCGCGCAACACCTCCTCAACCTAGAGGGGATCACGACGACGGCCGTGTTGGGCATCGCGGACGAGAAGATCTACCTCGCGGCGCGTTCGAAGGACATCCGGCTGAACATCGGCAACGTGCTCGACGAGGCGTTCTCGGAGATGGGCGACGCCGCCGGCCACTCCACGCAGGGGTCGCTCGAGATCCCGCTCGGGATCTTCACCGGCATCGAGGCGAGCGGCGACAAGCGCGACACGCTCCTCCACCTCACCGAGGAGGCGGTCCGGCGGAAGCTGTTCGACGCGCTCGGCGTCGAGGGCGGGAGCGGCGACTCCTCGAACGGGTCCTGAGCCGCTCCGACCGCCGCCGCTCGGCGCGGTCGTTTTCCGGCTCGGGGACGTACTTCCGACCACCGCGCCGCATGTACGTTCCCGAGGATCCGCCGGCGAACTGTCCCGCCTGCGGCGACCCGTACGACTCGGTCTCCCGACACACCGGCGGGTTCGTGGCGAACCTGCTCGACAACGAGCGCTACCAACGGGTCTGTTTCTACCCCGCGACCGACGGCAGCGACCCCGCGTTCGACTGCTATCACCACACGCACGCGCAGGCCGGCGTCGACGACTGAGACGGCGGTCGCCCCGAAGCGGTCAGAACTCGTCGCCCTTGGTGATGGAGGTGTGCGAGCCGATCAGCGCGCCAGAGAGGTCGACTCCCTCCAGGGTGGCGCCCGTGTCGATCACGGAGTTGCGGACCTCGGAGTCGGTGATCGTCGCGTCCCCGAAGACGACGGCGCGGTCGAGCGTCGAGTCGGTCACCGTCGCGCCGCCCATCACGTGGACCACGTCGCCCAGGTCGCTCCCCTCGACGGTCGCGTCGTCGTCGACGAGCGTCCCGCCGTCGAGCGCGTACTCGACCGCGTCGAGGTAGCTGTCGGCGGTGCCGATGTCGAACCACGCGCCGTCGAAGGTGTACGCGTTGACCGCCCCGCGCTCTTGGAGCCACTGGAGGAACCAGCCGGGCTCGTCGGGGTTCTCACCGTCTTCGAGGTAGGTGGTGAGCTTCGGGAGCGTCTCGGCGGGGAATGCGTAGCAGGCGATGGAGACGAGCGTCGACTCCGGGTCGTCGGGCTTTTCCTGGAAGTCGACCACCTCGTCGCCGTCCAGCTGGACGAGGCCGTACGACTTCGCGCGCTCGCGGTCGCCCACGTCGTAGGCCGCCAGCGTCGGCGTTCCCTTGTCCTCGAAGAAGTCGGCGAAGTCGCCCAGATCGAAGCTGATCATGTTGTCGCCGGCGACGACGATCAGATCGTCGTCGACCGACTCCCGCTCGACGAGCTGTTCGAGCGCTCCCACGACGCCGAACTTCTCGTCTTCCTCGACCGTCTCCTCGACCGAGAGCGTCGGCTTCTCGAAGGGGCTGTCGTCGAGGTACTCCGCGAAGGTGTCGGCGAAGCGCTCGTTCGTCGAGACGAACACCTCGTCGACCCGGTCGTCGGCCTCCAAGTCCTCGAATATCTCGTCGATGACGGTGTTTTCCCCGACCGGGAGGAACATTTTCGGCCGGTGTTCGGTGATCGGCCAGAGCCTGGTCGCGTAGCCACCCGCGAGTACGACGGCTTTCATACTCTCCCGCTCTCACTCCGGTGACATACCTCTTGTGCCCGTGTCGGCGTCGGACGCCGACCGGGCGGTTTTACTCGCCCGTGTCGAACGTCGGGTATGGAGACGACTCGCCAGCGGATCGCCGACGCCCTCCGTGAGGAACCGCGGACCGCGAGCGACCTCGCGGCGACGCTGTCGCTGCCGACGCCGACGGTGTACGAACACCTCGAACACGTCTCGCGGTCCGTTACCGACGAGAGCGGATCCGAAGAAAGGGACGGCGGGGCCGACGAGGAGTTTCTCGTCGCGCCGCCGACCTGTCGCGAGTGCGGGTTCGACGGCTTCGACGATCCGGTCAACGAGCCGTCACGGTGCCCCGAGTGTAAGAGCGAACGGATCGAAGAGCCTGCGTTCGTGATCCGCTGAGCGGTCGCCCGGCGACTCACCCCTCCGCGACGACCGCGTCGCAGCGAACGCCACCCGGGATCCGCCGCATGAAGAGGTCGATCCCGTACATCGCGTCGCCGGCGAGGCCGACGTCGAACGGTAGTTCGGCGACGCAGCACTCCTCGGCGGACTCGGACCGCGGGTCGCGGACGAGCACTCGGAAGCCGTCGGCCGTCGTTCGCGCGTCGACTGCGACCGCGTCGACCGCCTCGTCGAGCGCGGCTTGGAGGATGTTCCGGACGGCGAGGACGACGGTCCCGCGGTCGCGGTCGATGGGCCCGTCCGGGTCCACCGTCACGGTCGCCGTCGCCGAGAGGCCGGCCTGTGACACCGCTTCGCCGACGGCGTCGGAGAGCTGTACGGGGCGGGTCGGATCGGGGGTAGTCGGCGACGAGTCGCCGGTGTCGAGCGCTCCGAGGACCTCGGCGAGGTGCGTGTTCGCGGTCGACAGGAGCGGCGCGTCCAGTTCCGACGGCGGGCGCGAGAGGATCCGGCTCGCGGCCTCGATGCGGCCGCGGACCGCCTGCGAGGCCGCCGCCTCGTCCGCGCCGGTCGGTTGGATGAGCCCGAGGATCGCGGGCTCGCCCCGGTAGGTGACGCGGCTCCCGACCACCGTCGCCTGAAACGTGGAGCCGTCCGCCGCTAGGAGGTCGATCGTGTATCTGACGCGGTCGTCGTCGCCGGACTCTCGCCGTCGGATCGCCCGGACCACTCGGTCCCGATCGTGCGGGGCGACGATCGACGACACCGGCTCGCCCACGAGTTCGTCGCGCCGCATCCCGAGCATCTCGGCGAGGCGGCGGTTCGCCAGCTCGAAGCTCCGGTCCTGTGACAGCCCCGCGCCGATCAGCCGCTGTTCGAACAGCTGCGAGTACCAGTCCTCGACGCGCTCGCGGTCCCGTCGTTCCCTGAGCCGCGTGACGCACGTTCGGATCCGGTTCGCCAAGAGCTCGTACTGCTCTTGGCCGCCGCTCTTCTGGAGGTAGTCGGAGACGCCGGACGAGATCGCCTCGCTCGCGATGGCCTCGCTGCCGCGCCCGGTGAACAGGATGAACGGCTTCGACGGGTAGCGCTCGCGCACGGCGTCGAGCAGTTCGAGGCCGTCGACGTCGGGCATGTCGTAGTCGCTGACCACGCAGTCGAACGTCGACTCGTCGAGCCGGTCCAGCGCCGCCTCGGCGGAGGTGACGCCGACGGCCCTGATGTCATCGTGCTGTTGGTCCAAGATGTCCGCGGTGAGCGTCGCGAACCCCGGCTCGTCGTCCACGCAGAGGACGCGTATCGGCGGCCGGTCGGCCATAGACATGCGTTCACACGAGACGCGATCGCATAATAACTGTTGTATATAATATCGGATGCTTTTGCCGCGAAACTGAGGACATCGCTTATTCGTTCGCTCGGGCAGGTTGGTAGCGTGATCGGTTCCTCGGAGGCGCACAGCGAGGCCGACGCGTCGAACGCCGAGTCGTTCTACGCGGCCGACCGCCGGATCGGGGGCGTGTTCGGTGCAATGTCGTTGACCGCGACGCAGGTCAGCGCGGGGACGCTCATCGGCACGATCGGGATCCACTACGCCGTGGGCGTGAGCTTCGGCCTGGTGTGGCTCGGCATCTGGGCCGGCTGGGTCGCGTCGCTGCTGTTCGTGGGGCCGCACCTGCGCGCCCGCGGCGGGATCACCGTCTCGGAGTTCCTCTCGGCGCGCTTCGACGGCGACAACGAGGTGGTCGGCGGGACGACCGCGGCCCTCGTCAGCGTCATCTACCTCGTGTACACGACCGCCCAGTACGTCGCCGGGGCGGTCATCCTCGACGCCGTCTTCGGAGTGCCGCGGGTCCTCGGCATCGCGGTGTTCGCCGCAGTCGCGCTCTCGTACACGCTCGTCGGTGGGATGCGGCTGAGCATCTATTCGGACGCGGTTCAGGTCACGGCCCTCCTCCTCGGCGTCGCGGCGGCGGCCGTCGTCGGAGTCGCCGAGACTGGGGGCGCGAGGGCGCTCATCGACGCGGCTGCGGCTATCGACCCGGCGTTGCTGTCGGGCACCTCGGCGCCAGCGCTCACGACCGGGCTGGCGCTGTCGTTCGGGTTCGGTATCGCGGTGGCCCCGTACGAACTCTCGCGGGTCTACGCCATGCGAGACCCGGAGACGGTCAAGCGGGCGATCCCGATCTCCATCGCGATCCAGGCCGTCATCGCCGTGTGTATCCTGACGCTGGGGCTGCTCGCGCGCGTCCGGTTCCCCGGCCTGGCCGACCCGGACGCGTCCGTCGTCCGGCTCGCGCTCGACCTGTTCGGTCCCGCGGTGGGGCTGCTGCTGCTCGGTGCGGTCGTCGCGGCGGTGCTCAGCACCGTCGACTCGGTGCTGCTGGTCACGTCGGCGGCCGTGGCCCACGACATCTACGAGCGGACGCTGCCGGCCCTGGGCCTCGTCCCGGAGCCGACGCCGGCGCGCGTGCGGCGAGTCAGCCGGATCGCGACCGTCGGCGCGGCGGTCGTCCCCGCCGCTCTCGCCGTCAACCCCGGTCCGTTAGGCGGGGTGGTCCAGCTCATCGTCGCGCTCTACACGTCCGTGCTCGGGTCGACCCTGTTCGTTCCCGTCCTCGGCGGGCTTCACTGGGACGCGGCCACGGGCGACGGGGCCTTCGCCGGCGTCGTGGTCGGGTTCGTCACCGCAACGGCGTGGCAGGTCCTCACCGAAGTGTGGACGGTCGACAGGCTCGGATCGCTGACCGCGGTCGACCCGGTCGTCCCCGGCGTCATCGCGAGCGCCGCCGCGTTCGTCGCGGTGTCGCTGGCCGACACCGACCGGCTCGGCTCGGCGTGATCGCATCGGGCACGCTCAGAGCTCGCCGAGCAGCGTCTCCGCCGCCTCGGCCGACGAGCCCGGGCCGCGGGCCGTGATCAGGTCGCCGTCGACGGTGACGCTGGTGTCGGCGTCGAGTTCGGCGTCCCACTCCGCGCCCGCCAGCCGGACCTCGTCTTCGACCCAGTACGGGAGCTTCCGGCCGTCCGGCATCACGTCGTGGTCGTCGACGATCCCGTCCTCCCAGTCGTTCGGGAAGCCAGTGACGGCGCGCCCCTCGACGAGCGGCGTCCCGTCGGCCTCGCGCGTGAACGCGAGGATGCCGACGGCGTGACAGACGACGAGGGCGACGCCGTCGTCGCCAGCGACCGCGTCGAGCAGCAACTGCCGGGCGTGCCGGTCTTGGTTCACGTCCCAGACGGTGCCGTGGCCGCCGGGGAAGACGACCGCCTCGTAGCCGTCGGCGTCGACGGTCGCGATCGGTTCCGGATCGTTCAGTTCGGGGTGCTCCTCGTCGACCTCGCGGAGCTCCGCGACTCGCTCCTCGCCGCCCGCGGCCTCGGGGTCGAGCGAGCGCTCGTCGACGACCGGGGGCGACCCCGACGGCGTCGCGACGGTCACGTCGACGCCCTCCGATTCGAGCGTCGTCAGCGGCTCGATACACTCCTCGGCCCAGTACCCCTCCTCGCTCACGACGAACAACGCGTCAGTCATGTGTAGTCCGCCATTGAGGACCTCGATATAAAAGACGCCCGCGCCCGGCAGCGCCAAAGGGCGGCGTCGGGTTTATAAGCAAACGTCACAGTCTCGGCCGGCGCGCGCCGTCGAGCGGCCGCCCTCGGCGGCCGCGAGAAGCGCGTGCGAGGGAGTCGCTGGCGCGACGAGGACGACCGAAGGGAGTCCGACAGACGCGCCCGACGGGGCTGGGGAGGCGTGAGGCGCGGTGCGGTGCCGGGCGGGGCTCTGGAGGTGTTAACCGCCGGTCCGTCGTCGACTACTAATAAACCTGCGAGTAGAAACTTCGAGGTGGTCCCCCCGGGTCGACAGTTACCGACCTATTCGTCGCCCTGCGCGTCGACGACGACGACCTCGCCGTCCTCGACGGTGACGTTGATCAGCGTCTTCACGTTGTAGTCGGTCTCGTCGAGCTCGTTCTCGCCCGCCTTCTTGATCACGGCGACGACGTCGACGACGTCCGCGCCGACCTCGTCGGTGAGCGCGTCGAGGATGGCCTTCATCGTGCCGCCGGTCGAGAGCACGTCATCGAGGACGAGGACGCGGTCGCCCTCCTCCACGTCGTTGATGTACATCTCCGACTCGGAGTAGCCGGTCTCCTGGAACAGCGGGACCTCGCCGTCGAGGCCGTACTGGCGCTTCCGGATGACGACGAGCGGGATGTCGGTCATCAGCGAGAGCGCGGTGGAGATGTGGATCCCCATCGCCGCGGGGGTGACGATCTTGTCGACGTTCTCCAGCTCCGCCTTCCGGATGATCCGGATGACGATCTCCCGGAGCAGCTCCGGTTCGAGCATGGGGACGCCGTCACTGATCGGGTGGACGAAGTACTGGTACTCGCCTTTCTCGATGATCGGCGCGTCGAGGAGCGACTGCCGCAACTGGTCCATGTCGCGGGTACTCGGCCGGATTAATAAAGCGTGGCGGTTGCGGGATCGCGGTGTGAGTCGATCGCACGACGACTCTCCGCGGGCGAGACGCGGTCGAGACCCAACGCCGGATCGGCTCGAAACCCCGGCTCCGAGGCCGTACGACAACATCATTTATAAGCAGCTGATCGACACGATCACCACCGAACCCCCGGCCGCGAGGCGGGCGCACGCTCGCTGCGGTCCTCGGTCAGTCGCTCGTGTCACTCGCTCCCGGCCTGCGGTCCTTCTGTCGCCTGCGCCCGCCTCGCGCCCGCCCCTTCGAGTCCCGCCCCGCACAGCGACCGCACCTCACGGCTCCCCGGCCTCGTCGCCGGCGGCCACGCCGCCGGCTGCCAGAGGCGTCGCGCCTCGCTGCCGCTCACGGCCTGTTGGCGGTTCGCGGCGTCCCTCGCACGCGCTTCTCGCGGCCGCCGAGGGCAGCCGCTCGACGGCGCGCGCCACCACACCTCGGCACAGCACCGACAGCGATCCGCTACCGCGTTATTCGAACTCCGGATCGCGCTTCTCCAAGAAAGCCGTCATCCCCTCGCGCTGATCGTGCGTCCCGAAGAGGCCGGCCCACGCACGGCGCTCCAAGGCGAGCCCGGTCGCCGCCGACCCCTCGCCGGCCGCGTTCAGCGCCTCCTTCGCCGCGCGCAGCGCGGTCGTCGGCTTCGCTGCCAGCTCGCCGGCCAGGTCGTCGATCCGGTCTTCGAAGTCGTCGTCCGCGACGACCTCGCCGACGAACCCGACCTCGGCCGCCTCGGTCGCGTCGATGCGCTCGCCGAGGAAGATCAGCCGGCGGGCGACCTCGTCGCCGACGAGCGCCGGGAGCCGCTGCGTGCCGCCCCAGCCGGGGATGATCCCCAGATCGATCTCGGTCTGCCCGAGGACGGCGCTCTCGGCGGCGACCCGCAGGTCACAGGCCAGGGCGAGCTCGCACCCGCCGCCGAAGGCGTAACCGTCGACGGCGGCGATCGTCGGCGCGGGGAACGTCTCGATCGCGTCCGCGACGCGGTGGCCAAGCTCGGCGTACGCCTGCGCCTCGGGCGTCGAGAGGTCGACCATGTGCGAGATGTCCGCGCCCGCGACGAACGCCTCGTCGCCCGCACCGGCGATCACGAGGACGCGAGCGTCGCGCTCGGCGGCCTCGTCGAGCGCGTCCTCGATCGCTTCGAGCGTCTCGGCGGTGAGCGCGTTGAGCTGCTCCGGTCGGTCGACGGTGATCGTCGCGACTCCGCGGTCGTCGACGTCGAAGGCGATGGTGTCCCAACTCATACCCGCCCCGTCTCGCGGCGACGTGAAAACGGTTCGGCAGGCGGATCCGACTCGGTCGGAGGCGGGGCTCCGCGGGCGGCGGCGACTCGACGGTCAGACCTCTTCGCGGCTGTCGATCCCGGTGTAGATGAACCACGCCGTCGTGTACACGCCGACGAACAGCAGGTAGCCGACGATCAGTCCCCCGAGCTGGCGGCTCGCGAGCCCGCCGGGGAGCGTCCGCGAGAGGATGCCGAGCGCGAGGGCGAAGACGACGAGCGAGAACAGCCCCGAAAGGGCGTACACGCCGAGGTCGGAGGTGAAGCGGTCGCGCACGCACCCACCAACGCGTTCCCCTTACATACCGCCGTCGGTCGCGCGCCGGTCGGCGCGTCGTCTCGAAGTCCGGGCGAGCGCCGCTCGTTGCGCGGATTGCAACCCCTATAAGCCCCCGGCCACACGTACCGGTATGAACGGGAACCGGTTCGGCCGACTCTTCCAGCTGACGACCTACGGCGAGAGCCACGGCGACGCGATGGGCGTCACCGTCTCCGGCGTGCCAGCGGGCGTCGAGCTCGACGAGGAGGCGATTCAGGCGCAGCTCGACCGGCGCAAGCCGGGCCAGTCGATGATCACCACCTCGCGGGGCGAGCCCGACGAGGTCGTCGTCAACTCCGGCGTCCAGGACGGCTACACCACGGGCACCCCGATCGGAATGGTGATCCAGAACAAGGACGCCCGCTCGGGGAAGTACGAGCCGTTCGTCACCGCGCCGCGCCCCTCGCACGGCGACTACACCTACTCCGCGAAGTTCGGCACACGCAACTGGGGCGGCGGCGGGCGCTCCTCGGCGCGCGAGACGGTGAACTGGGTCGCGGCCGGCGCGGTCGCCGAACAGGTGCTCGACGCCTCTGACCACGACGTCGAGATCAAAGCGCACGTCAATCGCATCGGCGACATCGAGGCCGCCCCGGTGAGCTTCGGGCAGATCCTCGAACACAGCGAGGAGAACGACGTGCGCTGCGCCGACCCCGAGGCGGCCGCGGAGATGCAGGAGCTGATCGAGGAGTACCAGGAGGAGGGCGACTCGATCGGCGGTTCGATCTACTTCGAGTGCCGGGGCGTCCCCCGGGGGCTCGGATCGCCGCGCTTCGACAGCTTCCCCGCCCGCCTCGGGCAGGCGATGTTCTCCATCCCGGCGACCACCGGCGTCGAGTACGGGCTGGGGAAGGACGCAACGCACGTGGCGGGCAGCGAGCGCAACGAGGACTGGACGTTCGACGACGGCGAGTCGTTCGACCACGTCGAGAGCGAGGAGGGCGACCCCGTCCCCGTGGGCAACGACCACGGCGGCCTCCAGGGCGGGATCACCACGGGCGAGCCGATCTACGGCGAGGCGACGTGGCACGCGCCGACCTCGATCCCGAAGAAGCAGCGCTCGGCCGACTGGGAGACCGGCGAGGAGAAGGAGGTCCAGGTCGTCGGCCGCCACGACCCCGTCCTCCCGCCGCGGGCCGTCCCCGTCGTCGAGGCGATGCTGTACTGTACGGTGCTCGACTTCATGCTGCTCGGCGGCCGGATCAACCCGGACCGCGTCGACGGCAACCCGGGACAGTACGACACCGATTACCACCCGAGTAGCCCGCGCAACGAGTAGCGACCGACGCCCGCACCCGGGCCTGTGCCGCGGTCGTGCGCTTCCAGCGTCCGGCGCCCGCTCACACCACGACGACGGCGTCGACGACGACGAGCAGGACGAAGCCGACGAGGAACGCGCCGGTCGCGGCATCGGCGTGCCCGTGCCCGTGCGAAGATGGGATCAGCTCGCGGAAGACGACCGCGAGCATCGCGCCCGCGGCGAACCCCGACGACACCGGGAACAGTCCGGCCCCGACCGACACGAGCGAGAAGCCGAAGACCGCGGCGACGACCTGCGGGACCACTCCCGAGAGGGTCGTGTACCAGACCACCCGGAGGTTCGACATCCCGGTCTCCGCCATCGGCACCGCGAACGCGAACCCGTCGGGCACGTTCTGAAGGCCGATGACGACCGCGAGCAACAGCGCGACCTCCTCCAGCCCGGAGGCGAACGCGACGCCGATCGCCAGCCCCTCGGGGGCGTTGTGGAGGGTGATCGCCCCGCCGATGAGCAGCGCCTTCCGGAGCGAGGACTCGCGCTCGGCGAGCGTCCCGGCGTCCTCGTCGACCGATTCCGGCTCCGCGTCGCCTCCCTCGGCGGCGGAGCCCCGGGTGGCGACACCCTCGGCGACAGAGTCCCCGGTCGGCGGCTCCATGACCGCGGCGTCGTCTGCGGTCGCGCCGCCCTCGACGAACCACGCCCGGTACTCCGCGTGGAGGTGCGGAATGAGGTAGTTCCCGCCAAGCAGCGTCGCCCCGCCGAGGAGCACCCCCGCCATCACCGCGCGGAGCGTCCCCTCCTCCATGCCGGGGATCACGAGGCCGAACACGCTGGCGGCGACCATCAGCCCGGCCGCCAGCCCGAGGGCACCGTCGTAGATCCGGTGTGTCACGCGATGCCGGAAGAAGACGGGGAGGGCCCCGATCCCGGTCGCGACCCCGGCGACGGTCGTCACGCCGAGGACCGAGGCGAGCGTCGTCATACACTGCGAGACCGCGCACTGGGATATAAATGGGCGGGGACGGCGGGAGGGCGGGGCGGGTTCCGGCGGCCGCTCAGCGAGTGGCTATCCCGGCGAGGTCGCGCCCGTAGGCCCCGAGGGCGACGAGGAGCGCCGCGACCGCGCCCGCGGGGATGACCGAGAGCCAGCCAGCGGTCGACCCGACGCCGAAGCGCACGCCCAGCCCCGCGGCGACCCACAGCGTCGCGGCCGCGGCGAACACGAGCAGGCCGCCGGTGACCCGCCGGTCCTCGCGACCGAGCGCGACTCCGCCCGTGGCGCTCCCGAGCGCGAGCAGGTGGAACCCGACGGCGAGCGGCCACGCGCGGATCGACGGAGGGAGCGTCGCGAACGGCCGCGGCTGGTCGAGGAAGTACGACCACACCGGGTACCCGCCGATCCCGCCGTCGGCGCCGAGCGTCACGAATCCCCAGAGGCTCACCAGCGTCGCGGTCCCGTCGCCGCCGGGCACGACCGCCATCGGGACCGCGAGCAACGCGGCGGCGAGGAGCCATTCGACGCGCCCGCTGGTCGACGGGCCGTCCGACTTCGACGCGGGTCGGGGCCTCGATTCCGCCTCCGGCCGTGCGGTCGATTCGGCCGACGACTGCGACCCCGACCCTGCCCCCGACCCCGAAGCGCCGTCCGGTCTCTCCATGCGAGCGGTTCGACGCCCGGAAGTAAGTATGGTCGGGGCGTCGGGGCGGCGGTGCGTGGGTCGGCGGTGCGTCGGCGCCGCCGCGCGAGCGGTCCCCGTCAAGCGTAACTCATCGCCGCCCGTAAGCAGGGTGTGAACACTGACGACGGCGGCCACCACGACGCGGCGGTCGACGCGCTGGCGGCGCGAGCGTACGAGCGGGCGGGCGACCGCTACACCCGCGGGGGGCGACGCGTGCTGGCCGACCCGCGGCCGGAGGTCGACCCCTTCGAGCCCGACGAGAAGGGGTGGATCGGACAGGGGCTCCAACAGCTGCTCGCCGCGGCGGTCGCGTACCGCGTCGCGGGCGCCGACGGTCGCGCGACCCAGCGCGCGGTCGAGGGGATCGCCGCGAGCCGCGACTTCGGACGCGTCCTCGACGAGCCGGGGCAGGGGGCCTGCCTGAGCGAGTTCGTCGCAGACTTCCGGGTCGCCGGCGGGCTGGGCGGCGCCGACGACGCGTACGACGACGCGGCAGCCCGCTACGAGGCGGCGGGCGACGGCGTCGACGCGCCGCAGGCGCTCGCGACGACGCCGCTCTTCGAGGCCGCGGCCGCGACGATCAAGCAGGTCGCGCGGGGGCAGGCGGACGGCGAGATCGCGATCAAGTGGGAGGACCTCCACGGCGCCGACCCCGACCGCCCGGGCGATTTCCTCGCGCACCGCGCCCGATTCAAGAAGCAGCGGTTCCGCGGCCTGATCGAGCGCGCGGTTGCTGACGGCCACCTCGCCGCGCCCCGAGGGACGACCGAGTACAACAACGACGGGAACCGCTGTCCGAACTGCGGGTCGACCCACGTGAACTGGGCCGGCACCGGGATCCTCTGTCTGCGGTGTTCGACGCCGACCGAGAGCATTTAACGGTCGGAGTCGAACCGGCCGATCGACACCGATGTCGCCCTCCATTCCCTCGTTCGGGAGCGACGAGCGGTCGGACCTCCCGTCCGACCACCTCGCGGTCGACGCGACGGGAGCGTACGTCGCGGAGAACTCGGGCGGATTCAACGATCCCACCCGGGGGCGCATGGTCGCGCTCGGTTCCGGCGGGTCCATGCGGTGGGAGGCGCCGTTTCCCGACGAGATCGAACCGCGGGCCCTGTTCGCCATCGGCGGCCGACTGGTCGCCGTCGAGCGCGAGAGCGCGTACGCGTTCCGCGCGGCCCTGGGCGAGCGCTGGTCGCCGCTGTGAGGGCTGTGAGTCCGGGGCGTCGTCCGGCTACGCGGTGAGCGCGTCGAGCACATCCGAGACGGAGAACGTCGTGTTGGGCTGCCGTAGTCGGTCGATCGGAATCCACCGCGAGACGTGTTCGGTCCCTCGCTCCGGTTCAACGAGCGCGAACGAATCGCGGGCATACGGCCATTCCTCAGCGATTCGACCCTCGTAGACGCGCCACACCTCGTGGGCAGGCTCCCCGCCGCGCTCGAAGACGCGCTCGAAGGTACCGACCGCCGTCGGGTCGAGCGGCTCCACGCCGAGCATCTCGTCGAACTCGCGGACGACCCCCTCGCGGCTGTGTTCGTCGAACGGCGCCGAGCGCGACGAAGCGAACGCCGTCGGTCATCACACGCGATACGCCGTCCGCCCGGAGGGTGACCGTGTCGGATACGCCCGCCGCGGGACGGCGGCGTCGGCGAGGTCGCTACGACAGCAGGCTCTCGCCGTCGAACTCGGCGTCGGCGTCGACGTCGAGCAGGTCGAGCACCGTCGGCGTCACGTCGAAGAGGTTCGCGTCGGCCAGGTCGAGGTCTGGATCGGTCGCGTACAGCAGCGAGTTCTCGAACTTGTGCATCCCGTTGCGCGGTCCCTCGGTGAACACCGCCTCCTTGCCGGAGAAGCCCGACTTGAGGTCGAACCCGTCCGCGGGGATGACGACCAGGTCGGGGGCGATGTCGTCGTGGGCGCCGTCGAAGGCGTCCTCGCCTTTCACGATCCGCTTACACACCTGTCGGCCGTCGGGGCCGGTGAGCGATTCGAGGTCGTCGATGAGCTCCTCGCGCGTCGCCTCGTACTCGTCCTCGGGCACGACGCCGTTCGGCTCGCGGCCCTCCACGTTGAGGTAGAAGCGCCCGGGAATGAGCGAGTACGCGCGCGCCTCGTCGTCGATATCGGTCAGCGAATCGTGGTCGTCGTCCTCGTATGAGAGCCACCCCTCGTCGGCGAGGAACTGGTTACAGTTCACCTCCCACTCCAGCCGGGTGAAGCCGTGGTCGGAGGCGACGACCAGGGTGGTGTCGTCGTCGAGCGAGTCGCGGATCGCGCCGATGTACTCGTCGAGCGTGCGGTAGAACTCGAGGAACTCCTCGGCGTACTCGCCGTCCGTCGCGTAGTCGCCGAAGAGGAAGTGGTTCACGCGGTCGGTGCTCATGAACACGCCGAAAAAGAGGTCCCAGTCGTCCTCGGCGAGGTAGTGGTCGAACGCCTCGTACCGGGCGTCGAGGGTCGCGTGCGCGTCTTCGATGAACTCCGTCTTGTCGTCGTCGTGGCCGAGCTTGGCGTTGACGTCGATCTTGTAGTCGAAGCCGTCGAGCGTCTCGCGGAGCGACTCGTCGCTCGTAGCCGACTCGAGGTCGGGCGAGAGGAAGCCGGAGGCCATCCGCTGGATCCGCGTCGAGGGCGGGAAGGTGACCGGGACGTTGAGGACGGTCGCGTCGCGCCCGGCGTCGGTGACGCGGTCCCACAGCCGGGTCGCCTGTACGTGGCGCCCGAGCGGGACGTACGTCTCGTAGGAGTCGACCTCGCGGTCTTGGAAGCCGTACACGCCCGTTTCGCCGGGGTTCACGCCGGTCGTGAGGCTCGGCCAGCAGGCGCTCGACTCCGGCGGCACGATGCTCTCCAACCGCCCGCCGGAGCCGGTCTCGGCGATGTCGGTCAGGTTCTCGAAGACTTCCGGGTGGTCCTCGACGAGGTCGAGCGGTACGCCGTCGATGCCGAGGAAGACGACGCGGTCGTCGTCCTCGCCGCGGAGCCGGTCGAACAGACCCATGACCGACGATTCCGGGGCGGCCGGCATATCCCTTGTGTTCCGCGAGGGCGCGGCGACGACGGCCCGGCAACGGACCGGCGGCCCCCGGCCGCGATTCAGAAGGCCTATTTCCTTTCGCGGCGACATCTCGGGCGTATGAGCGACGACTTCCCGGCGAGCGTCGACGTCGATTACGCCGACGGCGAGGGGGAGACCCCCGACGACTACCCGTCGATCCAGCACAAAATCGAGAAGGCGGTCGAGGTCACGCGCCGCGGGCTCGAACAGTACGACAATCCCGCCGTGATGTGGACGGGCGGGAAAGACTCCACGCTGACGCTGTACTTCATCAATCAGGTGGCCGAGGAGTACGGCTACGAGAAGCCGACGGCCGTGTTCATCGACCACTTCCAGCACTTCGACTCGATCACCGACTTCGTCGAGCACTGGGCGGACGAGTGGGGGATCGACCTCGTGTACGCCCGCAACGACGACGTGGGCGCGTACGTCGAGGAACACGGCCTCGAACCCGGCGACGACATCCCCGTCGACGCGCTCTCGGAGCACAACCAGCACCACATCCAGGAGATCCTCGAGTTCGAGGAGGACACGTTCCCGTTCCTGCTCGACACCTACGTCGGCAACCACCTGCTGAAGACGGTCGCGCTCAACGACGCCCTCGAGGAGTACGACATCGACGGCGTCATCTCCGGCGTCCGCTGGGACGAGCAGGAGGCCCGCGCCGACGAGACGTTCTTCTCGCCGCGCCACGACCCCGACCTGTTCCCGCCGCACGACCGCATCCAGCCTATCCTCCAGTTCGCCGAGGCCGACGTGTGGGACGCCTTCTGGAACTTCGTCGTTCCCGACACCGTCGAGGCGTTCCCCGACGAGGGGTACATCCCGCAAGCCGACGACGACCTGCCGGAGGGTGTCACGCAGGAGGACATCCCGATCTCGCCGAAGTACTTCGCCGGGTTCCGCTCGCTCGGCAGCGAGGTCTCGACCGAGAAGACGACCGAGGAGCCCGCCTGGCTCCAGAACCTCGAAGGCACGACCGAGCGCGCCGGCCGCGCCCAGGACAAGGAGGACCTGATGGAGCGCCTGCGCGACCTCGGCTACATGTAATCGACGGGCGGGAGCGGTCCGCCCGATACGCTTCTTTTACGACTCGCCGACCGCTGCGGTGAACCCCACGTCGCGGAGTCGCTCCGCGAGCGGGAGCCCGATCCCCGACGCCGGCGTCAACACGCCACCGTCGAACGGGGAGTCGACGTCGTCGCGCGCCAGACAGACGGCCGACTCGCCGAGCATCCGCGCCGTCGCGCCGTAGCCGGGGTCTCGGTCGGCCCCGAACTCGGCCTCGACGGTGAACGGCCCGTCAGCGCCCGTCCCGCGGCCCAACACCCGGATCAGGAAGCTCCCCGCTTCCGCCTCCTCCCGCGTCGGCCCCTCGCCGGGGTCGGGGAAGACGTAGCGCCGCAGCGCGTCGCGCACCGGCCCGACCGACATGGCCGCGGAGAACAGCCCGAGTCCGCCGGCGGCGGCGGTCGCGGTCGCCGCGCCGACCGGTCCCGACCCGGTCGGCACGACCTCTCCGCACTTGAACTCGCGGCCCCACGGGTAGCCGAGCAGGGCGTTGCTCCGCCGGACCACGCGCTCGTTCACCGGCGCCATCGGCGACGGGGCGGTCCACTCGCCCCGGAGCGGATCGCGCCGCGGCCAGCGCTGCTCGCCGGGGTCGACGCCGGTCCGCTCGCCGCGGGGGGCCAGCGAGTACGGGTTCCGGAGCGCCTCGCGGGCGAGCGGGTCGGTCGCGGCCGCCTCGAACAGCTCGCCGAAGCTCGCGAGCGTACCGCCGCTGACGCTCCCGCTCCCGCCGTCGAGGTAGATCCGGACTGACTCGCAGGGCGCGCCGTGGGTCTCCGCCGCGAACGACTGGACGAGCAGCGTCCCGATGTCCGCCGGCACGGAGTCGAACCCGCAGCTGTGGACGATCCGCGCCTCGTTCTCGACGGCGGCCTCGTGGAACCGGTCGACCGTCTCGCGCACCCAGTTCACCTCGCCCGTGAGGTCGCAGTAGTCCGTCCCGGCCTCGACGCAGGCCTCGACCAGCGGCGTTCCGTACGCCGTGTACGGGCCGACCGTCGTACAGACGACCTCGGTGTCGCGGGCGATGGGGCGCAGGCTCTCCGGGTCGGTCGCGTCGCCGACGACGACGGGCACGTCGTCCCACGCGTCGCTCCGCCGCGTGAGGTCGTCGACGAGCGCGTCGAGCCGCTCTCGACTCCGCCCGCCGACGGCGAGCGAGAGGGCTTCGGGGTCGTATCGCTCGGTCAGGTACTCGGCCGCGAAGCGCCCGGCGACGCCGGTCGCGCCCCACACCACCACGTCGTGTTTCCGATCCGCGTTCGACATCCGTGAGCGCGTACGGGCCGGCCGCCTAAACCAACGGGGGTACGCGTCGCCGGAACCGGGACGCCGCCGAACCCGACGCGGCAGGACGCTGTGACGCGCTACCTCTTTACACTGGCAGCCGCAACGGATCGCATGGCCGTTGGCACTCGGTTATCACTACAGCTCGCCGACTTCGGCACCCGATCGCTCGTCACCCACGCGCTCATGGCGGTGGGGTTCGTCGGCGCGGTCGTCACGGGGTTGTTCGTCGACGGACAGCTCGGCGTCGTCTCGATGGCGGCGTTCATCAACTTCACCGCCGGCTTGTGGATCTGCCAGTCGATCCACTCGCTCGGCAACGCCGCCACCGAGGACGAGTATCAGGGCGTGCTCAAGGAGATATTAAATCGTGTCTAGCGAGCCCGGCATCGACACGGGCCGTTTCGGGCGAACGCTCGTGCTCATCGGCTTCGTCACGACCGTCTTCCTGTTTCTCATCGCCGAGCGCCTCTCCGGCGACACGTTCCGGATCGGCGCTATCGCGATCGGGACGGTGGCGCTGATCACCGCGATCACCGGATTCCTGATCGCCGCTGGCAGCGCGGTCGAGGGGCACTAGCCCGGCCGCGACCCGCGACGCGCCCGTCTCGACAGGAGCAGCCCCCGCGCGCTCGCGTCGCCGCACGCGTCGGCCCGCATCGCCGTGCGCGTCGGGCCGCGCCGGAAATTGTCGGGTCACCCGCGTTCTGCCCGAAATATTATTGTGTAGTAACCACAATAATATACACGATGATACGGCGGTTCCTCACAGGGATCAAGTCGAACCTGATCTACGTCGTGGTCGGGTCGCTGGCGGCGGGGCTGATCGTCGGGCAGTTCACCGGGGCGTCGTTCAAGCGACTCCTCCAGTCCGCGGTGGTCCCCGTGCTGTTCCTGATGATCTACCCGATGATGATCAACATCGACCTCAGGGAGGTGGTGAACGTCCGCAGCCACGCGCGGGTCGTCGCGCTCAGTCTCCTCGTCAACTTCGGGGTCGCCCCGCTACTCGCGGTCGGGCTCGCGCGGCTGTTCTTCGACGGGAGCGTCGGCTACGCGTTCGGGCTCTACTTCATCGCGCTCATCCCGACCTCCGGAATGACCGCCGCTTGGACCGGGCTCGCCAACGGCGACTTGGAGTCCGCGCTCGTGGCGATGGCGGTGAACCTGCTGGTCGCCGTCGCGGTCCTGCCGACGTACCTCGCCGCGCTGATCCCAGCGAGCGTCGGCTTCGACGCCGCCGCGCTGTACGGGCAGCTCGCCCGCGTGGTCGTCCTCCCGATGATCGCCGGCACGCTCACGCGGCGGGTGCTGCTCGGTCGGCTGGGCGCGGACGGGTTCAGGCGACTGAAGCCGACGCTCGGCGGGCTCAGCTCCTTCGGCGTCATGCTGATCGTGTTCATCGCCATGGCGATGCGATCCGAGAGCATTCTCGCCGACCCCGTCGCATCGGGGGCCACGATCGTCCCCATCGTGGCGTTCTACGCGCTCCTGCTCGGCGTCGGGTCGGGGCTCGGACGCGCGGTCCGGGACGCCGCCAGCGGCGTCGCGCTCGTGTACGCCACGAGCATGCGCAACCTCTCGATCGCGGTGGCGGTCGTCGTCGCCGCGCCGGCGGTCCCCGAGACCGCCGTGCTGCCGATCACGTTGGCCTACGTCGTCCAACCGCCGCTGGGCGCGGTGTATATGCACTACCGCCGCGACGTCGCCGACGGCGACGCGTCGCTCTTCGACGCGGTCGCCTCGATCATCTGAGCCGTCGAGCGGCCGGTCGTCGCCGGAGGCCGCGGCCCTCCCTACCGGGCCGTCGTCGCGCTACTGATACGGTTCGCAGACCCTCTCGACGCCCTCCTCGAAGCCGATCTCGGGCTCCCAGCCGGTGGCCTCGTGGAACGTCGAGTAGTCGGCCATCGTGTCGTGGACGTAGCCGTCGAACGGGCACTCGATGTACTCGGGGTCGACGTCCGTCCCGAGCGCGTCGTTGATCATCGCGACCATCTCGTTGAACGTGTACGCCTCCTGGGTGCCGACGTTGTACACGCCCGTCAGCTCGTGGTCGGCGGCGAGCTCGCAGGCGCGGGCCACGTCCGAGACGTGCGTGAAGTCGCGGGTCTGGCTCCCGTCGCCGAACAGCTCGGGCGCCTCGCCGGAGGCGATCGCGTCCGCGAACTGCGCGACCGTGTTCGCGTACTCGCCCTTGTGCTCCTCGTTGCCGCCGAAGCCCTGGTACACCGAGAAGAAGCGCAGGCCGGCCACGTTCATGTCGTGGTGGTTGGCGAAGTACTCGGCGTAGCGTTCGCGGGCGAGCTTCGAGGCCTCGTAGGCGGTGTGCGCCTCCACGTCCATGTCGACGGGCGAGGGCTCGGTGCGGCTCCCGTAGATCGAGGAGGTGGAGGCGTAGACGACCGTCTCACAGCCCGCTTCGCGGGCACGCTCGACAGCGTTGACGAACCCCTCGACGTTGACGCGGCAGCCGCGCTGGGGGTCGTTCTCGTGCATGTTCCGCGAGGAGAGCGCGGCGAGGTGGAAGACGACGTCGACGTCGACGGGGTAGTCGTCGTCGACCACGGAGGCCTCGACGAACTCGACGGCGTCGTCGAGGTTCTCGGCGGCGCCGAGGTAGAGGTCGTCGACGGCGATCACGTCGTTATCGACCGCGAGGCGGTTCGCGAGGTTCGAGCCGATGAACCCGGCGCCGCCCGTGACGAGGACGCGTTTGCCTTGCATGATCGAGTGTCCTCGGAGGCGACAATTCAGCGCTTCGGTTTCGCGCGGGAGCGCAGGTCGCCGCTGTCGACAACGGCGACGCCGACGGCTCACGCCCGGATCGTGATGTCGCCGTCGCGGGTCCGGGCTGTCACCGCGGCGTCGCCGCCGTTGACGGCCGCTCGGAGCCGAGACTCCGTCCGCTCGCGGACGCTGACCGCGCCGCCGCCGTCCGTGACGACGAACTCCCCGTCGTCGGTGCTCGCGGTCAGGGTCGCGCTCAGATCGTCGCCGAGCCGGAGCAGGAGGTCGCCGTCGGTCGACGCGACGACCGCGTCAGACGCCGCGGCGGGCACGTCCGCGACGACGTCGCCGTCCCGCGTCCGCAGGGCGTCGACGCGGGCGGGATCCCGCGCGCGTATCTCGCCGTCCACGGTCGTCGCCGAGAGCGTTCCGTCGGTCCCGTCGACGAGAACGTCGCCGTCGCGGGACTCGGCGCGCACGTCGCCGCGGGCGTCGGTGACCGACACGTCGCCGTCCGTCGTCGCCAGCGTCGCGCCGTCGGGGACCGACTCCGCCCGCACGTCGCCGTCGGCGGTGCGGACCTCGTCGACCGCGACGCTCGGCGGCGCGCGGATCTCGAGGTCGACGCGGCCGCCGCCGAACCCGACGACCCGCGGCTCGTCCGTCGTCACTTCGAGGCGGTCGCCGACGGTCCGCACGGTCGCGCCGAGTTCGTCGAACGAGACGCGGCCGAGGGCGCGCTTCCGGGCGACGACCGCGATGTCGTCGCGGGACTCCGCGCGGAAGTCGATATCGCCGGTGGCCTCCGTCACGGCGAGCGTCGAGACCGTCGAGGGGTCGACGCTGCGCCGCTCCGTCTCCGTCCGGCGGTCGACGTCGACGACGCCGCTACAGCCGGCGAGGGTCGTTCCCAGTCCAACACCGACCGCGCCGAGCAGTCGCCGCCGCGTCGACGACCCGTCGGCTGCCGAACGGTCACGCATCGGCCGCCTCCGCGGACCGCGCCGCGCCGCCGAGCAGCGCGTCGGTGAGGAAGCCGCCGAACCGGGCGACGCCGTTGGTCACGTGGAGCGACACGAGGACGAGAAGGACGCCGAGGCCGCCCCCGGCGACCGCCTCGCCCAGCGTGTCGACCACGTACGGGCCGAACGTGTAGGTGACGCCGGGCGCGTCGTAGAGCGCCGGCGCGGCGAGCAGCGTCGCAGACACCGCGAACGCGGTGACGAGCGCGGTGAACGCGACGACGCCGTAAACGAACTTGAGCCCGACGAGCAGCAGCCCGGTCCACGCCGCCGGCGCGGTGAGGACCCGCTTCGTCGTGCCGATCGCCTCCTCGACCGACCCGAAGGCGAGTTCGATCCCTCCGTCGTCGCCGTCGACCTCGACGTCGAGGAGGTGGTCGGCGAGCCGGCGCTCGAACGAGCTGATACCGAGCGTCACGACCAGCGTCGCGAGGACGATCGGGACGCCGGCGAACGTGACGAGGAGCCCGAGTCCCGTCGAGAGGCCCGTCGTGACGACGGTGAAGTAGGCGATGCCCAGCGGGAACGCTAACAGGAGGTACGCTAGGTTGCGATACGTCTGCGCGTCGAACGGCACACCGACGAAGCGCGCGAGCGCCGCGACCGGTGAGCGTGGGGACCAGCGGTGATCGCTCATGCTGTACCTACCGCTTGCGACCGAGCTCACATATAAAGAATCGAACGCTGCTCAGCGGGCAACGCCACCAAAAATATAAGTACGATGTTTTTCGCAGCGGGCGAACGCCGGGTCAGTCGTCGCTCACCGGCGAGGTGCCAGCGCCGAGCGCGAACTCTGCCCACCGCGCGCAGAGCCAGCCGGCGGCGCTCACGACGTTCAGCCCGACGAGGGCCGCCAGCACGCCGAACAGAGACATGAGGAGCGCGCCCGGCAACGTCGACACCTCCCACGACGTGAGTCGGACGATGAACGAGACGCCGACCTCGAACTGCTCCCACGGGACGACGAGCGACAGCTCCCGACGGATCGGCTCCGGGAGGATGAGCCCGACCGACGCGCCGGGCGCGTCGTAGTACAGCGGCGCCGCCAGCAGCGACGCGCCGACGCTGAGCACGACCGTAAGGAGCGTGAAGCCGGCGACGCCGATGATCAGCTTCGACAGGACGAACAGGAGGGCGCCCCACACGGCGAGGTCGGTCGCCGCGGCGAGGGCCCGGTCGGCGATGCCCGACGCCTCCGTCACCTTCCACGACGGGTCGGCGATGTCGGCGCCGAGGAGCCGACGAGCGAGCACGCGTTCGCCGATCGACACCAGCACCACGCCGCCCAGCGTCGCCGCGAGGATCGGTACGCCGACGAGGAGTACGGAGAGGCTGACACCGAGCGACAGCCCGACCACGGTACAGACGAAGTACGCGATCCCGAGGGGAAACGACAGCGCCAGGTACGCCGCAGCGGCGTAGGTCCGAATCCGGAACGGCGCTGAGAGCACCGCTTCGGCGACCCGTCTGTTCGCGGGGGGATCCGAGAGCGCGTCCGAGAGGGCCATCGGCTGAGTGAAGCGTCGGCCAGCAGCCGTAAGAAATCTCGGTCTCGTCAGCGATCCGACGGTTCTCGTGACGCGGACCGACGCTGCGCGCCGGACTGCGGCGCGACCGAACTCAGTCCTCGGCGGGAAGACTAAGTTTCCCGATTACGAGGTTCGACCGAATGGGCACGGAGGCGTCGGTCGATCCGCGGGAAGTGTACTCGCTGCTCGACGACGAGTACGCCCGGCAGATCCTCATCGAGACCTACGAGGAGACGCGGTCGGCGAGCGCGCTCAGCGAGGCCTGCGACGCCTCCGAGGCGACCGTCTACCGCCGGCTCGAACGCCTCCGCGAACAGGACCTCGTCGAGACGGTACAGGAGGTCGACCCGGACCGCGGTCCCCAGCAGGTGTACGCCGCTCGGCTCAACCGCGTCTCCGTCGACCTGACCGCGAGCGGGTTCGAAGTGAGCGTCGACTATGTCGAGGAGACGGCCGCCGACCGACTGACGCGGCTCTACGAGGAGCTTTCGGGATGATCGGAACGTGGCCCGTGGCGACGGCGCTTGCGGCGGTCATGGAGCAGAGCGTCTCGGTAATCGGGCGACAGAGTCTCCCGATTCAGGTCGACGTGGTCGGCGGCGGCGGTGGGCTCGCCGCGATCACGATCGCCGCGTTCTTCCTGTCGGTGCTGCTCGCGGTGTTCGTCACCTACCGCTTCGCGCGTGGATACCTGCGAACGCGCCGCCGGCCGCTGCTGTTCCTGACGCTCGGGCTACTGCTGTTGGCGCCCCTCCCGATGTTCCTCCGGCTGGCGTCCGGCAACGTCGCGTGGGTGACCGCCACCGAGCGGACCGTGGTCGTGACCGCGAGCAAGCTCTGCGGGCTCCTGCTGATCCTCGGGGTGGTCTACCGGTGACGCTCTCCGTCGTCGCGACCGCGGGCGGGGTCGCCACCGCCTGCCTCGGGGCGTACGTGTCGTACCTCGCCTACGACGGCTGGCGCCGGAACGAGAGCCGGACGATGCTGCTTCTGGCCGTCGGCGTCGTCTGTATCGCGGTCCTCCCGTACGTCGTCGCGTACGGCCTGACGCCGCTGTTGGGGCTCTCCGACGCGGCGACCGTGTTCGGCGTCACCGTGGCGCACCTAATTGGACTCGGCGCGCTGGCGCGGTCGGTGACCGACTGACGCGGTCGGGCGTGCCGGCGGCCCGTCGCCCCCTCGACGGCGGGAACGCCGCGGCCGATCAGTCGGGGTCGAGAATCGCGTCCCGTAGCGGCGGGAAGGCCTCTAACTTGGCGCGCCCGACCAGCGCGTAGAGGTACGCCTCCAACCGTTCGCGCCACATCGGCCGGTCGCGGCCGCCGCCGAACCCGACCTCCGCGACCTGGAGGTCTTCGACCGCGCGGCCGATCTGCGTGACGAGCAGGGGTTCAGGGGCGGAGCCGACGACCGACTCGTAGGTCGCCTGCGCCCGGCGCTTCGCGGCGAGGGTGTGGCCCGAGTCGAACGCGGTGTCGTCCGGCTCGACGACGAGCCGGTCGACTGCCGTCCCGTGGGCACGACGGCGCGCTACCCCGATCGAGAGCGCGACGGTCCGCAACGCGAGCAGGTCCGTGTCGATCGGCGTCCGCCACGGAACGGGCGCGGTCGATCCGAGACACCACCGCGCCAGCCGCGAGTGCGCGAACTCCCACGGCCCGTACTCGTCGACCTCCCCGACGTACCGGTCCCGCACATCGTCCCGGGACGGGTACTCGCGGAGGTCGGCGCGGAAGCGCTCGGCGGCCGCGCGCAGCGCCTCCGCGTGCGGGCCCGTGTCGCTCCCGAGGCGGTCGAAGAGGGTGTCGCGGTACCGCTCCGCGGTCATGGCGTCGACCTCGCCTCGGAGCAGCGCGGCCGTCACCTCACCTGCGACTTCCGGGTCGACCGCGTCGGCGGAGGCGTCGCTTTCGCCCCCGGAATCGGCGTTTTGCCCTGAGTCGGAATCGTCCGGGAGCGCGCGGGCCGCCAGCGCGCTCGCCGACTGCACCTCGCCCTCGATGCGGACGTACCACCCGAGGTCGCGCGCGGGATCCGTCGTCGGGTAGGGCTTCAGGTCGTCCGCGACCGCCCGCGCGCGGTCCGTCAGTACGGCGGCGCGGTCGCGGAGCGTCGCCCGGTCGACCGCGTCCTGCTCGGCGCGGGCGTACCCCAGCGCCTCGCCCGCGAACTGGAGGCCGTACCGCGCTCGGAACAGGGCCGTGTCGTGGTCGGCCTCGTCGAGCGCCTCGCGGGCGTCCTCGAGCCAGCCGCCCGCATCCGTCGTGATCGGCGCGGCGTCGTCCCCGACGGAGTCCATCTCGGCCCACCGGCGCCGGCTCTCCGCGACCGTTTCCGCGAGCGTCTCGACGGCCTCGCGGGCGTGCGCCTCGGTCACCGGCGGCCGCCAGAGGGCGTCGACCTCCGGCGGGGTCGGGTAATGCGTCGTCGCCGCGTCCGTGATCGAGTCCGGCAGCGCGGTCGGTTCCGTCACGCCGACGACCGCGGTGCCGCCGGCGAGTACCGCGGCGCCGCCGCCGAGCGTCGCCAAAACCGTCCGTCTGCTAACCGAGGAGGGGCCGGGGACCATGCGCGAGGCTGCGGGGTTCGATCGGTAAAAGCCTTGGAGCGATTCCGTTCTGGCCGCCGTCCCGAACCGTCTTTGCGGTGGCCGGCGATCGCTTCGGTATGTTCGGCACCAGCGGCGTTCGCGGCCCGGTCGGCGACGAGGTCACGGCGGCCCTCGCGCTCGACGTGGGGCGCGCGCTCGCGACGGACGGCGCGGAGACGGTCGTGATCGGGCGCGACGCCCGGGACAGCGGCGCGATGCTCACGCGGGCGCTCGCCGCGGGACTCACCGAGTGCGGGAGCGACGTGATCGACGTCGGCGTCGAGGCGACCCCGACGGTTGCGCGGGCGGTCGCCCGGGAGGGCGCGGACGCCGGCGCCGTCGTCACGGCCTCGCACAACCCCGCGCCCGACAACGGTATCAAGCTCTGGACGGCGTCCGGGCGCGCCTTCGACGAGGACCGGAACGATCGGATCGCCGAGATCATCGGGACGGAGGCGTTCGATCTCGCGAGCCACGACGGGATCGGCACGGTCGAGACGCGCGACGCGGTCGCGGGCGGCGACGCCCGACGACGCCACGAGCGCGCGCTGCGCGAGACCGTTCCGCTGCCGGACGACCTCTCTGTCGTCGTCGACCTCGGCAACGGCGTCGGGCGCGTCACCGCCGACGCGCTCCACGCCGCGGGCTGCGACGTCGAGACGCTCAACGGGCAGCGCGACGGTCGGTTCCCGGGGCGACCGAGCGAGCCGACCGCGGCGAACTGCGAGACCGCCTGCGAGGTGGTCGCCGCGACCGACGCCGACCTCGGGCTGGTCCACGACGGCGACGCCGATCGCCTGATGGCGGTCGACGAGCGCGGGCGGTTCGTCGCCGGCGACGCGCTACTCGCGCTGTTCGCCCGCCGCGAGGCCGGCGCGGGCGACCGCGTCGCGGTCCCGGTCGACACGAGCCTCCTCGTCGCGGACGCGCTGAGCGAAGTCGACGCCGCGGTCACGTACACGCCCGTCGGCGACGCGTACGTGGCCGCGGAGGCGGCGAAGCCCGGCGTCGCCTTCGGCGGCGAGCCGAGCGGCGCGTGGATCTGGCCGGACCGGACGCTGTGTCCCGACGGCCCGCTCGCGGCCTGTATCCTGACCGCGCTCGTCGGCGCGGAGGGATCGCTGGCGGCGCTCGTCGACGGCCTCCCCGAGTACCCGATCCGCCGCGACTCCGTGCGCACGGGCCGGAAGTCCGAGACCGTCGAGCGCGTCGGCGAGGCCGCGGCCGCCGAGTACGACGACGTGTCGACCCTCGACGGCGTCCGTGTCGAGACGGACGCGGGCTGGTTCCTCGTGCGCGCGAGCGGGACCGAGCCGCTGGTGCGGATCACGGCCGAAGCGCGCGACGAGGCCGACGCAGACGCGCTGTTCGAGACGGCGCGCGGGCTCATCGATCGAGCGGACGCGAGCCTCGACTGACGCCCCGGATCCGACCGCAGTCAATAAACCTCGGCCCGCCGTCGGCTCCGCACATGTACGGAGTCGTGCTCGCGGCCGGCCGCGGGACTCGGATGCGACCGCTGACGGACCGCCGCCCGAAACCGCTGCTGCCGGTCGGGGACCGCTCGCTGCTCGAACGGGTGTTCGACACGGCCCGCGACGTGGTCGACGAGTTCGTCGTCGTGACGGGGTACCGCGGCGACGCGATCCGCGATGCCGTTGGCGAGTCGTACCGCGGCCGCCCGGTCCACTACGTCGAGCAGGCCGAGGCGCTGGGGACGGCCCACGCCGTCGCGCAGGCCGAACCGGTCGTCGACGACGACTTCCTCGTGCTCAACGGCGACGTGGTCGTCGACGCGTCGCTCCCGGACGCGCTCGCCGAGGCCGGCGCCCCCGCTATCGCCGCCACCGAGGTCGAGGACCCACGGGCGTATGGCGTGCTCTCGGTCGGCGACGACGGAGCGCTCGCCGGGATCGTCGAGAAGCCCGACGACCCGCCGACGACCCTCGCGAACGTCGGCTGTTACGCGTTCGAACCGGAGGTGTTCGAGTACATCGAGGACACCCCGGAGAGCGAGCGCGGCGAGTACGAGATCACGACGACGATCGACCGATTGCTCGGTGACGGTCGGCGGATCGCGGTCGCGACCTACGACGGGACGTGGCTCGACGTGGGGCGCCCGTGGGAGCTGTTGGAAGCGAACGAGCTGGCGCTGGCGGCACTCGACGACGGAACGGCGATCGGCGGTACCGTCGAGGACGGCGTCGAGCTCCGCGGCCCGGTCGTCGTCGAAGACGGCGCGCGCGTCCGCTCGGGGGCGTACGTCGAGGGGCCGGCGCTGATCCGCGAGGGCGCGGACGTGGGGCCGAACGCCTACCTCCGCGGGGCCACCGTTGTTGGACCGGATGCCCACGTCGGCCACGCCGTCGAGGTGAAGAACTCGGTGCTAATGGCCGGCGCGTCGGTCGGGCACCTCTCGTACGTCGGCGACTCCGTGCTGGGCCGCGGCGTCAACTTCGGCGCGGGAACGAACGTCGCCAACCTCCGCCACGACGGCGAGAACGTGCGGCTGACGGTGAAAGGCGAGCGCGTCGACACCGGGCGCCGCAAGCTGGGCGCGATCGTCGGCGGCGGTGCGAAGACCGGCATCAACACCGCCCTGAACGCCGGCGTCAAACTGGGGGCCGGCGAGACCACCGGGCCGGGTGAGTCGCTGACGCGGGACCGGCTCTCCGAATAGGGGGCTCGGAGTCACGGCGCTCGTCGACGCGTGAACCGGGGTCGGCCGCTCGGGACGCCTGCGCGGCGACCGCTCGCGTTATTCTCCGTTCGCGTAGCGCGCGAACACGTCGCCCACGATCCGACCGGACTCCTTGAGCCGTTCCGTGTACGCCGGTCGGTCCCACGTCGGCGGCTCGAACCGGAGGGAGCGCAGACTCCCGTCAGGGACGCCCGGAACCGCGTGCGTCAGGTTCGTCTCGGCGTCGAGTTCGGCCGCGGTCCCGTCTGCGTCGACCGGGACGTAGGAGGCCGCGGCGACGTCGATCGCCTCGAACGTCTCGTAGTCGTCGAGTCCCTCGCTCCAGAAGTCGCCCAGCCGACGGCGGCGACTCGGGTCGGCGACGTTGAGCAGCTGCCAGGGGAGCCTGACCTCGATCGCGTCGTTCGACGGCGAGACGTGGACGTCAGCGAGCGAGTCGTACCGGTCGGAGTCCGGGTTCCCGTTACCGTAGCGGAGCCGTCCGGTCTCCACCGACTCGAACGGAACGCGCTCGCCGGTCTTCGGAACCGTGTAGCCGCGATTGATCACCAGCCGCAGCGGCGAGAAGACGCCCGGGTCCGGCTCCCGGTAGCGGTCGAGGTCGAGCCCGGCCTCTGCGCCGTACTCGTACGCGAAGGCGTCGTAGCGGGGACGGACGGTCACTCGAGAGGCATCGGGACCGCCGAGGCGGACGACGAAGTCAGCCGGTGCCGCCGCACCGAGACCGTGCGGGAGCGCTCGCTCGCCCCGGTCGGTGAGCCCGATCGCCAGGAAGTAGTTGGTCGCGTCCCAGTCGACCCCGCCGCGGAGGGCGTCCGCTTCGATCCTGACCGAGAGGTACGCCGCGTCGCTCGTGACGCGGAGCCCGGTCAGTTCGCGGCTCGCGTCCGCGCCGTCGCCGAGCCGGACGGGGTCGCGCTCGGGCGTCGCGGTGGCCGCGTCCGCCCACGCGTCGGCCGACCCGTCGAGCGGAACGGCGCCCGCGGGGTCGAACGCGAGCAGGCCGAACCGCTGTTCGGGCGTCTGGACGTTCGACCAGAACGGCCGACGGTCGGAGTCGGAGAACGGGGCGAGGTTCCACGTCCGCTTGAACCACTCGTCGTGCCAGCTGAAGGCGATCCCGCCGAGCGTGCCGGCCTCACGGATGTCCTCGTACATGGCGGCGAGGATCTCTCCCTGCTCCGTCTCGGTGTGTCGGCCCTGATCGCGGCTGTGAACGTCGCGCTGGGCGATGCCGCGGGAGGCCGGGACGCCGAACTCGGCGACGAGCAGCGGGTGGTCGGTCGCGCCGACGAGGTCGTTCAGGTAGCCGGCGTAGCTGTTCGGCTCGCCGCGGTGGTCGACGTAGTTCGCGTACTCGGGCGTCTCGTTCAACAGCGGCGGGTAGTAGGGGTACACGTGGTACGCCGCGAACGTGCCGGCCTCGGACGCGTCGGTCGCCTGGATCGCGTCGGGGTCGACGGAAACGGAGTCCTCGTCGTGGAACGGCTCGTACGGGTGTTCGAGCGGGTCGGTCGTCACCCAGTTCGTGAACGCCGCCGGGCGCTGCGCGCCGTACTCGTCCGCCTCGTACGCGACGGCGGCGTCGAGGCGGGCCGCGAGCCACGCCTCGAAGGGGCTCGCCGCTGGCGCGGCGAAGAACTCGCCGTCGTAGCCGGTCGCCTCGCCGAGCCGGTCGGTCTCCCGAACGACCGCCGGCGGCCACTCGATGCCGACGACGTAGCCGAGGACGGCGTTGCTCACGTCGGCGTCGTACGTGCCGCTGGCGTACCCGGGCTCCGGGTCGATCGTCGTCGCGCCGTGGACGGCGTCGACCACCTGCCGCATTGAGCGGTCGAACGAGGGCGACAGCGCGGTCGCGTCGCCCGCCTCCCGGAGGGTCTCCTCCCCGATCCAGTTGCCGTGGATGACGTAGATCGGGTCCGCGTGCGACCGGTTGTACGCCGCGAGCGCCCGGTAGAACGCGGGCGGGTGGACGGTGTACACCCGGACGACGTTGACGTTCAGCTCGCCCATCAGCCCCAGCCACCGGTCGTACTCGGCGCGAGTGATCGCCGCCTCGCCGGGGAACCGGCCGGGCTTGGCCATCCCGAGGTTCACGCCGCGGACCGACAGAGAGTCGAACGCCCCGCCGTCGACCGCGACCTCGAACCCGTCGTCGCCGACGCGGAACCGGCGCGGCGGGCCCTCGCTCAAGCCGAGACCGCGGAAGCCGCAGCCGGCGGTCCCGACCGCACCGGCGACCCCGACGCGACCGAGGAATCGGCGTCTGCGCATGAGGGCACGTGTCGGCGGACCGGAATAAGGCTGTCTTCGGCCCGGTCCGAGATGCGGTTTTATGCCGGACCCGCGACAAACCGGATCCTAGCCAGCGACCCGCTTCACCATGGTATCTGACACGTCCCGTTCCGAACCGTTCAAGAGCCTGCTACAGCTGACCGCGACCGACCAGTC
Source organism: Halorubrum sp. CGM5_25_10-8B (assembly GCF_005435095.1). NCBI lineage: Archaea > Methanobacteriati > Methanobacteriota > Halobacteria > Halobacteriales > Haloferacaceae > Halorubrum > Halorubrum sp. CGM5_25_10-8B. The sequence continues at coordinate 145,888 of NZ_SGTY01000001.1, read as the reverse complement.
GACCGAGGAGCGCCTCCTGAAGGCGATAGACGTCGGCCGGGAGTACCTCGGCGTCGACAACGGCGTGCTCTCGTACACCGGCGAGGGGCGCTACGAGGTGGTCGAGACGAACATCCAGACCGGCCCCTACACCCAGGGGGGCGTCGTCGACCTCGACGGGACGTGGTGTCGCCACGTCGTCGAAAGCGGCGAGGCGATGGGCTTCGCGGACGCGAGCGAAACCGAGTACCGCGACGACCGCGCGCTGGAGACGACCGGGCTCCACTGCTACGTCGGCGCCGAGGTGGCCGTCGACGGAGAGACGTACGGAACGCTCTGCTTCTCCGACGACGTTCCGCGAGACGACCCGATCACAGACGCCGAGCGCGACTTCGTCTCGGTGCTCGCGCGGTGGGTGAGCACCGAGCTCGAACGGCGGAAACACTACGCGGAGCTGCGCGAACAGAACGAGCGCCTCGACGAGTTCACCGGGATCGTCGCGCACGACCTCCGGAACCCGCTGTCGGGGGCCATCGGCTTCGTCGAACTCGCGCAGGAGCGCGTCAGCGGGCAGACGGCCGAGTTCCTCGACCGCGTCCGGGGGGCGCTCGACCGGATGGAGTCGATGATCGCGGAGTGCCTGATCCTCGCGAAGGAGGGCGCCGACGTGGGCGAGCGGAGTTCGGTCGCGCTCGAACCCCTCGTCAGAGAGGCGTGGGACACGGTCCAGACGCGCGACGCGACGCTGACGGTGGACGTGGCCTCCGAGACGGCTATCGTCGCCGACGAGATGCGCCTCCGACGGCTCTTCGAGAACCTCTTCCGCAACAGCGTGGAACACGGCGGGCCGGGCGTCTCGGTGACCGTGACCGGCGACGCGGACGGCTTCGTGATCGCGGACGACGGGCCCGGGCTCCCGCCGGCGGTCGAGGCGGCGCTCACCGCGGCCGACGCGGAGAATGTCAAGTCGTTCGGGCTCGGGCTGTTGGTCGTCCAGCGCGTGGTGACGGGCCACGGCTGGGACCTCGCCGTCGACAGCGACGACGACGGGACGCGGTTCGCCGTGAGCGACGTCAACGCCGCGGAGCCGGTCCACGAGGCGCTGCGCTCGGACTAACTGCCCCCGTCGAGGACCCAGACGAACCCCTCGTCGCCGGCGCCGTCCAGGGGGTCGCGAGTCCAGACGAATCCGCCGTCAGCGGGGCCGAGCGACGGGTCGGTGACCCAGACGAACCCGCCGTCACCGACCCCCTCCGAGAAGTCGGTCGTCGCCGCGAGCCGCGCGGATCCGTCGTCGTCGAGCGCGATGACGAACCCCCCGTCGCCGGCGCCGAGCGACGGGTCGGTGACCCAGACGAATCCCCCGTCGCCGACCCCCTCCGAGAAGTCGGTCGTCCAGACGAATCCCCCGTCGCCGGCGCCGGCGGTCAGCTCCCCGCTCGGGACGAACCGGCCGGTGCTCTCGTCGGCCGCGACCCCGGCGAGCCAGCGGAACCCGTCCGTGTCCGGCGCGTCGACGAGCCGGTCGACCCAGACGAATCCGCCGTCGTCCGCCGCCGCCGCGGCGGCACCCGTTTCGGACGCCGAATCGTCCGGTCCGGCCTCTGAGTCCGTCGCCGCGGCCGTTGCGACACCTGGCCCGGCGGCGCCCGCCGCCTCGGCGCTGTCGGTCCCCGCATCGCCGAAGCCCCGCCGCTCCATGGCGCCCCACGACTGGTCGCCGCGGAGGTACTCGATCAGGCCGTGCCAGGCGACGATCGTCTTCCACTGGCGGTAGCCGAAGTTCTCTAACACGCCGTACCAGAGCAGTCGGAGGACTTCCCACGGGGACTCGTAGCGGTTGTAGCTCCACACCTCGCTGAACACGCCGAACCAGGAGAGGAACACGCCGGCGCCGACCGTGAGCAGCAGGAAGAGGAGGAAGAACTCGACGTTGAGGATGCCGAGGTACCACCCCAGCGGAAGCAACACGTAGCCGAACCCCTCGATGAGCGGGCCGAGCGCCTCGGCGGCGGTGAAGAACGGTAACACGACCGTGCCGACGCGACCGTACGCCCGACGGAAGAACATCCGCCGGCTCGCGACAACGGTCTCCATCATGCCGCGGTACCAGCGCCGCCGCTGGCGCCCCAGCGTCCGGAGCGTCTCCGGGACTTCGGTCCACGCGACGGGCTCCGGGACGAACTCGATCCGGTAGTCGACGTCGTTGTCCGAGAGGTGTTCGTGGAGGCGGACCACCACGTCGAAGTCCTCCGTGATCGTGTCGTGGCGGTAGCCGCCGATCTCGCGGACGCGGTCGGTCCGAAACACGCCGAACGCGCCGGAGATGAGGATCAGCCCCTTCAGCCGGGCGAGCCCGAGCCGCCCCGAGTAGAACGCCCGCAGGTACTCCATCACCTGAACGCCCGCGAGCCCGGTCTTCGGGAGGTTCACCTCCTTGACCTGTCCGTCCTGAACGACGCACTCGTTCGCCACGCGGATCGTGCCCCCGCTGGCGACCGTCCGCGAGGGCTCCTCGAGGAACGGCGCGACGACGTCTAACAACGCGTCGCTGTCGATCACGGTGTCCGCGTCGACCGCGCAGAACAGCTCTTGATCGGTGAGCCAGACGCCGGCGTTGAGCGCGTCGCTCTTCCCGCCGTTCTCCTTGTCGACCACGAGGAGGTTCTCGTGGGTCGCGGAGCGGTACACGCCCCGGATCGGTTCCGAGGGCACGTCGTACGGCACCTCGGCGTCGACCGGGCGGAGCCCGAACGCCTCTTCGAGCCGTTCGAGCGTGGCGTCCGAGGAGCCGTCGTTGACCACGACGATCTCCTGGTCGGGGTAGTTGAGCGCGAGCATCGAGCGCACGCTCTCGACGATGCTCGCCGCCTCGTTGTACGCCGGCACGACCATCGCGACGCCGGGGTAGAACGGGCTGTCGAACGCGCGGAACGACGGGTTCCACTCCGACTCGCGGACGCTGTCCCGGAGCTGTACCAGCGCGAGCACGTGGATCAGCAGGTAGCCGACGTTGATCAGCAGGTAGTACGTGACGATGAACACGCCGGACCCGACGACGAGCGTCGTCCCGAGGGCTTCGAGCGTCGTCATCCGCGCACCTCGTCGTGGAGCCGGTCGCGGTCGCGGGAGATGTCTCGCGCGAGCCGATCGAAGCGGGCGTGCTCGACCGCCCACGCCCACGCGACGTCGAATGCGGCGGTCTCGTCGACGGAGCGACCGTTGGCGGACGCGGTTCGGTCCGCCCCGAGGTCGGCGCGCGGCGGGTCGTTCGGGTCCACCGCTTCCGCCGAGGTCCGCTGTGAGACCAGCGTCTCGGCCGCGGTGACCCGCGCCCGCGCGTCGGGGTCCGCGGTCCCGGCGGCCTCGATCGCCGCGATCGCCTCCGCGTCCCCCCACGTCCCGAGCGCTCGGTACGCGCTCGCGCGGACCGGCGGGGTCGGGTCGGCGGCGATCGCGGCGAGGTCGACAGTGTCCCTGACCGCCCGGTTCCACCCGTACGCGCCCAGCGCCCGCCACGCTGCCGACCGGACGCTCGGGTCGGGGCTCGACAGCGACCCGACGACCCACGAGAGATCGGCATCCCCGACCACGGTGGTGAGGTGGCGGACGACGAGCAGCGCCTGCCGCTGGAGCGCCGGCGGCCACCTCGCGAAGTCGGCGGCCGCCCGCTCGAAGAACGGGCTCGGGTCGCGCTCGGCGACGCGGTACAGCGTGTCGACGCCGAACACCGAGAACGACTCCGGCTCGTCGCGGAGGAGCAGGTCGACGCCGGTCGTCGCGCAGTCGTCCGTCTCGGCCGCGTACAGTATCCGAGCGGCCGCGGCGCGCTCCCGCGGCGTCTCGGTACAGTGCGTTCTGAGCAGGTCGCGGTCGGGCGCGTCGCGGAGCAGGGCGAGCCAGACGAGCGCGTGGGTGCGGTCCCAGTAGCCGCCGTTCGCGATCTCGCGGCGGGCCCGCTCGTGGACGCCCAGTGCTCGCCCGAGTCCGGCCAGCGCGTCGGCGTCGCGACCGTCGAGCTCGCGGAGGTACACGTCGAGCAGCGACTCCAGTTCGTCCCGCTCCGCCGCCGAGAGGCCGGCGACCCACTCGTCCCACGCCGGGTCGTCGCGGCCGTAGAGCCGGTCGAGGAGCTCCGACCGCAGCGCGGCGCGCATCGGGACGCGACGCCGGCGTCGCCGGGCCGCGAGAAGCGAGTACCCGAGCGTGAGGACCGCGGCCGCGAACAGCAGCGAGCCGAGCACGACGACGGCGAGCGAGAGCGTCCCCGACTGAGGACCCGCGAGCGGACCGTACACGGACGTCGCCGTAGTCGGGGCCGCGAGCGGCACGGTTACGCCTCGACCAGTCGGTTTATCCGGGCCAGCAGTTCGTTCGGGCTGAACGGCTTCGTGAGGTACTCGTCGGCGCCGGAGTCGAGCCCCTTCAACACGTCGGCCTCTTGGCCGCGCGAGGTGAGCATCACGACGGGGACCTCGGGGTCGACCGCGAGCTCGCCGCGCCGGATCGTCCGCAGCAGCTGAGTACCCTTCATCCGCGGCATCATCACGTCGAGGACGACCACGTCGGGGGCGGCGTCGGCCTCGTCTAACGCCTGCCGGCACTCCTCGCCGTCGAGACACACCGTTAGGTCGTACCCCGCGTTCGACAGTTTGTACTGGAGGATCGACCGGATCGTCTCGTCGTCGTCCGCGATGACGGCCGATTTAGCCACGTTAGAAATACGTTCGGTTGGCCACTTTACTTTTCGGCACCGACGCTCGGTCCCGCGAACGATTTAAATCGCGGCGGACGGACCGTTCCCGTATGGGAAGCGAATCCGTGACCGCGGTGATCCTCGCCGCGGGCGAGGGACGGCGCCTGACGCCGCTGACGAACCGGCGGCCGAAGCCGATGGTGCCGGTGGCGAACCGGCCCCTGCTCGAACACGTGGTCGAGGCGATCACGGCGACGGCGATCGACCGGATCGTCCTCGTCGTCGGCTACGAGCAGGAGCGCATCCGGAACCACTTCGGCGACGGCGACGACTGGGGGGTGACGATCGAGTACGTCGAGCAGTCGACCCAGCTGGGAACCGGCCACGCCGTGTTACAGGCCGAGCCGGTCGTCGACGGCCCGTTCGTCGTGCTCAACGGCGATCGGATCGTCGACCCCGCCGTCGTCTCGCAGGTCCGCGACCGGGCGATCGACGACGACCTCCCCGCGATGGCCGTCACGACCGCCGCGAACCCGCGCCAGTACGGCGTGGTGACGCTCGACGGCGACCGCGTGACAGACATCGACGAGAAGCCGGAAGGGGCCGTCGAGACGAACCAGATCAACGCCGGCGTCTACGCCTTCTCCCCGGCCGTCTTCGACGCGATCCGCGAGACGCACGTGGCCGGCGAGCTGGCGATCACGGCGACGCTCGACGACCTCGCCGCGACCGAAACGCTGTCCGCCGTCCGGTACGACGGCCGCTGGCTCGACGTGTCGAACCTGTGGGACCTTCTGACCGTGAACGCGGCACTGATCGGCGATTCCGGGGCGTCGGACGCCGACGGTCCCACCTTCGGCGACTCGGTGACCGTCGCCGACGACGCCGCGCTCGCGGGTAACGTCCGCGTGGGCCCGAACGTGACGATCGGCGGCAGCACCGCGGTCGGCAGTAACGCGACCGTCGAGGCGGGCGCGGTCGTGGAGAACGCCGTGATCTTCCCCGACGCCGTGATCGGCGCCGGGGCGGTGGTCAGGGACGCGATCGTCGCCGGCAACGCCCGGATCGGTCCGAACGCGACGGTCGCCGGCGGCCCGGCGACGGTCGTCGTGGGCGACGCCGTCCACCGCGGCGTTGAGCTCGGCGGCGTGGTCGGCGACAACGCCACCGTCGGGAGCGGCGCGACGCTCGCCGACGGCGCGGTCGTCGGCGACGACGTCACCGCCGACGCGGGGGTCGTGATCGACGGGCGGATCGAGTCGGGCGCGGTCGTTCGGAGGGGATAACGATGTGTGGAATCACCGGCTACATCGGCGACGGTATCGCGCTGGACGACGGAGAGTCGGCCGCGAACGACGGGGCGACCGGCGACGCCGCGGGCGACGGGGGCGGGTTCGCCCGCGTGGGCGGCATCGTCCACGAGGGGCTCCGCAATCTAGAGTACCGCGGCTACGACTCGGCGGGGGTCGCGCTCGTCGGCGAGGCGAGCGGGCTCACCGTCGCGAAGCGGTCGGGCGAGGTCGACAACCTCACCGTGCCCGACGTGGCCGACGCGGCGCTCGGGATCGGGCACACGCGCTGGAGCACGCACGGTCCGCCGACGGACGAGAACGCCCATCCGCACACCGACTGCGTCGGCGACGTCGCCGTCGTCCACAACGGGATCGTCGAGAACCACGAGGCGCTCAAGACGGAGCTGTCCGACCACGAGTTCACGAGCGACACCGACACCGAGGTCATCCCGCACCTGATCGAGGAGGAACTCGCGGCGGCGTCGGGCGCCGGCGGCCTCCTCGACGCGGTGCGAGCCGTCGAGAGCCGGCTGGAGGGGAGCTACGCGATCTGTGCGGTCCGCGATGGCGACGACCGGATCGTCGTGGCGCGCCGGGGCAGCCCCCTCGTGTTGGGCCACGACGAGGACGCCACCTTCGTCGCCAGCGACGTGACGGCGTTCCTCGAACACACCCGGGACGTGACCTACCTCGAAGACGGCGACGTGGCGTCGCTGTCGGCCGAGGGCGTCGAGGTCTACGCCGACGGCGAGCTGGTCGACCGCGAGACGGAGACGGTGACGTGGGAGGCCGACGCGGCCGAGAAGGGCGGCTACGAACACTACATGCGGAAGGAAATCCACGAGCAGCCGGAGTCGCTGCGCCAGACCATCGCGGGACGGCTCGACGTCGACGCCGGTGACGCCGACCTCGACGTCTCGTTCCCGCCGGGATTCCTCGCTGACCTCGAGGAGATCCAGATCGTCGCGTGCGGCACCTCCAACTACGCGGGCCGCTACGCCGCGCAGCTGTTCGAGGACCTGTCCGGCGTGCGCGCGACCGTCGAGACCGCGAGCGAGTACGAGTTCGGCGCGGGCCGCAGCGCCGACCGCACGCTCGTCGTCGCCGTGACCCAGAGCGGCGAGACCGCCGACACGCTCGGTGCGATCCGCCGCGCGAACGCGGCCGGGGCGCGGACGTTCGCCGTGACGAACACGCTCGGCAGCACCGTCACGCGCGAGGTGGACGACACCGCGTTCATCCGGGCCGGCCCCGAGATCGGCGTGGCCGCGACGAAGACGTTCGCCTCGCAGGTGGCGACGCTGACGATGCTCGCGGTGGCGATCGGCCGCGAGCGCGGCGCGCTGGCCGCCGCTGACGCGCGCCCCGTGCTGGAGGGGCTCCGCGACCTCCCCGGTGCGGTCCAGCAGGTCCTCGACAACGAGGACCGCGTGCGTGAGGCCGCGACCGAGTACGGCGACAGCGAGGCGTTCTTCTTCGTCGGCCGGAAGCTCGGTGTCCCGGTCGCGCTGGAGGGCGCGCTGAAGCTCAAAGAGATCTCCTACGACCACGCCGAGGGATTCCCCGCCGGCGAGCTGAAACACGGCCCGCTCGCGCTCGTGACGCCCGACACCCCCGTGCTGGCCGTCTTGACCGACGGCGCGCGCGCCGATGAGACGATGAACAACGTGACCGAGGCGCAGACGCGCGGAGCGCCCGCGATCGGCTGCGTCTCCGCCGGCGACGAGTACAGTACGCTGGACGTGTCGCTTCCGGTCCCGGACGTTGGGATCGCAGAACCGCTCGTCGCGAACGTCTACCTCCAGCTGTTCGCGTACCACGTGGCGAACGATAAGGGCCGATCGATCGACAAGCCGCGGAACCTCGCGAAGAGCGTCACGGTCGAGTAGCGCAGTTTCGGCTCTTTTCGGCGGCGCTTGTTCCGCGGTGTTTGCTCCGTTCGACACCCGGTGTTTGCTCCGTTCGACACCCGGCGTCTGTTCCGCACCCACACCCGGCGGTACCCGAGGCTCGAACCGGCGTCGAGCCGGCATCGGGCCGGTGAACCGCAGAAATCGGCGCCCAGAAAATTAGTCGCTACTCCTCGTCCGGTTCCTCGTCGCGGCCGTCGGAGAGGCGCTCCCAAATTTCCGTACAGCCCGCGCCGTCGGGGACGTCGGCGAGGTGCGCGTCGTCGGTGGGGTCTGAGTTACTCATGTTCTGAGTAACCGTATTAGCGCCCACGTAATAACCTTTCCGGCGGCACCAGTACGTACTTACGGAGCGAACGAGGACGAACGCCTATGGCCGATTCCGGGGAAGACCTCTTCTCGTTGCTCGATCTGACGGAGTACGAAGCCGACGCGTTAGAGGAGCTGCTGCTCCTCGGCCGGACCACGGCGCCCGACCTCGCCGAGGCGACCGGGATCCCGAAGGCGCGGATCTACGGCGTCCTCGACGCGCTCTCGGAGGCCGGGTACGTGAAGGTGATCCCGGGCCGTCCGAAGCGGTACGAGCCCCACGAGCCGGCGGCGATCGCCGAGCGCGCGGTCGAGAACCGCCGGCACGCCTACGAGCGGTTCCGCGAGGACGTGGCGGCCGTCGAGGAAGCGTTCGTCGACGAGTACGCGCCGGTCCGCGACCGCGGCGTCGACGAGCTCAGCCCGACCGAGGACCTGTTCCACGTCGTCGACGTGGGGGAGCCGAGCGAGCGCGAGACGCGGCGGCTGTTCAGCGAGGCGGAGGAGGCGGTGTACGTGCTCTCGAAGAGCTTCGGGTACGTCGACGCGGTCCGGCCGGCGATGCGGGACGCGGTCGACCGCGGCGTCGACATCGACGTGCTACTGTTGAACCCCGACTCGCTCTCGGCGGAGAACCGGGAGCGACAGGCCGAGATCCGCGATTCGCTCGCCGCGGAGTTCCCGTCGGTCGCGGTGCGCGTGAGCGACCGCGTACTTCCGTGGCGCGGAACCTTCGCCGACCCGAGCCTGTCGTACGAGTCCGGACAGGGGCTGCTCATGGTCGAACAGGAGGACGTGCCGAACCACCACCGGCAGGCCGCGGTGACGGAGAACCCGTCGTTCGTGGCGGGCATGTGGCAGTACTTCGACCTGCTGTGGCGCCACGAGAGCGTCCCCGCCGATCCGGACCCCGACGCCGAACGCGACCCGACCGCGGGCGGAGGCGCCGTCGAGTAGTGTGAGCGCCGGCTGGGGCGGCGTCGGCCGGCGCGGACGCGTCGCTCTCGCCCCGGTCGCTCTCGCGACAGCGAACCTAACCGCAAAGCATTTACTCGTAGTTACTCGACTGCCGAGTAACGATGACTGTGCTACTCACCGGTGCCGACGGGTACCTCGGATGGCCGACCGCGCTGCGACTGGCCGACCGCGTCGACGAACGGATCGTCTGCGTCGACGACTTCTCGCGGCGTGACTGGGTCGCCGAGTCGGGTAGCGTGTCGGCGACGCGGGTCGAAGAGCCCGAAGAGCGGTTCGGGCGCGTCGAGAACCTCAGCCTGGTCGAGGGCGACCTCGCGGACCGCGACTTCGTCCTCCAGCTGCTGGACACCCACGAGCCCGACACCGTGCTCCACGCGGCCGCCCAGCCCAGCGCGCCCTACTCGTCGATCAACGGCGAGCGCGCGCTGTACACCCAGCGCAACAACGTCTCGATGACGCTGAACCTGCTCCACGGCCTCCACGAGACGGGGCTGTCGGACACCCACTTCATCGAGACGACGACGACCGGCATCTACGGCGCCCCGCACTTCCCAATTCCCGAGGGCGGACTGGAGGTCGATCGGAAGGGCGGCACGGACGAGGTTCCGTTCCCGGCGATGGGCGGCAGCTGGTACCACCAGACGAAGTCGTTCGACGCGGCGAACATGCGGCTCGCGGAGTCGCAGTTCGAGTTCCCGATGAGCGAGGTCCGGACCGCCATCGTCTACGGCACCGAGACCGAGGAGACGCGGGCGCACGAGAGCCCGACGCGGTTCGACTTCGACTACTACTTCGGCACGGTCGTGAACCGGTTCTGCGCGCAGGCGGTCGCCGGCTACCCGATCACGGTGTACGGCAAAGGCGAGCAGCGCAAGCCGATGGTGAGCCTCGAAGACGCCGTCGAGAGCCTCGTCCGACTCGTCGACGAGGGTCACTCCGGGGACGACGGAATCGACGTGTACAACCAGGTCACCCGGCCGATCGCGATCGTCGAGCTCGCGGAGACGATCGCCGAGGTCGGGGCGGAGTTCGACCTCGACGCGGAAGTGAAGCACTACGAGAACCCGCGCGAAGAGGACGAGGAACACAAGATGGAGATGGAGAACGAGCGGTTCCTCGACCTGGTCGGCGGCCAGCGGCAGGAGCTCGAAGCGGGTATCCGCGACGTGCTCGGGACGCTCGTCGAGGAGCGGGACCGGATCGCGGCCCACGAGGACCGGTTCCTGCCGGGCGTGCTGACCGATGAGTGAGTCGGGCGAGACCGACGCCGCCCGCGGCGACGGCCGGCGCGTCCTCGTCACCGGCGGCTGCGGCTACATCGGGAGCGCGCTCGTCCCGCGCCTACTCGACGATTCCCGCGTGAGCGATGTCGTCGTCCTCGACTCGCTGGCGGCGGGCTCGCCGGCCCATCTCGCCGGTTGCGTCGGCGACCGGCTCGACTTCCGCCGCGGCGACGTGCGGGAGTACGGCGCCGTCGAGAGCGCGACTCGCGGCGTCGACGCCGTGATCCACCTCGCGGCGATCACCGGCGCCGCGTCGACGCACGACCGGCGCGAGGAGACGTTCGGCGTGAACCGCGACGGCACCGAGAACGTGCTCACGGCCGCGGGGAAGTTCGACGTCGACAGCGTCGTCGTCGCCTCCTCGTGTAACAACTACGGGCGCGCAGCGAGCCGCGACATCGACGAGACGACCGAGCAGAACCCGCTCAACCCGTACGCCGAGTCGAAAGTCGCCTGCGAGCGCCTGCTTGACGAGGCGGTCGAGGCGTACGACTTCGACGCGACCGCGCTCCGCATGAGCACGAACTACGGGTGGTCGCCGGGGGTCCGCTTCAACCTCGTGGTGAACCACTTCGTCTTCCGCGGGCTCACCGACCGGCCGCTGACGGTGTACGGCGACGGCTCGAACTGGCGCCCGTTCATCCACGTGCGCGACGCGGCGAGAGCGTACCTCGACGCCGCGTTGGATCCCGATTCGTGGCCGCAGCGGGTGTACAACGTCGGCTCGAACGGGGGGAACTACCGGATCAGCGAGATTGCGGAGATGGTCCGCGAGGAGATTGATCGGGATCTGGACGTGACATACTTGGAAGACGAACAGCCCGGCCCCTCGTATCACGTGAACTTTGACCGGCTGGCCGAGACCGGCTTCGAGACGGAGTGGACGCTGCGGGAGGGCATTCGAGATATCGCGAATGAGCTGACCGGCACGGAGACGTTCAACGCATGACGGACACGATACAGATGAAGACGGACGGCGGAAACGACGGCAGAGAGATTGAGACCCCGACGGTTGCGGTCACGGGCGCAGGCGGGTACATCGGAAGCCGCGTCGTCGTTGAGTTTCAGGAGGCGTACCCTGACTGGGAGATCATTGCGCTCGACAACGGCTACCGCGCGCAGGTCGATGCGATCGGTGATGTCGAGATTCAACACGTCGACATTCGGAATCGGAACCGGTTAGAGGACGCGCTCACGGGCGCGGATGTCGTTTGTCATCTGGCGGCGATCAGCGGCGTCGACGATTGTGATGAGAACCCCGACTTAGCGTACGAGGTGAACGTCACGGGTACGAACAACGTGGCGTGGTTCTGTCGGAAGACGGGTGCGGCGTTGGCGTTCCCGTTCAGTATGGCCGTGTTAGGTGATCCTGAGGAGTTCCCGATCACGGCCGACCAGCCGCGTGATCCGTTGAATTGGTACGGGCGGACGAAGCTGCTTGGTGAGCGGTCAATAGAGGCCTTCGCTGACGGTGCGTTCCCGGCGCACCTCTTTTTGAAGTCGAACCTCTACGGCGAACACGCCGTCGACGGGACGGAGGTGGGGAAGCCGACAGTGATCAACTTCTTCGTGAATCGGGCGCTCGCTGGCAAGACTCTGACTGTATATGAGCCCGGGACGCAGGCACGAAACTTCGTTCACGTTAAGGACGTGGCGCGGGTGTACGTGCGGAGCGCGGAGCGGTTGGTAGAACAGTTGGAACGCGGGGAGACCGGGACGGAGACGTATGAAATTGCGAGTGAGGAGGATATGAGCGTGATGGAGGTCGCGGAGATCGTGCGGAGAACGGCATCAGAGGAGCGTGGCATCGACGTGGATGTGGAGTTGGTAGAGAACCCACGGGACGGGGAGACGATGGTTGAAGAGTTCGGAGTGGACATCTCGGATCTGAGAGAGCGGACGGGCTGGGTGCCGAAAAAAAGTATCGACGAGTCGGTATACGAGTTGTTGCGGTGAACTGCCTAAACAACTAATTTCACGGACTACTCCAGTGAGAGATAGAGAAGAGTAGTGAATCGGTGATTTATAATTTATTATATGTCTATTACTACCCTCGATTACTTGTATTTCTTCACTCAGGTATTCATATCTCTGATCTGAAAGAACCGCTTAGTCCCAGTTGGGCCCTCTATACGTTTGGTGTCGGTGATCTCACGAGATATCGCCCGTCTTCTCAGTATCCATGTAGAAGGATTAAATGTTCCCGTGGAGGTACTCGTAGTATGACCGTTGTTGTCGTCGGCATTGACGCCTTGGATGCGGAATTAGTGTCCGAATCCAAGCACCCGAATCTAACCCTAAACGCCCACTCACAAATATCAACTATTGAGAGTGCGAACGGGGAACTGAGTACCCATGAACTGTGGCCAACAATAATTACTGGACTCCCTCCCGAAAAGCACGGGTTGACTCTTAACTCCGGGGTCGGCTGGGAGTCGCCGACCCTCCGGTTCGGTGGGTCAGTCGCGGATATCGTTCTCCCCGATCAAATCCAATCGAAACTCGGGGCCTGGATTTTGAACAACACGGAGACGGACGTCTTCCGAACACCGGTGAGTTATTACGAGAAGAACGAGATCCAGACGATATTCGACGGATGTAACGCTGAAACCATCGGTATTCCGAATTACGTCGTAGACCTCGACACGGATGACCGGGAGCACGAACTACGGCGACAGTTGGGGGATCTTTTTGAGCGAGATACAAGCCAACCAGGCGGCCACTCTTCGGCGGATCCTGCGCTGTTTTACGAACAAGCTATGGAGATGGTGATGATCCGACTGGCCCGGATCCGCCGTGCCTATCGCAGCCATCGGTACGAACTCGTATTTGGGTATACGAGCGGTGTGGATCTCATCGGGCACATCGCGTACAGCGATCCCTCACTTCAGGATCAAGCGTATAACGAAACGGACGACTTCGTCGGCGATCTACTGACCGATCTCGGATCTGACGATACGCTCGTAATAGTGAGCGACCACGGATTACAGGACGGGATCCATACGGAGCAAGCGATGATCGCAAGCACCGATCCGCGCATTGTCGACCGAGTTGATTCCGTCGTGGATGTCCGGAGCAGTCTCGAGGAGGCAATTGCCGAGGGCGACCACGAACCAACACCGTCCGCTGATAGCCGAAAGTCATCTGTTGACGATGAGAAACAAGTTCAGGAGCATCTGAAAGATCTCGGCTATATGTGAAGGTGTTACCGTAGTCCTATTTTTGTTATTATGTAGTATTCATACGAGATTGGGCTGCTGTCACCTCAGTTAGCCCCAGAGGATTCAAGCCAGTTCACGGAGGGGATTGGCTGATATTCCAACTCGGTTCGATTCGGGAAAACTCTGAGTGTAAGTTAATGTGATTCCTTGGTTTGCGTATCGAATATCTGGATCAACTGAGTGTAGCAAGATTGTTTTATTATCCGTCCGGTTTTTCACCGTCGGTTCTGGTGACAATTTCCATAATCTGGTCTGTCACTCCCTTGTAGTTCAGTACTGACGCGACATCAGGATCGCTTGCTGCCGTCTCCAGCGCATCTTCAATTGTCGACTCAATCGTTTCCGGACGTATGTCAAATACCAGTTCGAGGTCCTCCTTACGCTCGATTGGAGACTTCTGATCGAACCATTTACAGATAGGAGTACCCAGCAACATGGATTCCACCAGTGTCGAAGAGCCAGTGGTGATGGCAACTCTGGAGTTCGAAAGGACGTCCTGAATCGCTGAGTCGGAACTGAGAACGTATTCAGCCCAGCCACGTTCAGCGTACCAATCTCCGGTTTCTTTCGGGTGTAATTTGATTCCCAACTGCCAGTTCCGCTGTTCGCAAACATCGATCAACCGTCGAACAAACCTCTCGAACGCTTCCTCGCCTTCGACAGTTTGTCTTCCGGCTGAACTGAGGAAGACTACGTCGTGTTCTCTGTCGCTATCGGTCTTATATTGATTCAAAAACTCGTGCCACGGCGTCCCAGTAGGGTGTAGTTCAGTGTCTGGGGGGGTCGAATATTGAAACTTATTGTGCCAAGGTTCGCCCCACGTGAGGTAATTTATCGGGGCGAAAAACGGGTATCCCCGGCGATATTCCTGATTGCCGGTCTCGGACTCTTGACCGTACATAATTCCATGCTGATAACTGAAAACGCGGTCGAAGTCCGTGACATCCAGCACGTAGCCCATCGGGGCGTAGGTATGGATCGTCGGTTGGTTTGTCGTTTGGAGGAGAGATTCCGATTTGACGGCTTCAAGAAAAACGAAATTAAAAACGAGAGTCTTCGAAGCAGCGGCAAATGAGTCGGGATCCCGGCCCCGAAGTCCACGAATCAGTCGGATCGTGGTACCAAATAGCGAGAGCCATCTGCGGAGCGGGATGGCACCGAGTAACTCAACGAATGATGTAGTAGACAGCCCTCGGTCTTCCCATCGTTCCCGATAGCTCTGTGCTTCGGGCGAACAAAGCAGGAGTACATCGTAATCCTGATCCCTGAGCCGTTCACTCACAGCAGTCAGCGTATATCGTTTGTCGTGACGGTCGGAGTTCATTACAAATATATGACCATTAAATCCGGATGGGGTGGTATTACGTCCGAGTACGTGGAGGAAACGCCGAAGCAGCCAGTATCCAGTTAGAGCGATAGAAAAGAACCACCAGTTTAGAAATGGGACTTCGTTGTGTTCCGTCGTCTCATCGTAGTCACTCACCTGTACAAAATTCGCAATTATCCGGTGACCAGCGTAGGCAACTGGGTTTGACCGCAGAAACGAACGCATCTCGTCGCTCAGCAATTGTGTCTCTTCTGATAGCGTCGGCCACTCCAAAATCGTATCAATTCCACCTTCATCAGCCATAGTATCCAATCCAGATTGCCAATGGAAATATATATCGGCTTTCGTACGATACGGTTGATGAAATCAAATGCCGCGCGTATTGTTCATTACGACCGAGAACCTGACCGGCAAGTCGGGATCAACGGTCGCCACTACCGAGCTTTTTCGAGCGATGGCTGACTGCGACACCGTCGATTTATCTCTTATCGCTCCGACGCCAGATGATCCGTCGGTAGTCCCAGAAAGCGTATCCAGTTACTGGTTGACAACGAAGCCCGCGGGAACAATTAAGTGGCATATTCGACACCAGCCGTCGATGGCACGGGCCCTTTTTACCGCATTGATTTCTGAACGACCGGAACTGGTCATCGTCCGGGTAGGGCCATCAACGGTTCTCCCGATCGTGTTCGGCCTGCTTCCCGGTGTGGAGTATAAAGTACTTATCCGTGGATTCGTCCACCGGAACCTCTCCATACAACTCCCGGTCAAAGCACTCACTTGGGCCAACGCGAGTGTGGCCGACGAAACTGTCGTTGCCTTCGAAGCGATAGCGGAAATGCTCAGAGATCTGGGAGTTAGGGGCGGTATCAGCGTGGTCCCCAACGCCGTGGATCCGAACCGATTCGTCTCCGACGAGGGACCGACACCTGAGGAGATACGCGACGCGGTAGACGACGACGCGTTCGTAGTCGGATTTGTTGGATCTATGGAAGATCGACATCGCGTCGATATCCTCGTGGAAGCAGTCGCCTCATTACCTCAGTCGGTCAAACCGGCTCTCGTTCTCGTTGGTGACGGTCCACAGCAAACCACGTTAGAGGAACTCGTGAAGGAGGCGGGTATCCGAGACTCAACGGTATTTACCGGACTCGTACCACACGAAGTGGTACCCCGGTACATCGCATCCTGTGATGTCCTGTACGGTATCTCCGATCCCGATAAGCCGTCAAACCCAATCAAAATATACGAATATTTGGCGTGTGAACGACCAGTTATCACGACCCAGACACCGGAGCTCGGTTTCGTCGAGGAAGAGAGAGTGGGCGTAGCCATGGATAGAGTAACGGTGAAGTCAGTACACGACGCGTTAATGGATTTGTATAGTATGTCTTCGGACGAACGCAGAACGATGGGGCGACGAGGCCGCGAGTACGTGAGCGAAAACCACAGTTGGTCGGCCGTAGTCGACGAACTGATCGGCGTGGGGACATGAGCCGAAACGTCGTGTTACTCGTGTTGGATTCCGCTCGTAAGGATCTGTTTGACGCCAACGCGGGCCCGCTACGTGACCAGATAGACTTGGACCTCGCCGAGTGTCGAGCCGCCAGTAATTGGAGCCCAGCGAGCCACGGATCGATGTTCACCGGGGACCTACCCCATCAAAACGGCGTACACGCTCACGATCCGAACTGGAATAACATCAAAACCGAGGACACCTTTCTGTCAGCTTTCAATGATTACACGAAGATCGGTGTCAGTTCAAATCTGTTTGCTGGGAAAGCGCACGGCTTTGATAGTTATTTCGACCAGTTTGTGAGTTTGTCACGACACTCGGTTCTGTCGGGTGTAAAAGAGATAGACACCTTCAGATCTGAGTCAGACCGAGAGGGAATGCGGTTATATCTGGAATACCTGCGGGCGGCTCAGGAGGAAGGGACGCTGACACGGAGCTTGATTAACGGTCTCATATTTAAGTACCACGAGTTCGCGGACGGTCGCCCATTGCCCCGGTTGTGGGATTACGGTACGCGAACCTCGCTTCGAGTCGCGAAACAACGGTTGAGAGCGGTCGAGCAACCAGCCTTCGTCTTCATGAATCTCATGGAGACGCACAACCCGTTCGCGAACTCGATCTGGTACCAAGGTGACGGCGTCCCGGCGTCATGGTCGTCGAACCGCTTCGATACGTACACCTACAATAACCTCGCCCCCGAGGAACGACCTTCCGACTACCCTCGGAACTACCGAGCACTCTATGAGGACTCGATCGAGTACACAGCCAGACGGATATCCGAATTTGTTGATTGGTGTGTGGACAATTTGGACGGCGCGACAACGTTCGTCATCACGGGAGACCACGGTGAACAGCTCGGTTCCGAGGCCGACGGCGGGTTGATCAGTCACATAGGTGCGCTGTCGGAGTCGTTGCTTCACGTACCTCTATCGATAATTAATCCTCCTGATACTGTAGACGAGTCTGACGGGCGATATTTCAGTCACTTGGATCTGCCGTCGCTGATGCGCGGACTGACCGAAGAGACGCTTTCGGTCCGATACCGAGACCGCATTCCAGCCGAGGTCGTCGGTTCCTCTGTGCCCGAAGGGACAGAACGCTTCGATTATTGGAATCGGATGATACGAGCAGCTTACGACGGAAAAAACAAGTACGTCTGGGACTCTCTCGGCAGTCGTCAACATTACCGAGTCGGCGACGAGCCTTGTGAAGAGACGGAAGTGGCAGCCGACATCGAGATACCCGAGCACGCTCTCGCACATTTCGACGTACCGATCGAGGAGTTCAAACTCCAGTTCGACGGCGTGGACGCAAACGACTGGGCGACAGACGGCCCCACCGAGCGTTTAAAAGATCTTGGATACATCTGAGGGTTGAGCGGTAGGTGACCCATATTGTACTTATCAAACCGAAAAGATTAGAACTACGTTCGTTGAGACAGAAACATGGATATCTACCGAGGAGTACAGTCCCTATACAACTCCACAATACGTAATAAGCTACCAACAAAATCACGAACTTTAGCGGGGATAACGTTAGATGACGCCCCGTTGTTCGATCTTAACGTGGAACGACCGTTGTACAAGATCGGATTAATAATGGCGATTTACGACCACGTATCGGAAGGGGACCACGTGGAAATTGTCGGCTTCGGCCGTGGTGTATCAACTACACATATCCTCCAGGCGGGGGCAGAAACAGTTACCGGCTATGAGGGAGCGGCAAACATGATAAAAAAGGGTAAACGGACAGTCGAACGGAATTATGCTGGGGAGGCTTCGCTCCGTGTCCGACACGCTGTCGTTGGGGATCCGATAGACGTGTACGGCGATCAGTCGAGCGCCCAGCGGATCTCTCCGTCCGACTTATCTGTTGGTGATGTTCTGGTGCTTGACTGTGAAGGAGCAGAAAAGAGCATCTTGGAAAACCTCGGGACGAATCCGCAAACGATACTCTGCGAATCCCACCCGTCGAAGGGGGCTCCGGTCTCAAAGATCACAAACATCTTGGACGGCAGATACTCAACGACAGTTCGGAAACAGAAGCCCCGTGTAGATGCGAAATCAGTCGTCGTCGGAAGGCGGATCGAAGCGTAAGCCGTGCGGAGCCCGTAGTTGTAGCTGAGTTGGATGTTGGGGAAGGCGTGCCCTACCACATCGGCGTGTGATACCCGAGAAAGGGGGTTTAGACCGATGACAAACCGGGGTGAGAAAATCGGTTCGCAGAAAATAGAAGGGGTTTTATCCGACAGTATAAAGTACTAATCATGCGACCAGCTAAGACAGCACTGGTCGTATTTGGATCATCACAGCTGGGTACCATCGTCGGCTTCATCGCTACGCTCTATATCGCACGGTACTTTGGCTCAGCGACCTTAGGTATGTACGCGGTAGTCACCGCGCTTTTGTTTTGGATTCACGTTCCTGCCAGTGCGATCGACTCCGCGCTCACTAAACGGGTCAGCGAGGGAACCGATCAAGGTCAATTTCTGTTTGCCGGCTTCGCGATTAACCTCGCACTCGCACTGCTGGTTGCCCTCGGTATGATCGTATTTGATGGGCAGGTGAACGAATACGTCGGTTCCTCTGTCAGTGGGACCGTCGCAGTGTTTGTCCTCAGTTGGTTCGGAGCGAAATCAATCATTGCTGCCCTCCACGGCCAAGATAAGGTGGCCGTCAGCAGCTTAGTTTGGACATCGAGTCGAGTAGTCCGGACCGGACTCCAAATTTCACTGACGCTGCTTGTGGGGCTCGGACTAGCAGGCCTGATCTGGGGCCACACTATTTCGTTCGTGGTCGTGATACTCGCCGGAATCACACTGTTCGATATTCGCCCACGGATTCCGTCTCGTGAAAAATTTTGGAGCCTTTTAGAGTACGCCAGATACTCTTGGATAGGTGACATTTCGTCTCAGGCTTTCAATTGGATGGACACCATCCTGTTAGGGTTGTTCGTGAGTTCCTCATTGATCGGTATTTATGAGGTGTCTTGGACTATCGCCTCGACTCTCGGCATCATCAGTACCGCAATCAAGAACGCGGTGTTTCCCAGCATGAGCCGCCTTGACGCACAGGACCGACGGGAAGAGGTCCAAGAGTTTCTCAACGAGGGACTGGTATTCGCCGGATTTTTTGCGATACCTGGACTCCTCGGCGGAACCGTAATCGGGACCCGCGTGCTCGAAATATTCGGACCAGAGTTTGACCAAGGATGGCTCATCTTGTTGATTCTCATAACGGCTAGGCTGTCAAACTCTTTTAGTAGCCAATTCCGGAACACACTCCAGGCAGTCGATCGCCCCGACCTAGCGTTCAGAAGTAACGCAATATTCATATCAGCAAACCTCATGCTAAACTTTTCTTTAATTCCCACCATTGGTTGGGTGGGAGCAGCCATTGCGACATCCCTGTCGTCTATTATTATGTTAGTTCTAAGCTATAACTACGTCAGCGGTGTCCTCTCGAAGGTCGTAGTCCCGGTTAGAGAGATCGGGAAAGAGATCTTCGCGAGTTTGATAATGGTAGCCCCAGTATATGTGATGGCGCAGGCGATCCCGGCAAACCCGATTACGACCGTTGGCATAGTCTTCGCCGGTGCTGCGGTCTATGGCGTTGTTATACTTGGAATCTCTCCGCGGATACGGTCCCACTTGATGTCGTTACTACCATAGTCGATGGCCAAATTCGCTGGTCGCGCCCCGTGATGCTCTGTCATTTCCGATACCTGTGGTCAATCGGGGGAATCAAACTGCGGCTCTCGCTGCTACCCTCGCCGATTCCTTCGATCACGCTTAACGATGGGAAGGTTCCATGTCCTCATTGGACTCACAGACTAGAAAGTTGACCTCGAAAAGTTTAACTTCTCAAGATGGAGACGATAAGTTAATATGATAAAGATATCAGACATTCAAAAGGGGGCCAGAATACTGCGCTCCGAGGGGTTTATACCTCTAATTCGTAAGATACCGGATTACCTCGAGTGGCGCGCATATAAGACACTGGAGCCGGTATTTAAGTGGAATTTCGAGCAAAACTACGGTTCCGGTCTCGACGTGATTGAACAAGACTGGGACAATCTGATTCTGCTCGACTGTGCTCGCTACGATTATTTTAAAGAATACACGGGTTTCGACGGTGAACTATCACGCGTCGTGTCGAGGGGACGAGGCAGCTGGGAGTTCATCCGGGATAACTTCGCTGGGAGAGAGATACACGATACCGTCTATGTGACGGCAAACCCGCATCCGGAACGACTCGAACAGGATGTATTCTACACGGTGGAAACGGTACTTGATAAATGGGACCCAAAGACTGGAACAGTTCCGCCGAAGGCTGTCACCGAGGCAGCGATCGAGGCCCAAGAGAAGTATCCGAATAAGCGCCTCATTGTCCATTACATGCAGCCTCATACGCCTCACCTTGGCGAGACCGCACAGAACCTAGACGCAGACCTCGCACAACCCGGGTTCGATAAGTTTGCCGGTCGTGACGGGGTCGAAAAACGAAAAGAAGGTGAAAAAATATTTGCGCTGTATGAGGACGGTCAAATTTCTAAATCGACACTTCAGAGATCATATCGGGAGAACCTCGAATTAGTCGAAGCAGATGTTAAAGAACTAGTAGCCTCTTTGCGAGGAAAAACCGTCATTAGTGCTGATCACGGTGAAAACCTGGGCGAGACCATATTCGGAATAACGCTCACAGCCCACGGAAGCCAATCGAAAGAGGTGAGGTTCGTTCCGTGGCTGGAACTACCGTTTGAGGAGCGAAAGACAATCACGGCAGAATCACCCATCGGGTTCGAGTATTTAGAGGAAGAGTTCGTGGAAGACAGGTTGGTAGACTTGGGGTATCTGTGACTGAGGAAGTCGTTCTGCTTCGATCGATGAGGCCGGGTAGACCGATCGATATTTGACAGCGGCGATTTAATCAAAGGCAACTCATGGGAAATGTCTTAGCGGTCATCGCGGCTCGCGGCGGATCGAAGCGGGTACCCCGAAAAAATATCCGTGATATAAACGGAAAGCCTCTTTTAGCGTTTGCCATCCAGGACGCGAAAGCTGCAGACACCGTCGACAAAGTTATTGTGTCGACCGAAGATGATGAAATCAGGTCAGTCGCCAACGATTGGGGAGGAGACACCCCGTTTACCCGGCCCCAAGAGCTCGCGTCGGACGATGCGACGACCGATGATGTCGTGCTCCACGCACTCGACTGGTTCGAGGAACGCGGAACAACGTTCTCTGAAGTGTGTTCAGTCCCGGTAACGACGCCGTTCAGGGAACCGGAAGACATCGACGAGACGATTGAGTTGTTGCGAAAGAGGGGCGCAAAGTCGGGAATGAGCATCGTCGGCTACGATTCGCCGCCGTTCTCTGCGGTTGACTTCGACAACGAAGACTGCTCGATTTCACCGTATTTTGATGAGTCCAACCTCTGGATCGAGACTCAGGCACAGAAGGTCCCGACGCTCTACCACCCGAACGGGGCCGTGTTCGTGGCGACTGTCAGCGGGTTCAGGGAATATGAATCGTTTTATACTGATGAGACTGTCGGTTATCGAATGCCTTCAGAACGATCGCTCGACATCGATGTTCCTCACGATCTGGAGGTTGCTCGGGCACTCGCAGCCCGAGAGAACTGAGTTCAAACGCTGTTAGGTGGATTACGTATGAATTCAGGGAGATCGATCCCCAGTCGAGCGGCGATATTTATATCGCCACGACCCCTGAGATCACCTGAGACTCAGTATTAGTTCGACTTTGCCGACTGGGAACTCTCCAGCCGGACTGGGTTCTTCAACTCACCGACATCCTCGATCTCAATCGCGACGGTGGATCCCGGTTGGAGGCTGCCTTCGATCCCTCCAGGGTCACCCGTCGATATAACGTCACCAGGTTGGAGTTCAGTTATTGTCGAAAGATAGCTCACGAGGAAAGAGAGTGAAAATCGCATTCCAGACGTGTTTCCTTGACAGATCACGTCACCGTCCTGTCGCATGACAATATTCAAATTCATAGGCTGATCCACCTCATCAACCGTCGTGACGTGCGGTCCGATAGGAGAGAACGTGTCCATCATCTTGTATGCCATTGGTCCGGGCCACTCCGTTCGAGCCGTCACATCGTTCGAAATGGAGTAGCCGGCAATGTGGTTGTAAGCTTCGGATGGTTCGATATACTTGCCTGCTCGCCCGATGACGATACACAGTTCAGCTGCGGGCTTGACGTTTCCGGCCACTCGGCTGGGGAGTACGATGGTTTCCTCCGGACCGACAATCGCGTTGTCCGGGATAATCCACTGGTTGGGGTCTACAGTTAGTTCGAGACCCGCGTCACGAAGATGGCCGGTGTAGACGCCACCGAAACAGAACAATCGACCAGCATTCGAGATCGGTGCTCGAAGCGTCACTTCGCTCCGTTCGAACACATCACCCTCCTCGATTCGATCGCTCAGTTCCGCATCCTCTGTGGTGACCGAGGCGAGGGCCGTCCCGAAAGATGCCCCGTCGTCGGCACCGGGAACTACTTCAACCTGTACGATCTCATCGTCCCGGACGATCCCGGTGTGGACTGTCGTCGATTCACTCCGGGGACTGAACCGAACGAGCTTCATCTGTCACCTCTTCGTGAGTCTATAGATGGGGCAGATAGACGGGAACCGAACTCATCGCACTGGCTCATATGAGAACCTCCGCGTCGGTCTCTTCTCGGCGGATCGAAGAAACGACCGTGTCGACATCTTCGACGGTCGCCCGAAGCTCGTCTCCTGAATCAACCGTCCCATTGACCCGCATCGGATTCCCGGTCGTGATGATATCCCCTGGCTGTAATGACATGACCTCGGAGACGGTCGACACTATCTCTCCGGGCGTGAACCGCCACCCGTCGGTCGATTTCGTGTCAACGACCTCTCCGTTCAGTTCAAGAGATAGCTCAAGAGACGAGAGATTCAGCCCATTAGCCGAAACGAGATCGGTTCCGAATGTCATCGCCGAATCGAAGAACTTGTAACCCCACTGTCCGGGAAGCGAATCGTAGATTCCGATGTCGACCATCACTAGACAGCCGGAGATAGCTTCAGTTGCCTTCTCGGATGACCAATTTTTCCCCGAGGAGCCGACGACGAACGCGAGTTCGGCACTCGGTTTCGCCTCGCTCGTGAACGTCGGGACCACGAGGGGGTCAGAAGCCTGAGCCAGCGCCGACATCGGTGCTACCCAGAACCTGGGCCAGTCACGTTCACGGAGACCCTCGGTATCGATGAACGGGTTGTATTTATCGTCCACGAGGTCGTGCTCGTAGCTGCCTTCGATTCGCACAATCTTCTCGGGATCGACGGGTGATCGTAAGTTGACACGAGATACGTCATGGATATTGACGGGGCTAGGACCGCCCGATATGGCCTCTTCTGCTTCTGACTCAAGCGTGTGGATGATGGGTACACAGTCTCTTACTCCGTCCGCATCCCCGCCACTATCTAGAGAATTGACAGAAACTATGTTAGATCCTTTACGGACACCTACCTGGGGACGGGAGCCCCGGGGTTTGTACACAACTAATGCCATAACACGTTCACTAGCTTGTACAACTATCACGTTCATTTTATTCTTTCCGGTAGCGATCCCTGTGCGATAATATGAACTGTGGTCTCATCGACTGTGAGAGCAGAATGCCTATGTAGTAGTTAGCCCAACCGCCCATGCGAATGACAAAACATATTGTTATTTGTTTGACTAGTCGTGGGAACTACGCCCGGACAGGGACCATCCTCCACGAGTTGGAAGACGATCCGAGCGTAAATCTCGATATCATCGTCGGCGGTGCATCGGTAGTCCGAAAGTATGGAACGCTCACAGAGATGTTGAACGAGGACGGGCTCGATGTTACGAATACCTTCCACAACGTGATCGAAGGGGGGAAACCGATCAGTGCAGCCAAAACGACCGGGCTGAGCATGATGGAGTTCGCAAACGAACTCGACTCTCTGGACCCCGATGCGGTGATAACGATTGCCGACCGATACGAAACAATGGCGGTGACGTTAGCGGCATCGTACCTGAACATTCCCGTTCTCCACACCCAAGGCGGTGAACTCACTGGGTCGATCGACGACAAGGTACGACACGCGACGACCAAGATGGCCGACTATCATTTTGTCTCAACAGAACGCAGCAAGCAGATCGTCGAACGTCTCGGCGAAGAGCCTGAGAGAGTGTTCGATGTCGGCTGTCCGTCTATCGACCTCGCAAAGGACATACAGGAAAACGGGGATGATACGTACGATCCACAGGAAGAGTACGACGGAACTGGTTCGGATATCGATATCACTGACGACTACCTCGTTATCCAGTACCACCCCGTCCCAACCGACTACCAGTCTCAATACGACAAGACGTGGGAGGTAATTGAGGCGGTAGACGAGCTTGACATCCCAGCATTTTGGTTCTGGCCCAATATGGACGCCGGTACCGACCAAGTGTCGAAAGCCATCAGAGAGTATCGGAACCGGCGACAGCCTGACGACGTGAAGTTCTACATCAATCTTCGACCCCGCGACTATCTTACTGTAGTCAGCAATTCGGCTTGTCTCGTCGGAAACTCCAGTGTCGGCATCAGAGAGTGTTCCTATCTGGGTCAGCCCTCCCTCAACATCGGTGAACGACAGACGTATCGAGAACGAGCCGAGAACGTGATCGACACCGCGTGCCAGACAGACGACATCCGAGAGGGGATCGAAGCACAAGTTGTCTCTGGGGGATACCAAGGATCCACACTGTATGGGGACGGCACCGCTGGAGAACAGATCGCTCGTCTCATCACTGATCTGGATATCGAGCGAAAAGGGCCCATGAAGTCAACTGATCTGCCGGGGATTGATCCGGCACCTGAACTACAGACATCTGATTAAGATACATACAAACCGCACTAGGGTGGCGCCGAACACCTCAACTCGGGCTCCGAAGGAGCTACAAGTAGCCTAACTCTTTGAGTCTGTCGTCAACCGTGGAACTGGTTTCGGTCGCTTCGGGGGCTGGTGCTTTCGGTTCGTATGTCTCTTTGTCGCTAGCGTCGGTGTTCGCCCATGGGACTCTTCGGACTGATGGGATCGGACATGCCGGTGGGTGACGATAAAAGCCGTACTCACCGAACGCCTCGCCGTGGTCAGCCGATATGATGACTTTGTCCCGATCTAGGTTTTCAAGGAGCAGTTCGACTTCGTCTAGAACGAACCGGAGATTGTCAAGATAGGCTTCCCAGACCTCCTCTCTGGATGCAGCCCCCGATTTCAGTGCCGCATCGAAATTGGGCTGGAGCTTGGGATCAGATACTATATAGGGATCGTGTGGATACATGTAGTGGACAATCATGCGTTCACAGTCGACCGACCGACCAGCTCGAATGGCCCGGTCGGTCGTGTACCGTGGATGGACGCGCGTGGTGACTTCGCTTTGGACCTTCCACTCGAATCATCCTCGAAGTCTGCCCGCCAGAGCCCCTCCAGATAGCCGAGGTCAGACGGATCCACGACATCGAAATGCGATGGGCCAATCGGTAACAGGGCTTGTCCGGTAATACCCCCCTTGCCCAAGATCCGATCGTGGAATCCATTCTGTGTCACATAGGCAGTGTCTCTGATTTCCTCCTGGTATGCGGTCCGGAAGGTTTGGTTCATCCATTCGAAGGAACTACTACCTACCGATCGGATCGAGTCGACTCCTTCAAGAAACTCGTATTCCGGAGCGAGTTCCGCAAGCGCGTCGACACGACAAGCATCCAGTATTATAAGTGCGTCCCAGTCGAGTTCGAAAACGTTTGTTCCAATGGGATAACGACTGGTGACTGACAGAAATGCGCCCTCGTACAGTAGATAGAGCGGTCGAAGGACCCGTACAGGGAGAGATCTATCACCGTCCATGATCGCCGAGATGCTCTCCGAAATCCATCCCGAGAAACTGACTGTCATGTAGATAGAGGGTATATTTGGGTATAAAATTCTTTTGAGAGGTCGTTCAACAGGGCGTAAAACAGTTGTATCCGATTATCTCAGTGGGTAACTCTCTAACCGGTTCACGGCATGATCAGCATATTCCCGTATACTTCTTAACTAGAGTAAAAGTCTACAAGAAGATTGATTTAACACTGATAATTGAGATATGGCCGATAGGGGCTCACAAATCCCTCTTGAGATACGGGCCAGTAGCTTCCGCGTTTGTATATAAGGCCACCGAATATCCTGTTGATTGGCTATCGTTTAGAAATCCGACGTGTTACTCAAGATCCGTTTCTCGGAGCATCGTGTTCGCGACCAAGTCATTGGCCGCAACACGGCCTATGATGTCGTCGAAATCAGCCGCTGGGATGCCGGTTCCCGGGCGCTTGGTAGTTAACTGTTCGGCAGTGATAGTTTCGCCAGCCGCGATGGGATCCGCCGTGACGACGCTGTGTCGAGCCCACTCGGCGATCGCGGATTCGTCGTCCCGGACTTCCTTCTCATCGTCTGTCGTCTCGTGGCAGAGGGTCGCATACTCGGCCAGCTTCTCGAGTTCTTCGGGCTCGATCGACACTTCTTGATCACCACCAGGCAGACGTCGGTCAATCGTGAAGTGCTTCTCGACGAGAACGGCCCCGCGCGCCATCGCGATCGCGGCGGCCTCGACGCCGGTCGAATGATCCGAGAATCCAACCGGAACGTCGAACTCCGCTGCCATCCGCTCGATGAGACCGAGGTTGAAGTCCGACGGCTCAGTGGGATACTCTGAGACACAGTAAAGGAACATGAACGCCGAGGCGTGTTGGTTGAGTAGTGCGGCCGTCTCCCGAACAGTCTCCATGTCGTGCATACCAGTGGAGACGATCATCGGTTTGCCTGTTTCGGCGATGGTCTGGAGGAGGTGATAGTTGGTTAGTTCGCCTGAACCGACCTTGTAGGCGCTGACACCAACTTCTTCGAGGCGCTCGACGGCTGCCGGCGAGAACGGAGTCGAGAGAAAGGTGACACCGTGTTCCTCGCAGTGATGCTTCAACTCTCGATGCTCCTCCAGAGAGAGTTCGTAGACTCCCATCCGCTCGTACAGGTCGGACATCCCAAGGGCATCCATCTCCGACTCAACCATCTCGGCGTCTGGAACGTGTGTTTGGAACTTGACGGCATCGGCTCCCGCAGCGGCTGCTTCCTCAATGAAGGCCTTTCCAAGATCGATATCGTCGCGGAAGTTGACACCGGCCTCGGCGACGACGTATGGTCGTTGATTTCGGCCGATCCGCTCATTGTCGAACTCGATCATCTTTCAACAACTAGCCTCTTGGCGTTCATAATTCGAACGGTCTGCCGACATCCCCGACGGATCCGCCGTCGAACGGCTCGGAAGCCGATGGACGCTTACGAGCTTTCTTTCTTGAAGAGGCGCTGATACCTCCGCACCGCCGCGTCAAAGCTGTATTCCGTCTCGATAAGTTCCCGACACCGACGGCTCATCTCGTTCAATTCCCCGCTCTTGAGAGCTGAGCCAATACGTCGCGTCATTTCCTCGTGGTCAACCTCGTTCATTGAGAACCCAGTCTTTTCACCCAGGACGACATCGGGAATCCCCGAGACAGGAGTGGCGTAGACCGGTGTCCCACACGCCATCGCCTCCAGAATTGTCGTCGGGAGACCTTCCGTTGGCTGCGACGGCATTACTAGCAGTTTCATCCGAGTGAGTTCCGCTGGCACGTCGTCGTGGTTGACCCATCCCGCAAGTTCGACTTTCCCGTCTTCGATCTCCTCACTTAACTCCGATTCCAGCCACTCCCGGAGAGGCCCATCGCCAACGAAGCGAAAGGTGACTTCGTCGGGGAGTCGACTTGCGACCGCCGCAAGTTCTCGTATCCCCTTCTCTTCGTCGAGTCGACCCACAAATCCGACGACTGGGTCACGCTCCTCGAACGGGATCACCGGCCGGAAGGCTTTGGTGTCGACATACCTAGCACCACGGGCGTACACCCTCGGGGAATCGGGATCGAGACCCAATTCTCGAGCCATATTCGGCGTGTATGTGACTACGGTGTGGGCAGTCAGGAACCCAATCCGTTCGAGCAAGCGAACGCATCCAGCAAGCGCCGCGGCGAAGGCGTCGAGCATCCGCCGTTCCCATGTCAGTCGCAATGTTAGCGGCACGTCGCCCCGGGGTTCGACGACGACAGTCTTGCCGATCAAACGGGAAAACAGGATCGGTAAGAGGTACGCAGTCGCTCCGAAGAACAGGATCGTCTCCTCGGGACGTCGCCAGATAGCGGCACACATCCGCAGCTGGTTCAAGATGAATCGCATGGCTGCGACTGGGACGCTATCGCCTGTTCCCTCCTGTGTCAGTTCAACAATCTCTCGATCTTCACGGATTGTGGAGTCACCCGGGAGGTCCGCAGTTATCAATGATACCGGTCCGAGTTCTGCGAGAATATTTAAAAGAGTCCGCGTCGCGTTCTCCCCGGCGGCACTCAGCGGGTGAGTTACGACACAGAATCCACGGTCCGTCATGAAGCGTTGTTTAACCGACGAGAGTTTATCGCTGTTCATTCAGTAGCGCGTATAACCGTACAAATAGCCGACACCGACTGATGCGATAAATACGAACAGTGTGATCAGTTGAACCGTTCCCGAGATGGACGGGCTCCGTAGAAGCGCCACCAGACGACTGGGAATGAACTCCATAACCAGTCGCTTGAGAAACTTCTCCTCGTTCCTATGGCTGTCATCAACCATTGAATCCATCGCCCGCTTCGAATACCCCTGCCAAAACGCGCGATCGACCAACCACCGGAACTCCGTCCGATACCCAAACACCTTGTGTGCCACCTCGGCCCCTGGATCGTACCACACGCCCTGTCCGTACTCCCCTCGCATCCGGGCACACAGCTCAGTTTCCCCGCCCTGGAGATTTTTGTCACCCTTCCGCCCGCCGATGTCGACGTCGAACCCGCCCAAATCCGCGAACACGTCCGCCCGAAACGAGATGTTTGAGCCGAAGGTGTTCCGCACCTCACCCGGGCCGTCCGCGAATCCCCGATGCGTCACCCCGACCAGCCAGTAGAACTCCTCGGGAAGAAACGAGGGGTTCCCGGCGACCCACTCGGGCGTCATCTTTCCGCCCGCCGCGATCGCCTCCTCCTCCTCGTAGGCACGAACCAGCCGCTCGGCCCATGCCTCGTCCGCCACCGCATCGTCGTCGATGAACGCGACCACGTCGCCGTTAGCCAGCTCCGCACCTCGGTTTCGACTCGCCAGCAGCCCCACGTTCTCGTTGTTGCACGCGAGCACCGTGTCCTCACGGTCGCCGTAGTCCTCCACTACGCGCTCGTACACCTCGGGCGTTCCGTCGACGACCACGACGAGCTCGATGTCATCGTGCGTCTGCGCGAGGACGCTGTCGGCAGCCTCGCGGAAGTGCTCGTACATGTCCAGTGTGTACGTACAGACAACGACCGATATCTTCACATCGAGACGCTTTCGACGCGTGCGCTTAGGGTTTCCGCCTCGACCTCAAGACCAGAAGTATTCGCAGTTGAATGAGCGCGGGCACGCGAAGCGAACGCGAGTATATGACAAGCCTTATGCGCGTTTTGACAGTGCCATGGGACAATGAGCGATTCGAACGATCCGCCGGACGAATCGGACTCGTCCCCGTCCGATCTCCTCGCGCGGTGGTACCACGTTCCCGTCCTCCTCGGGGTGGTCGCGTTCATGCTGTGGACGCGGCTGCGCTCGTACGGGAACTTCATTCAGAACGGTGAGGTGTATTTCCGCGGCAACGATGCGTGGTATCACCTCCGCACGACGAGTTATCTCCTCGAAAACTGGCCGAGTACCCTGCCGTACGACGTCTGGACCGGCTTCCCGTTCGGAACGAATGCCGGCCAGTTCGGGACGCTGTGGGACCACATCATGGCCGTCGGGATCTGGATCGCCCGGCCGATCATGGGTAGCGCGGAAGAAGTCATGCTCGTGATGGCGCCGATCGCGGGTGCACTGGTTGCGGTACCGACGTACTCCATCGCCCGCCGGTTCGTCGACCGCGTGCCCGCACTCACGGGTGCGGCGACGCTGGCGCTGTTCTCCGGCACCTTCCTCCGGTACACGCTCGTCGGCTTCCCCGACCACAGCGCGGCCGAAGTGCTCTTCCAAAGTACGGCGGTCCTCGCGTTCCTCGTCGCGCTTGGCGTCGCCGAACGCGAGAAGCCGGTGTGGGAGCTCGTCATCGATCAAGACTGGGAGGCACTCCGTCGGCCCGTCGCTTACGCGGCCGCGGCCGGCGTCGCGCTCGGTCTCTACATGTGGACGTGGCAGCCTGGTATCCTGATGGTCGGCTTCACGGGAATCTTCCTCGCAGTCAAGCTTACGAGCGACACCTACCACGGGAGAAGCCCCGAGCCGGTCACGTTCGCCGGCGCCGTCGCGATGACGGTTGCGGGCCTGATGCAAGTGATCCCGCTTGACACGTTCCGCTTTGCGGTGAGTGAGTACTCCTATCTTCAGATTATCCTTCCGCTAGGTGTCGCACTCGGCTCGGTCTTTCTCGCATGGTTGGCGCGCCAATGGGAGTCGCATGAACTCGGTAGCGACACCTACCCCGCAGCCGTCATGGGGTTAATTCTCGCTTCAGCGGTTTTTATTTGGGTCGCAATTCCGTCACTGTGGTCCGTTCTGACTGGGCGACTGCTCAGCACCGTCGGCTTCTCTGCGACCGCGAATGCCCGCACCATCGGCGAGGCTCAACCTCCGCTCCAAGGGGCTTCCTTCGCCGACTTCATCCTCGGGCAGTACGGACTCGCATTCTTCCTCGCGCTGGCGGCCGTCCTCTACGTCGTCGCACGACCTCTCTACCGGTCTGACGACATCAACCACACCCTCTACATCCCGACCGCGCTCGCCGTCGTCGGCACCGTCTACGCGGTTCCGCAGGCGTACAGCGCAGTCGGCGGCCTCGTCGGTGTCGACTGGCAGGTGATCGGCCTGCTCATCGCGGCGGCGTTCCTAGTCGGCGCGACGCTGCTCGTCGAGTACGACGCCGAGGAGCTGTACTTCGTCGTGTGGGCGACGTTCATTGCCAGCGCGGCGTTCACTCAGGGGCGGTTCAATTACTACTTCGCCGTCGTTGTCGCGGTCGGCACGGCGTACTTCCTCCAGATCGCATTCGAAGCGCTCGACCTGACATCGTTCGACGCCGTCCGCGAGATCGAGGGGTGGCAGATACTAACCGTCGCTGCCGTACTCGCGGTTCTCATCGTCCCGCTCGTCGGCGTCGCCACGCCCGTTTGGCAGGCCGGTAACTCAAGCCAGCCCGGCAGCGTCGTCCAGTGGGACGAGAGCCTCCAGTGGATGAACGACGAGACGCCCGCGCCGGGCGAGCTCGAGGGCGCCGACAACCCCATGGAGCTGTACGGCACCTACGAGCGGCCGGCCGACGGCGACTTCGAGTACCCCGAGGGCGCGTACGGCGTCCAGTCGTGGTGGGACTACGGCCACTGGATCACCACGCGGGCCGAGCGGATCCCGAACGCCAACCCGTTCCAGCAGAACGCGGGCGAGGCGGCCGACTACCTGCTCGCACCGAGCGAGGAGGAGGCCGCGGAGGTGCTCGCGAGCCAGAGCACCGAGGGCAACGAGACCCGCTACGTGATGGTCGACTGGCAGATGGCGTCGCCGAACTCCAAGTTCAACGCGCCGGTCACCTTCTACTCGGGGAACGAGTCGGTCAACGACTTCAACGAGCTACTCTACGAGCGGGTCCAAGGGCAGAACGGGCAGCAGGGAGGACTCCGGCCGGCCCTCCAGACGCGCACCCAGCGCTACCACGAGAGCCAGATGATCCGGCTCTACCAGCACTACGGGAGCGCGGTCGAGCCGGACCCGGTCGTGCTCGACTGGGAGCCGCAGACGGCACAGACCCAGTCCGGCGAGCAGGTCGATATCAAGGTCCTGCCGAGCGAAGGACAGCCGGTCCAGCGGTTCGACAACCTCTCTGCCGCGCGGTCATACGTCGAGGAAGACGGCTCGGCGCAGATCGGCGGCGTGATGGGCGTCCCGACGGACCGCATCGACGCACTCGAACACTACCGGTTGGTCCACGCCACGCAGGCGCCGGGTCGGTCTCCGTACGCCCAGCAGGCGCAGATACTCGCCCAGCGGTTCGGCGTCGACCTCCGGGCGACGTTCGGTCAGTCGCTGTTCGGCGCGTTCAGCGACGACTTCGTCAAGACGTTCGAGCGGGTGCCGGGCGCGACCGTCGAGGGATCGGGCGCGGCCCCCGGTCAGGAGGTCGAGGCGACGGTCGAACTCGAGAAGCCGAACGGACAGACGTTCGAGTACACGCAGTACGCGACCGCGGACGACGACGGGAACTTCGAGTTCACGCTCCCGTACTCGACGACGGGGTACGACGAGTTCGGCCCCGAGAACGGGTACACGAACACGAGCGTCCGCGCGACCGGCCCGTACAATGTCACCACCGAGCGAACGACCGGCGACGACCTCTACACTACACAGCACGTCGGCCAAGTCGAGGTGACCGAGGGCCAAGTCGTCGGCGCCGACGACGCCGCAGCCACCGTCGAACTCGAAGAGCAAATCGTGGACTGTCCGAGCGGCGACGCCGACTGCCCGGTCGGCGGCGGGAGTGACGGCGGCGGCTCGACGAACTCGACCGACGCGGGATCGCCGCTCGGCGCCGAGCCGACCGCGGCGACGACCGCGAGCGGACTGGTCGCCCCCACCGAGCCCGCGGCCGCCTGATCTCGGGTCTTTCATTACGGACGCTCCGCTTTTCATCGTACGAATGGCCGGACTCCGCGACTGGGCGACGCTGTATCTGAAGGGCGTGGCGATGGGCAGCGCCGACGCCGTCCCGGGCGTCTCCGGCGGCACCATCGCCCTGATCGTCGGGATCTACGAGCGCCTGATCGCGGCGGTCACCGCGGTCGACCCCGAGCGAGCGCGCCGCGTGCTCGCGGGCGTGCGGCCCGGACGCCGCGCCGACGCTCGGGCCGCGTTCCGGGAGGTCGACGGCGCCTTCCTCCTCGTGCTGGGGGGTGGGATCGGGACCGCGGTCGTGACCGTGTTGAGCGCGGTGAACCGCCTGCTCGCCACGCAACCGGTGGCGACGTACGGCTTCTTCTTCGGGCTGATCGCGGCGAGCGCCGCGGTGTTGCTCGGCGATGTCGACCTCTCGACGCCGCGCCGGAAGTCCGCCGCAGTCGCCGGGTTCGCGCTCGCGTTCCTCGCGTCGGGCGTCGCCGCGACCGCGCTCGGGAGCTCGCTGCCGGTCGTCTTCGTCGCCGGGGCGGTCGCGGTCAGCGCGATGGTGCTGCCGGGGATCTCGGGTTCGCTGCTGCTTATCGTCCTCGGCCAGTACGAGTACATGTCCGGCGTCGTGTCTCGATTCGTCGACGGCGCGGGCGCGCTCGCGCTCGGAAACGGGGGAGACGCGCTCGTCGAGACGCTGCCGCCGGTGGCGGCGTTCCTGCTCGGCGGCGTCGGCGGGCTCTTCACGATCGCCCACGCCGTCCGATACGCGCTGGCCCGGGCGCGGGCCGCGACGCTCGCCTTCCTCGTGAGCCTGATCGTCGGGGCGCTGCGCGCGCCGCTCGTGGAGGTGTCCGCCCGGCTGGCCGAGAGCGGCGAGTCGTGGCGGGCGGCCGCCCCGCGGTTCGCGCTGGCGGCGCTCGTCGGTGCCGGGCTCGTGGCCGTTCTGAATCGTTACTCCGCGGCGATCGAGTACTGAGCGGCGGGTCCGGTCGCGGCCAAGAAGGGAAAGCGGGTCACAGCTAGTCTGCCGTCACCAACCACCCCCAAATGGGTGGCCTTGTCGGTGGCCCGGGTTCTGGCCGACCTTACAGAGAACAGAGGGGAGAGCCCACAACAGTCGTGGAGGAAGTCAAGCTGGTTCGGTCCGGAACCGAGTGATCGGAACATCGATGACATCGTCGTAGCCGTCGTCGGCACCGACCAACAGCACCCCGCTGACGTGGGCTGCTGTCCCGAGCGCAAAAGCATCATCGAGTGCTGGCGAGTAGCGGAATTTGAAGTCGGCTGCTCGCGCCCATGTCTGTTCGGTGTCGATGCGACGGATGCCACTTTCCTCGAGGACGTCGACGACGGCATCAGCCC
The DNA here is from genome assembly GCF_005435095.1 of Halorubrum sp. CGM5_25_10-8B. Taxonomy (NCBI): domain Archaea; kingdom Methanobacteriati; phylum Methanobacteriota; class Halobacteria; order Halobacteriales; family Haloferacaceae; genus Halorubrum; species Halorubrum sp. CGM5_25_10-8B. The sequence continues at coordinate 111,234 of NZ_SGTY01000001.1, read as the reverse complement.
GGTCCTCGCCGTCGATTGCCCGCACGATATAGTGGACCTCGGCAAGATTGATCGCCGAGATGTAACCGTCTGCTGCGCCTTCAATGGCGTCAACGTACGTTTCGACGGTGTCGCTCCCTGGTTCGTTACAAAAACACGCGATTAGTGGTTCAGCGTCGAAGACGATCGTTTCGGGAATCTCAGCGCAGTCCGTCGTTCGTCAGCCTCGTCGTCACCGGCGTAGCGCTGTCGCAACTCTTCTTCACTGGCTTTGTCCGCTGTACGTTCCTCTTGGAGGCGCTCCGTTGCTGAGCACCCCTGCTCATCGGTTTTTCCTTCCAAAACTCCACGCAGGTCTGTAACCGAGCGGATGGGGCGGACAACGATGTCGCCCTCTTCAGTGCGAATGAACTTCACACGGCCGGGCGTGTCGATACCCAACTCCTCACGGAACTTCTTCGGGATTGTGGCTTGCCCGCGCGACGTTACGGACACCACCTTTTCAGACTCCGTCTCGCTTATACTATTTCTTATTAATACTTTTGTTTGGTCATATAAAACGCTAGCGTTGAGTTAGGTAGTTAATAGATCAGATCAGACATTGACTCGCCGGTCTCGAGTGTGCGGCCCGTCGTGGACCCTGACTCGACACCTAGAGTAGCTCGCAACGCCTTTTCAGTGTCCGCCCGTACAACCGCGTATGGTCCAGATGGAATCCGACTCGGAACTCGACCGCGACGACGCCGCGCCCGACTTCGAACTGCCCGGCGCGGACGGCGAAACCCACGCGCGCGACGACTTCGAGACGGACGCGCTGCTCGTCGTGTTCACGTGTAATCACTGCCCGTACGCGAAGGCGAAGATCGACCTGCTGAACGAGCTTACGGCCGAGTACGACGATCTCGCGGTCGTCGGGATCAACCCCAACGACGCCGACGCATACCCGGAGGACTCCTTCGAGGCGATGCGCGAGGCCGTCGCCGACGGCACCGTCGCGTACGACGCGTACCTTCGCGACGAGACCGGCGAGGTCGCGGCCGCCTACGACGCCGTCTGTACGCCCGACCCGTTCCTCTTCGGCCGCGAGGACGGCGAGTGGCGGCTGCGCTACCACGGCCGGCTCGACGACGCGCTCAACCCCGACGACGAGCCGACAGAGCTCTACATCCGCGACGCAGTCGACGCCGTCCTCGCGGGTGAGGACGTCGAGATTCCGGACCGGCCCTCGCGCGGCTGCTCCATCAAGTGGCCCGGCGAGTAGCGGACGGTAGTGAGCGACCGACGCCCTCCCGAAGTCGGAACGCCGCACTAACAGAGACGACTTAACAAGGGACCGGGTCGAACGGGTGGTATGAGCATGAAAGGCGACGAGCCGGACCTCCACGAGATCGACCGGTACGACGGCGGCGTCGGCTGGATCGCGTACCCCAACGAGACGATGGAGCGCGCGAGCCACGCGTTCGCGGTCGAGAACGAGGAGGCGGACGCGGACGACGTGTGGGTCGTCGACCCGGTCGACGCGCCCGGTGTCGACGACCTCCTCGACGGGCTTGGCTCCGTCGCCGGCGTCGTGGTCGGACTGGACCGCCACGTGCGCGACAGCGGCGAACTCGCCGCCCGCCACGACGCCCCGGTGTACGTCCCCGAGTGGATGACCGGCGTCACCGAGGATCTCGGCCCCGATGTCGACGTCGAGCGGTTCGGGTCGCGGCTCGCGGACACCGGCTTCGAGGCGATCCGGATCCGCGACTCGTCGGTGCCGCCGTGGCAGGAGGTCGGGCTCTTCGACGGCGAGACGCTGATCGTCCCGGAGTCGCTCGGGTCCGCGTCGTACTTCCGCGGCGACCGCGAGCGCCTCGGCGTCCACCCGATGCTGCGGCTCACCCCGCCGACGAGCGCGCTCTCCGGGCTCGACCCCGAGCGCGTGCTCGTCGGTCACGGCGTCGGCGTCCACGAGCGAGCCGCGGTCGCCGTCGAGGACGCCATCTCGGACTCGCGGCGCAAGGCGCCCGGGCTGTACGCGAAGACGCTCGCGTCCGCGCTGCCGTTCTGAACGCGACCGAGCGGGACGACCCGTGCGTGTCCTTTTGCCAATCCATCCCATAGCGGAGGTCGAACAGTGATCTACGTCACCCGCGACCTACTGGCCGTACTCCGCGAGCGCGCCGCGAGCGAGGACCCAGACGGTGTGAACGTCCGACTCTCCGCGACGCCGGCCGGCGAGTTCGAGGCCGACATCGGGCTCGACCCGGAGACGCCGGTGGTGACTCACTTCACGCTGCCGTCGGTCGGGAATTCGGTCAACTCCGTGTTCGGCGTCGACCTCGGCACGCCGGCCGGCGAGGGGGGCGCGCGGTTCCTCTCGCACCCGGACGGGTTCCTCGGGGTGTCGCGCACCGACGACCTCGCGGCCGTGGTGATCGTCGCCGTCCCGCCGTACGACGGCGACTCTGTCGCGGCCTTCGACCGCTCCGGAACGGGAGTCGAACTGGCGGTCGTCGACGCCGCTCCGCCGAGCGAATCCGTGCCGGAGTGAGCGGAGAACAGGGGTTTCAAGCCGTCGGAGGGAATACCCCGGCGTAATGGCAGCACGGCCACCCGGCGGCGGCGACACGAAAGAGCCCGAGGCTATCGAGTTCGGTATCGCCGCGCTCGACGCCCGGCTCGACGAGGCGGACGTGTCGTTCCCCGCGACGACCGCGGAGCTCCGCGACGCGCTGGGCGATCAGGAGGTTCCCTACGACGCGCAGGGGCGCTCCCTCGCGCTCGCGGACGCGCTCGACCGCGTGCCGCAAGAGAAGTTCGAGAACGAGACCGAGTTCCTCGACGCCCTGTACCCGGTGTTCGACGAGGCGCGCCGCGAGGAGCGCGGCGTGATCGCCAGCCTCCGCGACGCGTTGCCGTTCTGAGCGGGAGCCAAGGGGGTCTGGGAGCGGCCGGCCGCGCCTAGCGCGCCTCCGAGCGCGCCTCGACCTCCGGCGCCTCCTCGTCGGGCTCGCCGGCGTCGTATCGTTCGATGACGTCGTTGATTAGGACGACATCGCCGACGGCGCGGACCCAGCGGTACGGAACGATGACGCCGGTCGAGCCGCCCACCTGCCCGGCGAACAGCTCGTGGTTGAGTTCGGCGAGCGCGAGTCCGGTCACGGCGCGGGCGTCCAGATCGAGCTGGATGTCCTCGACTTCGCCGACGAAGACGCCGTTGCTCGAGTACACCTCGCGACCGACGAGCGACGTGATCTCCTCGGGGGCTGCGTTCATACTCGGTACGGTCACGAGCGCGCCTATTAAGCGTTCGTTGTCGAACGACGCGCGTCGGACGGTGAGCGCGGGCTGGTCCCGCGGCCCGGGTTCCCGCCGCGCGCCGACGGCAGGAGGTTTTTCATAATTCGACCGTGAGGGATTCGTATGGCGACGAACACCTCGGAGCCGGACCCGACAGACGGCGGGGACTTCGACTACACCGGCGGGACGGTGGAACGGCCGGATCTCGTCGACGCGCTCGATCGCCGAGTGGACGGCGACGTGCGGTTCGACGACTACTCGAAGCGGCTGTACGCGACCGACGCCTCGGCGTACGAGGTCACGCCGATCGGCGTCGTGATCCCGGAGTCGACCGCGGACGTGGCCGCGGTCCACGAGTACTGCTTCGAGGAGGGGATCCCCGTCCTCCCCCGCGGCGGCGGTACCTCGCTCGCCGGCCAGACCGTGAACGAGGCGGTCGTCCTCGACCTGACCGACGAGATGGACGGCGTGCTGTCGACGGACCCCGACGCGGAGACCGCCCGCGTTCAGGCTGGCGCGTACGTGGGCGACCTCAACGCCGCGGTCGAACCGGCCGGGCTGAAGTTCGCACCCGACCCGGCGTGGCGCGACAAGTCCGCGGTCGGCGGGGCGATCGGCAACAACTCCACCGGCGCGCACTCGCTGAAGTACGGCAAGACGGACCACTACGTCGAGGAGTTGGAGGTCGTCCTCGCCGACGGCACCGTGACGACGTTCGGCGAGGTGGCGGTCGAGGAGCTCCGCGAGTCAGCGGACCCCGACGCCGACGGGCTCCTCCCGAGGATCCACGCCGAGGTCGTGCGGATCCTCGACGAGGAGGCCGACGAGATCGACGAGCGCTTCCCGGAGCTGAAGCGGAACGTTTCCGGCTACAACCTCGACCGCCTGCTCGCCGAGTACCGCGGCGAGCACGGCGAGGAGGGCGTCGTCAACCTCGGCCGCCTCATGGCCGGCAGCGAGGGGACGCTCGCGACCGTGACTGAGGCGACCGTCTCGCTCGTCGAGATCCCGGAGACGAAGGCGGTCGCGCTGCTGACCTACGAGGACCTCCTCGACGCGATGGAGGACGTCGCCGCGTGCCTCGAACACGACCCCGCCGCCGTCGAGGTAATGGACGACGTCCTCCTCGGGCTCGCGGCCGACACGCCGGAGTTCGAGGACGTCGTCGGGATGTTACCCGACGGCACCGACTCCGTGCTGCTCATCGAGTTCTACGCCGAGGACGACGCGACGGGAGAACAGACGGTCGCGGACCTGATCGCGGACCGGGTCGGCGCGGCCGACGGCGCCGCGGGAGCCCGCGTCGAGACGACGACAGACCCGAGCGCGGGCGCCGCAGAGACGACGAGCCACCCTCGCCGCGCAGTCGACGCGCTGGAGGCGCACGACCCGGACGAGCGCGACCGGTTCTGGAAGATGCGGAAGGCGGGGCTACCGATCCTCCTCTCGCGCACCACCGACGAGAAGCACATCTCCTTCATCGAGGACTGCGCCATCCCGCCGGAACACCTCCCGGAGTACACCCGCGAGTTCCAAGAGATTCTGGAGGACAACGACACCTTCGCCACCTTCTACGCGCACGCCGGCCCGGGTGTGTTACACATCCGTCCGCTCATCAACACGAAGGAGGTCGACGACGTGGAGGCGATGCTCGACATCGCCGACCGCGTCACCGACGCGGTGGTCCGACTCGGCGGCTCCGTCTCGGGCGAACACGGCGACGGCCGCGCGCGGACCCAGTGGAACCGGAAGCTGTACGGCGACGACCTCTGGGAGTCGTTCCGCGACCTCAAGACCGCGTTCGATCCCGACTGGCTGCTCAACCCGGGCAACGTCTGCGGCGACGTCGACATGGGCGAGAACCTCCGGTTCGACGCCGACTACGAGTACGACGCCGGGTTCGACCCCGCGATGGAGTGGGCGGTCGACAACGGGATGCAGGGGATGGTGGAGCTCTGCCACGGCTGCGGCGGTTGCCGCGGCCCGCAGGAGACCACCGGCGGCGTGATGTGTCCCACTTACCGCGCCTCCGAAGAGGAGGTCCAGTCGACCCGCGGGCGGGCGAACATGCTCCGCGGGGCCATCTCCGGCGAGCTCCCGGACGACCCGACGGACGACGAGTTCGTCACCGAGGTGATGGACCTCTGCGTCGGCTGTAAGGGGTGTAAGGTGGACTGCCCGAGCGGCGTCGACATGGCGAAGCTGAAGGCGGAGGTCGAGCACGCCCACCACGAGGAGCACGGGATCGATCTGCGGACGCGGCTGCTCGGACGCTTCGAGTCGCTCGCGCCGCTCGCCTCGAAGCTCGCGCCGCTCTCGAACCTCCCGAACAAGATCCCCGGGAGCGGGCTCATCGCGGAGAAGGCGCTCGGGATCGCGAGGGAGCGGGACCTCCCCGAGTTCCGCTCTGAGACCCTCGTCGACTGGTTCGAAGCCCGCGGCGGCGCGGGCGTCTCGCGCGAGGAGGCCGACCGCGACGTGCTGCTGTTCCCCGACGTGTACACGACCTACACGAACCCCGGCGCGGGGAAGGCCGCGGTGCGCGTGCTGGAGGCCGCGAACTGCCACGTCGAGATCCCGGACGTCGACGGGAGCGGGCGGCCGCCACACTCGAAGGGGATGCTCGACGTGTCGCGCGCGACGGCAAGGGACGCCGTGGAGACGCTCGCCCCCCGGGTCCGGGATGACTGGGAGGTGGTCGTCGTCGAACCGTCCGACGCCGTGATGCTCCAGTCCGACTACCACGACCTGCTCGACGGCGAGGCCAGCGACGTGCCGGACGAGGACGTGGCCGCCGTCTCGGAGAACGCCTACGGCGTCATGGAGTACGTCGACGCCCACCGGCTCGACGAGACTCTCTCCCTCGACGCCCCGACGGAGTCGCTCACCTACCACGGTCACTGTCACCAGAAGGCGACGAAGAAGGACCACCACGCGGTCGGCGTCCTCCGGCGCGCGGGCTACGGCGTCGACCCGCTCGACTCCTCCTGTTGTGGGATGGCGGGCTCGTTCGGCTACGAGGCCGAGCACTACTCGATGAGCAAGGCGATCGGCGAGAACCTCTTCGAGCAGGTGGACGCCAGCGACGGCGACGGTCTCGTCGCCCCCGGAACGTCCTGCCGGACGCAGCTGGAGGAGGGGCCGGGCGAAGTGCCGGAGCCGTCGCATCCCGTGGAGAAGCTGGCGGCCGCGCTGGCGTAGGAAGACGGCTCGTTCGGGCGGTCACCCGGCGTCAGACCACACGTTCGCCCCGGCAAGCGCGATGAGGTACGAGAACGCCGGGAACGTCACCGCGACCACGGCGAGAAACGCCGGGTCAAGCCCGCCGGGGTCCTCGGAGAGCCAACCGGTGTACTGGAGGACCCCAAGCGTGAGGACCACGACGGCCGTGTTGAGCGCGTACTCGGAGAGCGGAGGGTTCGGGAACCGCATGCGACCTGCTGGCGCCCTCGGTCACTCAACGCTTTCGACCCGATCTCGTTCGCGCTCGCGACGCCGCGCCAGCAGCCGCTCGATACCCTTCCCCGGTCCGCCCTCGATCGGCCACCCATTCGTGCGCCACTGCGGGGGTTCCGGCGAGAACTCCGGACAGGACCCCGAACACTCCCGCGCGGTGGGGACCTTCCCCTTCGCCGCGCAGTAGGGGACGAGCGCGCACCCCTCGCGGCGGAGTTCGAAGTGTCGGCAGTCCGGCCGCATCGTGTCGTAGAAGGTGCGCCACCCCTTCCCGTAAGCGCGCTCGGCGATCTCTAGGCGGAGCGTCTCCGTCGCGGCGTCACGTCGCTCGCCCGGTCCGGGAGAGAGGGCGCTCGGGTGCCACGCCACGTCGACCGCGTCGGCGTCGACGCCCGCGGAGAAGTCGGTCGCGAGGACCCCGGCCTCGACGGGCATCTCGCGGAGGAGGGCGGGCTCGACGCGTTCACCGGTCGTCTCGGTCGCGAGCCAGACCTCGTCGGCGAGCGCGGTCTCGACGTCGTGTTCGAGCTGGTCGGCGAGCCTGTCGGCCGCGCTGGCGTCTAGGTCCGGCTTGTTCTCGACCGCGACGATCCGCTCGACCCAGTCCGGATACGGTCGCTTGCGGCGGATCTGAATCCGGTTCCCGTCGCGCCGCTTCTCGATCAGGCCGCGGCCCGCCGCCCGGTGGACCGCCTGTCGAACGTAGCGCCACGGGTAGCCGGGGTCGGGCAGCGCGTCGCGGTACCACGCCCACGCGGCGGGCGCGCCGCGGACGACGTGGAGGAGGTCGGAGTCGATGGCCCGGTCGCCGAACGCGCGCCGCCGTTCGAACGCCGCGGGGTCGACCTCGATCACGACGGTGTCCCAGCGGCGCGCCTGCGTGCCGAGCTGGCGGGCGACGAGCGCGGGACGGCGTCCCTCGCTCGGGTGCCACTCCAGCTCGGCGTACCGACAGACCAACAGCTCGTAGCCGAACTCGGCGTCGGGCGTCACTGTCCACACCGTCGCGGGGCGCGGACAAAAGCGAAACGCTCGGGGCGGGGGCGCCCCCTGTCGGCCGATCGATCGCGCGCCCGTCCCCGCCCCCCGATCAGACGTACTTCCCGTCCTCCTCGTCTTTCCGCTCGTCGAGGTACACGTGGGCCTCCTCGAGGATCTCGCGCGGGCCGTCTTGGGTGATCGTGTTGAGCGCCTGGTCGTAGTCGCGCCACTGGAGGTCGCGGTGCTCCTTCGAGAGTTCGGCGCTCGCCTCGAACGAGCGGGCGATGAACAGGTGGACCGTCTTGTGGATGGTCTTGCCGTTCGCCTCGAACACGTAGTCGTACTCCTCGCGGAACCCGTCGATCAGCCGGAAATCCTCGATCCCGGCCTCCTCGCCGACTTCTCGTATCGCCGTCTGCTGGAGCTCCTCGTCCCCCTCGACCCCGCCTTTGGGGAACTCCCAGTCCCCCGGTCGGCTCTTCAGGAGCAAGTACTCCCGTTCGCCGCGGGTATCGCGGAAGAGGATGGCTCCGGCACTGGTCGCTTCGACCGTCATTGGCCGCAGGTAAGCGATCACCCCTAAAGAGCGTGTCGGACTCCCGAACGGATCCGAACGGCTCGGCCGCGTCGACCGGTCTTCGGCCGGATTCGCGGCGGGGTCTCGCGCGGCGACCGCGGGTAGGTGCGTTTTTACCGCTCCGGCGGTCATTCACGCACGACCCCCAGCCATGACCTTCGTCACGAAACTCCACTTCGCGTCCGGCGACCGCGACGTGCTCGCCGAGACTGTCCAAGAGCTCAAAGAGACGCTCGAACGCAAGGGCGCCGAGTGTAAGGGCCCGCACGCGAGCCCCTCGGAGCGCGTCACCGTGCCGCTGTACAAGGACCTCTCACCGGGCGACGAGTTCTCGCCGTGGCGCTACGACGTGTATCACCGCTCGATGGAGATCCACGGCGCCGACGACATCGCGCGGTCCGTCGTCGCGCGCGGCTTCCCCGACTCGATCCACGTCGAGGTCGAGGTCGGCCAGAAGAAACCGCTCGGTCACCGGCGCGACTGAGTCGCTCGACGCCGCCGAACCGACCGACGACTCCGGTCACGGCTGCGGTTTTCGCCGCGTCGGAATCCACGCGCCAGCGCCGGCTCAACCGAGCGTCCGGAGGTTCTCCGTCTCGACGCGGTCCGGCAGCCGCGCCAACGCGGCGTCGCACCACGCGTCGTGCCCGAGCGTGAGCGTCGTCTCCGGGTTCGCCGCCGCGAGCGCGGCCACACCCGCCGCCGCGGCGACCTGCGCCGCATCGTCGGTCCGCTCCGGAACCTCGGCGGTGAGCGGGTACGTCTCCGAGAGCGCGGGCGGATACGGCCCGAACGGTGGCTTCACGCGCCACACCGCGTCGTACGCGTGATTCGAGGGGGCCTTCGACTCGGTGAGCAGGAGGTCGTCGGGCGCCGCCAGCCGATCGAGTCGGTCGTGGTGTCGCATCACCTCGGGGCGACGGGCCGCCTCCCGTGAGGTGTAGAAGAACGCGTCCTTCGACCCGGGGTCGGTCCGCTCCAGTTCGTCGGCGTGGTCGAGCAGCGCGCGGTAGCCGTCGAGCATCGCCGGGTGGCCGCGGGCGCGGCGGTCGACCAGCTCCAGCAGCGTCCCCGAGCGGATCGCCTCCTTCACGCGGCGCAGTTCCTCGAAGGTGACGTGGAGGTTGTGCTCGGCGAGCAGCCGCTCCGCCTCGCCGTCGTCGAAGCCGCGGAGGTCCGCCGGCTCGTGGTCGGCGCACACGGGACACGAGCAGGGGAAGTAGTCGAGCGCTTCGAGGTGTTCGGTGCCCGAGACCGTCAGGTAGCGGCCGTCGCGGGCCATCAGCGCGTACGCGGCCGAGTCGAACAGATCGCAGCCAGCCGCCACCGCGAGCGCCAGCATCATCGGGTGGCCGGCCCCGAACAGGTGGACCGGCGCCCCCGGCCCGAGCCCGCGCTTCGCCGCGCGCACCGCCTCGACCACCTCGGCGTAGCGGTACGAGTTGAGCAGCGGCACCATCGCGCCGACCGGGAACACGTCGAGGTCGGTCGCGGCCGCGTGGCGCCCCGCCTCCTCGCGGAGGTCGGCGTACGTCGCCCCCTGGACCGGCCCGTTGACGAGCATCTCGCCGGTCTCGGCGGCCTCGGCATCTGCGAGCGCCCGCTTCGTCGTCTCGAGCTCTGACTCGGCGCGCTCGCGGTCGGCGTCCGGGGGCGTCGGCACGTCGACGGGCGTCGCCACGTCGCTGCCGATCTGTCGCTGGAACTCGATTATCTCCTCGGTCGTCACGTCGATGTCGCCGTACTCGGCCAGCTGGAAGGAGCCCGAGTCGGTCATGATCGCGCCGTCGAAGCCGAGGAACTCGTGGAGCCCCTCGTCGAGCACGCGGTCGCGGATGCGGTCCGTGCTGCGGATGATGTAGGAGTTCGTGATCAGCATCTCCGCGCCGAACTCCTCGCGGAGCCGCTCCGGCTCGATCGTGAGCACGTTGGGGTTGACCACGGGCAGGAGCGCCGGCGTCTCGACCGTGACGTCGGCGCGGGGGACCGTCAGCCGACCGATCCGCCCGGCGGCGTCGTGGTCCCGGATCTCGAAGTGATCGCGCATACCCGGACTGCGCGGACGCGAGCGGTAAGGGTTGCGTTCGGCGGCGAGCGCGCCCACAGGGGCCGCCGCCCGGCGCGGGCGGGGCTCAGAGCCCGGTCGGATGCGAGAGGTACGTCGTCTCGACGCCCCAGTCGGCGGTCAGCGACTCCAGCGCCCGAACGCCGAACGTCTCCGTCGCGTAGTGGCCGGCGAGGAAGACGGTCACCCCGGCCTCGCGGGCGTCGTGGTACACCTGTTGTTTCCCCTCGCCCGTGATCAGCGCGTCCGCGCCCGCCGCGACCGCTTCGTCGAGCCAGTCGACCCCGGAGCCGGTGACGACCGCGACCCGTTCGACCTCGTCGGGCCCGAAGTCCAGGACGCGCGTGGGCGACGGCTCGCCGTCCGGTTGGCCCTCGAACCCGTCGAGCGTCTCGCGGAGCGCGTCCGCCGAGCGCGGCGCCGCCGTCTCCCCGATCGTGCCGATCGTCACCGGGCCGATCTCGCCGAAGGGGTCGCGGTCTTCGAGTCCGATCTCGGTGGCGACGCCCGCCGCGTTGCCCAGTTCCCGGTGGCCGTCGAGCGGGAGGTGCGAGACGTACAGCGCGATGTCGTGCTCGATGAGCGCCGCGATCCGGTCGTGGACGCGACCGGTCACGCGTTCGATGCCGCCCCACGAGAGCCCGTGGTGGACCACGAGGACGTCGGCGCCCGCGTCCGCGGCGGCCTCGATCGTCGCCGTCGCGGCGTCGACCGCGAAGGCGACCCGTTCGACCTCGGCGGGTCCGGTGCCCGGGCTAGCGGCCTCGCCGCCCGGGCCGACCTGAAGGCCGTTCGCGCTCGCGTCGACGTCGGCGTACGCGGCCGTGTCGAGCTCCTCGTCGAGTCGGTCGACGTACTCGGAGAGCCTCATACCGGTCGGTGTGCGCGTCGGCGAATAAAGGGCGCGGAGCGGGCGCGGTCGAGAACGTCGGGGCCGGCGGTCGGGGGTCAGTCGTCGAGCTCCTCGGCGACGGAGTCCGGAACCGCGTCCGGGGAGCCGACCCCGGCGTCGGGAGCGTCCGACTCGACCGAGTCGCCCGTCTTCGGCGTGAAGTCGGGGTCGAACAGCCGGAGCGCCGTGCGGATCGTCTCCCAGTCGTCCTCGCCGGCCGCGTCTCGGAGCGAGCGCGTCGGGGCGGCGAGCAGCTGGCCGACGAGGGCGTCGGCGAGGTCGGCGACCGTCTGACGCTGCTCGTCCGTGAGGTCGCCCTGCGCCTCCAGCTTCGACATCGCGCGGTCGAGCTCGCGCGCCTTCACCCGGTCCGCGCCGGCGTACATCGCCGAGATGGCGTCGTCGGCGCGCTTGCGCTTGTACGCCTCGAGGATGCGGTCGAGCTCCGCGTCGATGATCGACTCGACCTCGCGCGCCTCCGCGGCGCGGCTCTCCCTAGTCCGCTGGGTCACGTCTTCGAGGTCGTCGATGTCGAAGACGGTCACGCCCTCGCGCGCGCCGGCCGCCGGGTCGACGTCGCGGGGCTGCGCGATGTCGATACAGACGACCCGGCCGGCGCCGTCGACGTACGACGGGTGGACGACGAGGTCGGGGCTGCCGGTCGCGGTGACGACGAGGTCGGCGTCGGGGACCACGGCGGGGAGGTCCGCGAGCGGCACCGCCTCCGCGGGCGTGTCGACCTCCTCGGCGACGAACTCCGCGTGCGGGACGGTGCGGTTCGCGACGACGATGTCCGAGACCGGCGTGTCGTCGAGCGCCCGGGCCGCGAGCGTCCCCATCTCGCCGGCCCCGACGACGACGGCCGAGCCGTCGGTGAGGTCGATCTCGTCCGCCGCGAGCCGGACCGCGGCGGAACCGAGCGAGACGACGCCCTCGTTGATCTCGGTTTCCGTCCGCGCCCGCTCTCCGACGTGGAGCGCCTTCGTCACGGCGTCCTTGAGGACGGGGCCGATGCCGCCGGCGGACTTCGACTCCTCGTAGGCCTCCCGCAGCTGCCCGATGATCTGGTCTTCGCCGAGCACGAGCGACTCCAGCCCGGAGGCGACGCGCATCAGGTGTTCCAGGCTCTCCTCGTGGTCGAGGCGGCGGACCGCGCCGCCGCGGACGTCCGGCGCGAACGTCGACAGCGCCGTCGTGCCGTCGACGGTCCGGTCGGTGACGACGTACGCCTCCGAGCGGTTACACGTCTGTACCGCGAACGCCTCTTCGACCCCTTCTCGCGCGAGCAGGTCGGAGACGGTCGCGCGGACGCCGTCGCCGCCGGCGGCCTCGATCTCGTCGACGGTCGCGTCGGCGTGGGCGACGCTCACGCCGGCGATCGCACCCGTCTCTCTCATCGGTCGAGTACCTCCTCGATCACGGTGTCGGCCTCTTGCCGTCCGTTGGATCTCCCCTTTTGTAAACCCTTCCAAACCCCCCGGGATCTGACAACGCGGCGAACCGCTTCCCGGCGTTTCTCGGGAGGTATACCCTCGGATTTCAGTTCCTCGCGGATCTCGCCAGAGAGCGCCGCCATCTCGCCCGCCCCCTCTATCTCGGCCTCGATCCGCTCGCGTAACGCCTTCGCGAGCGCGGGGCTGGTCCCGCCCGTCGAGAGCGCGACGGTCACCGGCTCGTCTTCCACCGTCGCGGGCACCACGACGCTCCCGGGGTCGCGACCCCCGGAGACGTCGGTCCGGTTGACCAAGATCCCGCGGTCGAGCGCGGCCGACTCCACGGCGGCGTTGACCGCGGCGTCGTCGGTCGCGGCGACCGCGAGCGCGGGACCGAGCCGATCGATCCAGCCGGCGACCGCGTCGGCGTCCGGAGCGGCGCGTAGCAGTTCGATCGCGGTGTCGCGCTCCGCCGCAGGGTCGTCGGGCGAGGGCAATCGCTCGTCGAAGTCGGGACTCACGACCACGACGCGCGCGGCCTCGTCGAAGCCGCGGGCCTTCCGCGAGCCGACGGCGCCGCCGCCGAAGACGACCACCGTCTCGCCCGCGAAGTCGTGGTACAGCGGCGTCACGGACGGCCTCCGGTCCCCGCGATTCGGGGAGTCACGCCGTGTTGCTGTCCGCCCGGTCCGCGATGCGGATACCGGTCTTCTTCAGGATGCGCGTCGAGAACAGGGTGTCCCAGTCGTCCGCGCCGACGTCCCAGTAGTCGTCCATCAGCTCCCTGACCTCGGCGATCCGGCGCTCGCTCTCGGCCTCGGTGCGGCCGTGCGTCATGGCGAAGAAGTTGTACTCCCAGACGCCGGCGTGGCGCGGGCGCTCGTAGCAGTGCGTGACGAAGCCTAGGTCGGCGACGGCGGGGCCGACCTCGTCGAGGGCGTCTTCGGGCACGTCCCAGACGGTCATCCCGTTCTCCGTGTAGCCGAGCGCGTAGTGGTTTGGGATGACGCCGACGCGGCGCACCTTCCCCTCCCGCTCGAACCGCTTGATCGTCTCGATCACCCAGTCCACGTCGGCGCCGACCGCGGCGGCCACGTCCGCGTACGGCGTCTCGATCACCGGGAGCCCGCCCTGGATCTCGACGACGAGGTCGCGCTCGTCGGGCGTCAACGTTCCGCGGTCGCTGGGCGAGACGTCGGGCCCGAGCCCCGAGAGGTCCACGTCGCCGTCGGGGACCGGCCCGTCGACGAGGAACTTCGCGCCGACGTGGAACTCCCGGAGCTTCGGGAGGTTGTACGTCTCCTGGCTCGTCGCGTCCTCGATCTCCGCGAGCACCTCCTCGACGCGGTCGCTCCCGTCCTTGTCGGGGTCCGGGTGGTCCGCGACGCTCACCACGAACCACATGTTGAGGTGCGGGTGTTCCCGCTCGTAGTTGTGTGCGACCGCGGTGAACTCGTTCACCGTCTCCGCGACCTCGTCGTAGCGGTCCTCGGGCGCGTGCATCGCGACGAGCGAGGCGGCGCCGCCGATCTCCTCGGCGTTGACGAGCGCGCCGAACCGCGAGAGGATCCCCTCCTCGTCGAGCTCACGGACGCGCTCGCACAGCTCCGGTCCCGTCACGTCGACGCCGCGCTCGCGGAGCGCGGCCGCCGCCGCGTCGAAGGGGCGCTCCGCGACCGGGAAGCCGCCCTGGAACGCGTTGATGATCGCGCGGTCGAGCGCCGTCAGGTCCGCGTCGACCTCCTGCATGGACCGATCTCGGGGCCGCGCGAGAATAAGCGATCCGACCTGACGCCGCGCCGCCGCGGCGGAGGGTGACCGTCGACGCCCGGCGCGCTCCGGGGGCTACCCGTCCACGTCGCGGGCGATGTCGGCGAGCGACGACCGCGGCCCGCGGTCCGCGTCGTACACGGTCCGCTCGCCGGGGATCCGCAGCCCGTACAGCTCGCCGGACACCACCACGTCGAGGACGACGCTCTCGCCCGGCTCCCGGCCGTTCGCGTCGAGCCACTCGACCAGCCGGTTCGTCCCCTCGCCGGACTCGCGCGCCAGCCGCCGGTTGTCGAACGCGCCGCGGAGGAGCCGCCCGCGCGAGTCGGCCGCGACACGCGCGTGGTACTCGTCGCGACCGATCGCGACGCGGATCAGGTCCCCCTGACTCACTCCGAGCGCGTCGCAGGTCCCGGACTCGACGCGCCCGTCGAGCGCGTCGTCGTCGGGAAGTCTGACGCAGGGGCGGCGAGTGCCGCCGCTCCGGGCGAGCGAGACGCGAACCGAGGAAACGTCCTCGCCGTCGGAGGGAACGCGAGGCATCGAAGCGCCGTTACTCGTCGGCGTCGGCGTCGCCCTCGCCGAGCGCGGCCGCCACGTCGCCGTCGCCGTCGACGACGCTCGCGTTGATCTGCGCGATGTCGTCGTCGACCTCGCGGCCGCGGACGGTGATCCGCTTGCGCTCGCCCTCGCGGGAGGGCTCGAAGCCGACGCCACCCTCGAGGAGGAGCTCCTTCAGGCGGGTGCCGGAGACGTCTTCGCGCATCGGGCGCCCGGTCTCGTCGGAGCCGCCGGTGAGTTCGATCGTATGGTCGGAGAGCCCGACGGCGTCGCCGCCGATCTCGTCGCCGAGTTCGCGACCGAGGAATCGGTTGGCGTCCTGTCCGTCGACCTCTCGCTGGAACGTCTCGCCGGTCTCGGGGTCGGCGACGACGACTTTGAATTCGGCCATGCCCGAACGCAGACCCCCGCGCATAAAAAGCACGTCGAAACGTCGGAACCGCGCGCCGCGCAGCGCTCAGTCGGCTGCCCCGCCGACGCGCACGATCCGGCGCTCGCCGTCGCCCCACGGCCCCTCCACGAACGCGGTCTCGACCGCGCGGGCGACGGCGTCGGGGTCGTCCGGACCGCCGGCGTCGGCGACGCTCCCGACCGAGCCGGGATCGAACGGCAGGCCGAGCGCGTCGTAGACCGGTTCGGTGACCGACGCGATCGGCGCGGCGTCCGCCGCCGAGACGACGAGGACGCCGGCGACAAGCGCCGCGTCGGCGCGCACGCGCTGCGCGAGCCCGGCGACCTTCCCGCCGCCCGCGGCCCCGCCGGTTTCCGTCGCACCGGCCCCAGCGACGCGCAGGGAGTGCTCGCCGGGGCAGAACGCGGCCGGGGGCTCGCCGCGGACCACGTCGGCGCCGAGGTCGCGGAGCGCGTCGCGGAGCGTCTCGGTCGCGGTCTCGTACCGCGAGTCGATCGACCCCCGGTCGCCGCCGGTCGGTACTGCGACGCCGAACGAGAGCGTCGACCCGGTGTACGCGACCGCGCGACCGCCCACGTCGCGCTCGACGGCAGGGAATCCGGCCGCGCGCGCCGCCCGCTTCGCCCGGTCGAACCCCGGCTCGCGGGCGTCCCGCCGGCCGAAGGCGACCTGCTTCGGCGGCGCCGTGACGCGGACGGCCGGGACCCCCTCCGCGGCCGACGCGAGCAGGTCGCCCGCCGGCTCCCGGTCGGCCGCCGGGGTCGCGAACTCGCCCCTGTACACGCGCATGGACGTGCCGACGGCGGCGGCACACAAGCCCCTTGCGCCGAGCGCGGTCGCTCGGGGCGGGGAGAAACCGAGGGCCCCGGGGGGCGCCGGCGCGTGACACAACAGTTTTGTCGGCGCTGGAAGTGGTACCGGTATCGATGAGCGACCTGAGCGCCCTGCCGGTTCAGGCGTACCTGACCGCCTGCCTGCTGGCCGGCGTCATCGGGCTCTGGCTCGGTCGGGTCGCGTGGCGGGAGCGCGACGAGCCCGGCGGCCTCGAGGTCGCGCTGTACCTCCTCAGCGGCGGCGGCGCGTCGCTGCTGTACGGCCTCCAGATTGCCGCGTCCGGTGAGCTCGCGATGCGCGTCGCGCTCAGCCTCGCGACGCCGCTCCTCGGCGCGCTTCCCGTCCTCTGGATGGCGTTCGCGCTGGCGTTCACCGGGCGCGAACGCTGGCGGACGGAGAACCGGATCGTCGCGCTCGCGACCCCCGCGTTCGTCTGGGTCCTCCTCGCGTGGTCGAGCGGGACCCACGGGCTGGCCCGGCGCTCCGTCGCCCCCGTCGCCGACGGCCCGTTCACGCTGCTCGGATACGGGTTGGGTCCCGCCGGCGGCGCGTTCGTCCTCTTCGCGTACGCGCTGTGTCTCGCCGGCGCGTCCCTCGTCGTCGACCTCTACGACCGGACCGGGAACCGCTACCGGCTCCAGACGTTCGTCGTGCTGCTCGGCACGCTGTTCCCGTTCCTCGCGGGGGCCGTGACGTTCGTCGACGTCGGGAGCTACGGGGACCTCTCGTGGCTGCCGACGGCGTTCGTGATCCACGGCGTGTTCCTCTACGGCACCGTCTTTTGGCTCGGCACCCTCGACGCCGCGGTCGTCGCGCGCGACACCGCGGTCGAGGTGATGCAGGACCCGGTGATCGTCTCCGGCTCCGACGGGCGGATCCGCGACCTCAACCCCGCCGCCGAGTCGCTCCTCCCGCCCGACGCGGTCGGCTCGTCGCTGTCGGACGTGTTCCCGCGGCTGGAGTCCGGCGTCGAACACCCGATCGCCATCGGGGACCGCGAGTTCGACATCCAAGAGAACCCGATCACGGACCCGCGCGGGACCGACCGCGGCCACGTCTTCCTGCTCCGCGACGTGACCGCGCGGGAGCAGCGACAGGCGGAACTCGAACGCCGGGAGGCGGAGCTCGAACGGCAGAACGAGCGGTTAGAGGAGTTCGCCGGCGTCGTCTCGCACGACCTGCGAAACCCACTCGCCGCCGCGTCTGCGGCCGTCGAGCTGGCCCGCCAGCGCGACGGCGACCCCGACGGCGCCTTAGAGCGGGCCGCGAACGCCCACGAGCGGATGGACGACATGATCGAGGGGCTCCTCGCGCTGGCGACGGCGGGGGAGACGGTCGACGACCTCGACCGGGTCTCGCTGGACGGGACGGTCAGACGCGTCTGGTCGCGGCTCGAGACCGCCGACGCGACGCTGACCGTCGAGGGCGACGCGACCGCGTTGGCCGACCGCGACCGGCTCGAACAGCTGACCTCCAACCTGTTCCGCAACGCGATCGAACACGCGGGAGAGGACGTGGCCGTCACGGTCGCTATCACCCGAGGCGGCGACCGGGCCGCGCTCTCGATCGGCGACGACGGTCCCGGGATCCCGGCCGAGGAGCGCGAGCGAGTCACCGAGCGCGGCGTGTCGCTCGGCGGCGGCACCGGGCTGGGGCTGGCGATCGTCGGCGACATCGCCGAGGCGCACGGCTGGACGCTCTCGGTCACCGAGTCCGACGCCGGCGGCGCGCGGTTCGTGATCGAGGGGATGGAGGTCGCCGACCCGTGACCGACCCGCCGGAGGCGACCGTCACGCTCCCCGCGGAGGTCGTCGAGCAATACGAGAAGTTCTCGCGGTTCAACTCCCCGTACCCCGCCCACGAACGCGGTCGCGCCGTCGACCTCTACCCGGGCGACGGGGTCGGCCGCTCTCCGGTCGCCGGGACCGTCAGCGCGGTCCGCACCGTCGGCTGTCCGGACCGCCCGTACGCGGCCGACGAGGACCACCTGATCGTCGTCGGCCTCGACGACGAGTGGTGTGCTCGCGCGGGCGCGCCCTCCGGCACCGTCGCGCGGATCCTCCACGTGATCCCGGCGGTGGCGCCGGGCGACCGGGTCACCGTCGGCGACGCGCTCGGCCCGACGACCCGCTCGGGCTTCTTCGGCCAGTGGGTCGATGACCACGTCCACCTCGGGTTCCGCCCGCCGGACGCGAACCCCCTCCGAGCGAGCGGGTCGCTCCCGGTCGCCGCGGACCTCCCCGTGGAGCCGGTCGCGTGGGACGGGACCGGAACCGTCGTCGAGCGGGGGCCGACCCACGTCGTGCTCGCCGGCCCGCGGCGGACCGAGCCCGGACCGTCGTTCGCGGCGCTCGCGAGCGACGGGGGGGTCCCGCTCGACGGCGGGCTGACGCACTACGCGGGCGGCGGGACGTTCGCGGCGAGCGACGCGACGCCCGGCGAGGACGGAAGAGACGAGCGACGCCCGCGGTCGGGCGACGCGGTGTCCCTCCTCGGGACCCGGATCGGAACCGCGGCCGCCCACGGCGGGGGGTCGTCCGGGGCGCCACGGGTCGAGTGGGGGGCGGTCGACGTCCGCGCGAACGGCGATCGCATCGTGGGGCTCTCCCTGTTCGCCGCGCGCGGCGAGCGCTTCGGCGTCAAGTTGGTCTGTCCGGACCGGTCGTTCGCGATCGGCGAGTCGGTGACGGTCGAGCTCGTGCCAAGCGACGACCCGATCCGGCTCGGCGTCGGGTGAGCGAGGCCGTCAATCGATCGCCGGTTGTCGCCCGTTTCCGGGGGGTACAAGCCGTCCCGGGACGACCGGCGGGACATGGATCAGACGGACATCGCGGAGATGGACCCGCTCCCCGACGCGGCGACGCGGTTCGTCGAGCAAAAGTTAGAGGACGAACACGGCTACCTCTCGTGGCTGAACACGTCGGTCGAGACGGTCGAGCGCGGGCGCGTCGTGCTCTCGATCCCCTTCGACGAGAAGCTCACGAACACGGACGGGCAGACGATCCACGGCGGCGTGGCGGCGACGCTGATTGACACGGCCGGCGGCGTCGCGCAGCGCACGACGTTCGAGGACCCGCTCGACGGCGGCGTCGCGACGGTGAACCTCAACGCGAACTACCTCCGCCCCGCGACCGGCGACCTCCGCGCGGAGGCCGAAGTGATCCGGGCCGGCGGCTCCATCGGCGTCAGCGAGATGACCGTCACCAGCGGCGTCGACGGGGACCGCGGCGAGGTCGTCGTCGGTCAGGGATCGTTTCGGCTGTTCCGCGAGTAGCCCGGGAGGTCGGCGAGGATCGCGTTGATCCCGCCGCGACCGCCGTCGCCGTCGAGTGCGGCCGCCAGCGCCGCGACCGGCTCGCGGCCGGCGCGATCGGGGGCCGCCCTGACGACGACCGACTGCTCGCCGAGCGGGACGAACGCACAGCCCAGCCGTTCCGCCGTCTCGCGGAGCCCGAGCCCGGCGTCCGCGTCGCCCGCGACGACCGCGCGGGCCGGGCTCTCGAACGCCTTCGCGGTCCGCTCGTAGCCGTCGATCCGCTCGGCGAGGTCCCGGCGGTCGGCGTCGCGCTCGTCCGCGAGGTCGTCGAGCGCCGTGTCGAGGCTCCGACGGAGGCCCGAGACTGTCGGCCGGTTCCGGAAGCGGAGGTCGCGGTCGACGAGGTCCGCGATCCCGGTCACCGCCTCCGGGTTGCCGTCGGGGACGACAAGCCCCCACTCGCGGGTCCAGCCGCCGAGGGCTTCGGCGCCGACCTCGCGGTCGGTCGGTCCGGCGGTCACCGCCACGTCGGGGACGCCGTCGCGGAGGCGGCGGTGCCCCTCGCGCGAGCCGACGGCGAGGTACCGCGGGTTCGCGAGGCGGTCGAGCAGGCGGTTGAGCGCGGGGTCGTCCTCGCCGACGCCGAGCAGCGTCGGCGGGCGCACGTCCGGCGAGAACAGCTGTACCTCGACCGCCTCACCGGCGTCGAGGACCTCCGTGTCCGGGTCGACCGCGACGACGCCGTCAGCCTCGACGAGGCTCGTCGTCGCGCCGGACCCCTTGTCCACCGGGTAGACGAGCGGGGGGGCGTCGTCGTCTAGGTCGAGCAGGCCGACGGGCATCAGCCGGAGACGGCCCTCCGAGTAGCGCTCGCTCACGCCCATCCGCCCCTCGACGGTCGCCGTCGCGGGCTCGGGCTGGCCGGCGGCGTCGCGGATCGCGGGCGCGACGAACGTGCGAAATATGGTGAGCGCGGACACCGGGTAGCCGGGGAGGCCGACGTACGCGGACTCGCCGACCGAGGCATCGTTCCGGGCGGCGTCCTCGCCGACGCCTTCGTCGCCGTCGCCGTCGCCGCCGTCGGAGCCGCCCCGGTCGAGCCGGCCGATCAGCATCGGCTTCCCGGGCTTGACCGCGACGCCGTGGAGCAGGAGCTCCCCGCGCGCCTCGATCACGCGGTAGATGACGTCGACCGCGCTCGCCGAGGTCGACCCCGACGAGAGCACGAGGTCGCACTCGTCGGCCGCCCGGCGCAGCAGCCGCTCCATCTCGTCGTAGTCGTCGCCGGCGTGCGGGTAGAGGACCGGCTCGCCGCCCGCCTCCTCGACGCCGGCGGCGATCGTCGTCGAGTTCACGTCGTAGATCTCCCCGCGGTCCGGGTTCAGCGCCTCGCCCGGGCGGACCAGCTCGTCGCCGGTCGAGACGATACCGACCCGCGGCCGCCCCTCGACCGGGACCTCGTCGACGCCGAGCGCCGACAGCAGCCCGATCTCGCGGGGCGTCAGCCGCGTGCCCGGTCCGAGCGCGCGGGCGCCGGCGGCGATGTCGGTCCCGGCTGTCATCACGTGATCGCCCGGCGCGACCGACGTGCGGACAGCGATCCGCGAGGGACCGTCGTCGTCGACCCCGTCCCCGCCCGAACCGAGCTCGTCGGTGCGCTCGACCATCACGACCGCGTCGGCGCCGTCGGGCATGACGGCGCCGGTGGAGATCTCCGCGCAGGTCCCCGGCTCGACGGTCACGTCGGGCGCGGCGCCCGCGTGGACCGCGCCGACGAGGTCGAGTTCGGCGGGATCCGCCTCGTCCGCGCCGAAGGTTTCCCGCGCGCGGACGGCGTACCCGTCCATCGACGCGCGGTCGAAGCCGGGCACGTCGATCGCGGCGTCGACGCGCTCGGCGAGAACGCGACCGCGGGCGTCCGCCAGCGAGACCGTCTCCGGGGTCGGCGACAGGTCGAGCGATTCGATCGCCTCGCGCGCGGCCTCGGGGGTCGCGAGGTCCCGGAACTCCTTGCGGTCGCTCATTCCGTCACCTCCCACAGTTCGACGTCGACCGACTCGCCGGCGTCGAGCCCCTCCCGCGGCTCGGGCACGACCACCCAGCCGTCAGCGAGCGCGACGCTGGAGAGGATGCCGGAGCCGCTCGCGCGGGTCGGCGTCGCGGTCGGGAGCGCGTCGTCGACCGCCGCGTCCCCGTCGGGGCCGTCGTCGGGACCCGAAAGTGACACGCGCGCGAAGGTCCGTACACCGGGCTCGCTCGCGACCTTCCGGCCGAGCGTCGCGCGCCGCGTCGGGAACGGCTCTACGTCGGCCCCGCCCGCGCGCTTCATCGCGGGGCGGAGGAACTGCGCCGCGTTGACGATACACGCGACCGGGTAGCCGGGCAGCGACACGATCGGCGTCCCCTCGGCGCGGCCGAGGCAGACTGGGTGCCCGGGCTTCAGCGCGACGCCGTGGACCAGCACCTCGCCGAGGTCGCCGACGACCTCGGGGATCAGGTCCCGCTCCCCGACCGACGAGCCGCCGGTGGTGACGACCACGTCGGCGTCGAGGTCGGCGGCGACGGCCTCGCGCAGCGCCTCCGGGTCGTCGGTGACGACGTCGCGGTAGCGCGCCTCGCCGCCCCAGCGCTCGACGAGCCGGGAGACGGTGAGCCCGTTCGTCTCGATCACCTCGCCGGGGCCGGGATCCGACTCCACCAGCTCCTCGCCGGTCGGAATCACGGCGACCTCTGGCGGCTCCCGGACCGTGACGGTGTCGAAGCCCACCGAGCGCAGCAGGCCGAGGTCGGAGGGGCGCAGGGCGTGGCCGGGCTCGTAGAGGCGCTGGCCGTCGGCGACATCCTCGCCGGCCTCGCCGACGTTCTCGCCGGTCGCGACCGCCTCGAACACCTCCACCTCGCCGCCGACCGACTCGACCTGTTCGATCATCACGACCGCGTCCGCGCCCTCCGGGACTGCGCTGCCGGTGTGGACCCGAGCGGCCTCGCCGGGCGCGACCGCGTCCGCCTCGGCGGGCTTGGCGGTCAGGACCGCCGGCGATCGGTCGCCGGCGCCGAAGGTGTCGCTCGCGCGGACGGCGTACCCGTCCATCGCGGCGCGGTCGTACCCCGGCACCGGCGCCGGCGCGTCGATCGGTTCGGCGACGACGCGGCCGTCGGCCGCCTCGACCGGGACCGTCTCCGTCCGGTCGTTCGGCGCGACGGCGTCGAGCAGCGTCGCCCTCGCGTCCGCGACCCGGGTCCGCCGCTTGAACCCGGACTCCCGTCTGTCGTGGCTCATGCTCACACATTCGCGGCCGCGGGCAAAAACCCCGTTCTCCGCGGGCGCCGTCGTTCGGATCCTCGGTCGCGGCCGCTCGCCGACGCCCCCGGCCGCCGACGCGCCCGGTCAGGCGAACCACGAGAGGAACCGGCGAGTCCGGTGGACCGACTGGAGGGCGGCGACCTTCGCGGCCGTGAGCGCGCCGAGGGTCGTCCGCCTGGTGGCCCGAGCGCCCCGGGCCGCGCCGGTCCGCGCGTAGTACCCGGACCGGCGTCCGGCGGCGCCGACGTAGTGTTTCGCCGCCATTCGGATCGGCGCGCGCCGGCCGTCGACGGTCGTCGTGCCGCGGCGGATCGCCGTCAGCACGTCGTCCGCGGTGACCTCGCCGACCGACTCTCGCCCCTCGATCGTCAGCTCAGTGAACGCCCGGCCGACGTACTGGAGGTGGTGCGCGTCGCTCGCGGCGACCCCCGGGTAGCCGTGGGTCGCCGCGAACCGCCGCGCGCGTCGGTTGCGGTACCCCGTGAACAGCCACGCGTTGAACACCTCGACGGCGTCGACCTCGACGCCCGGCGCGGCGGCCCCGGCCGCGTCGACCGCGTCCTTGTCCGGCAGTTCCGCGTCCACGCCGGACGTTTCGGCGTCCGGCGCTTCCCCGCCGGAGCCGTCGCCCGATCCGGGCGTCGGGATGTCGCGCTGACGGACGCCGTGGCGCGAGCGCTGAAACGGGTGGGGAACGATCGCGACGCCGCCCTGCTCGTGGATCCGCCGGACCGTCTCGGCGTACGGCTCGCCGCGCGGCGGCATTCGATCGACGCCGATCGCCAGCAGGTGGCCGTGCGCGGTCGACACCTCCACGCCGGGGATGCCGATCAGCCCGTACTCGGCGGCGGTCTCCGCGGCGCGTTTCGACTCGCGGATCACGTCGTGGTCGGTGATAACGACCGCGTCGAGCCCGATCTCGGCCGCGTGTTCCAAGATCAGATCGACCGGCTCGTGCCCGTCGTAGCTGTCCTCGGAGTGCACGTGCGGGTCGATGCTGACGGTGACGCGGGACACGACCGAACTACGCGGCGGGAGGTATATAAATGGAGGAGCGGCGGCGGTTGGCCGAGAAGGGATCCGTCGCGCGCGCCGTCGACGGTCTCACCCCTCTCGTAACACCCGCACCTCGTGGTCCGCGTTCCCGCGGTCCACGATGGCCACGTCGCACTGGACGTCCTGGATGCGCTCGAAGGTCGGCGGAGAGACGAGCCGCGAGGCCGCGGAGCGGTCCCCACTCGACCCCATGAGGACGAGGTCGTAGGCGTCCGCGTTCGCGCCGAGAAACGCCGTCACCTCCGACCGCGCGACCCGCGTCTCGACCGGCCCTGTCGTGGTCTCGACGAGGTTCGCCAGCTTCGTCTCGGCCCGTCTGCGCTCGGACTCGGCGTCGATACAGGTACAGACGCTCACCCCGCCGCTTTCGCCGGCCAGTCGCTCTGCAAAGTCGATCATCGCGTGCGCCGAGTCGCCGGGCCGGGCGACCAGTACGAGGACGCGCCGCCAGGTGTGGACGCCCGTCGTCGACCGGAACGCGACGGCGTCGAGTGGACCGGCGAAGACCTCCCGGCCGAACGGCGAGAGGAGGCCGTCTTCGGTCTCGTACGGCGTCACGATCAGGTCCGAGTTCGTCGCGCGGGCGGTCTCGACGGCGACCCGGGCCGGATCGCCGTCGGCCGCGACGACCACCTCGCACGGCACGTCGAACCGGGCTCGGATCTCCGCGGCGTGAGGTTCGAGCCGCTCGACCGCCGCCGCCGCCGCTCGGTCCGAGACCTCCTCCTCGAAGTCGCCGTCGAACGACGCCCGCACCGAGTCCGGGAGGTCTCCGGGCGTCGCGGCGCCGTGGTCGGCGGACACTGCCCGCTCCGCGACCGCCATCTCCGCGTCGTCGACGATGTCGAGGAGGACGACCTTCCCGGCATCGTGGGCGGCCGCGAGCCGCGCGCCGAAGAACGCGGTCGCCTCGCTCGTCTCCCCCCGCATCGGCACCAGGACGTGGTCGTCAGCCTGCGTGGTCCCGTAGAGGTAGCGAGCGCGCTCCTCGTAGAACCGCGTGCGCCAGACGGTGAACGCGCCCGCGACGAGACTGCCGGAGACCGCGACGGCCACGACGTAGGCCGCCGCCGGGTCGACGGTGGTGCCGAACACGAACACCGCGTCGCCGCGCGCGCTCACGAGGACCAGAAGCGCAGTCGAGAAGGCGGCCGGTTCCTCGACGCTGGCCAGCCACGTCAGGCCGCCGCAGAGCATGATCGACAGCCCGGCGCTGAGCGGACTGATCGCGCCGGTCGAGACGCCGCCGACACCGAGCAGCGAGAGCTCCAGCGCGGCCCACCCCGCGAGCGCCCCCGCCACGAGCCCACCGACAAACGTTCTCGGCGAGGAGTACTGTCCCTGCGGGTCGGAGAAGAGCGTGTAGGCTCCCGACGCCAGCGGCGGGAAGAGGAGAAACGAGAGGTCGGTCAGGTTCGTTATCTGAGTGACGAGCGCGATGAGCATCGGCACGAGCAACAGCGTCGTCAGGTGGAGCAGATTGCTCGTGTCCTCGGCCCACTGCCGGAGTTCCGCGAACTCCCGGCGTTCGATCCGACGTGCCCGTCGGCGAGCGGCGCCGAGTTTCGCTCGCAGCCTGTCCAGCATTACTCTTGCTTCGCTCGTGGCGGTCAAGAGCGTGGCGGAGCGTCCGACGCGAACGCCGAGCGTGACCCCGACGCGCGTCGGCGACGGAGACGACGCGGACCGAGACGCCTCGATGGGGAACCGAGCTCGCCGGACGACGACCGCACGCAGCCGGCGGTACCAACCGTTAGGTTCCCGGAGGCGAACGGGGACGTATGACCGACGCGGACGACGCCGGCGATCCCAGTGAGTTCCGTGACCTCGACGACCTGCCGGACGACCCGACCGACCGGGAGTACGTGGAGCGAACGATCCGGCTCGCCAAGGAGGCGGTCGAGGCCGGAAACACCCCGTTCGGCGCCCTGCTCGTGGTCGACGGCGAGGTCGTCAGCGAGGCGCGCAACGAGACGCGGACCGAGGACGACGTGACGGCGCACCCGGAGCTGACGCTCGCGCGGTGGGCCGCGCGGGAGCTCGACGCCGACGAGCTCGCGGACTGTACCATGTACGCCAGCACGGAGCCGTGCCCGATGTGTTCGACCGCGATCCACTACGCGGGGATCGACCGGGTCGTCTTCGGCGTCGACGGCGAGACGCTCGGCGAGCTCTCCGGCGGCGTGGTGCCGATCCCCTGCGAGGAAGTGGTCCGGCGCGGCGGCGGGGAGACGAGCGTCGAGGGACCGATCGCCGTCGACGCCGCGATGGCCGTTCACCGCCCCTTCTTCGGCGAGTCGTGACGGCGGAGTCAGATGCGAGCGACGGCGGAAGCGGTGGTTCGCCGGCCGTCCTCTGCGTCGGGGCCGCCGCGATAGACGAGTGGTACGCGGTCAGCAACCTCCCGGAGCCGGACGGCGGCGCGTTCGCCCGGGAGGTCACGTCCGCGTTCGGCGGCGTGGGCGCGAACGTCGCGGTCGCGCTCGACCGCCTCGGCCGCGACGCGGGGCTCGTCAGCCGCGTCGGCGACGACGAGTACGGCCGGAGAGCCCTGGAGTACCTCGGCGAGACGGGCGTGGACGGGACGCACGTCGCGGTCGGCGACGACGCCCACACCCGGTCCTTGATCCTCCGCGACCCGGATGGGGAGCGCGCCATCGTCACCGCCGGCGAGAGCTTCCGCGGGCTCCGCCTCGACGGCGACGCGCTCACCGCGATGGCCGACGCCGACGCGGTCTTCCTCACCGCCTACACGCCTGACAGCGTGGCGCGGCGGGCCCTCGACCGGGTTCGGTCGCTCCGCGAAGCCGCCGAATCAGGCGAGTCAGGGAGCGACCCGCCCGCGCTCGTCTTCGACCTCTCGGGATCCGTCGAGGAGCTAGTCGGGCGCGGCACGGAGCCGGCGACGGTCCACCGGTTTCTCCATGAGGCCGACCTGTTCGTCGCGGACGGCGTCGCCGCGCCGGCGTTCTTCGCGTCGGCGAACGCCGCGGTCAAGCGGGTCGCGAGCGCGCATACCCGAGCGGCCGAGTCGGCGCCCTCACCCGGGCCCGAGTCGCGGTCGCGGGGTGGCCCGACGTGGCCCCGCGCCGTCCTCACGCACGGCGCCGACGGGATGACGGCGATCGCGGGCGGCGAGGTGTCCGAGTTCGACGCGTTCGACGTCGAGACGGTCGACGCGACCGGCGCCGGCGACGCGTTCACCGCCGGGCTGATCGACCGGTGGATCGCTGGAGCCCCCGCGGGGCCGTCCGCCGACCGTGACGGCGTCGCTGGCGGCGTCCGGTTCGCGGCCGCGATCGCCGCGATCAACTGTACGAGCCGGTTCACGCAGCCCGGGCTCCCGACGCGGAGCGAGGTCGAGGCGTTCCTCGCGGACCGCGGCGTCGACGTCGGCCGGTAGGGGACCCTCCTCCCGATCACCGCGCCCCGCTCACCGAACCGCGTCGGCGGCGTCGACGAGGTCCGCGACGCGGTCGGCGTCGACCGGGGCGGTCGTCTCGCCGCCCCGTTTCAGCGCGGTGCCGACGATCGCGCCGTCGGCGACGTCGAGCAGGTCGGCGACCGTCTCCGGCGTGACGCCGCTGCCGACGAGGACGGGCGTGTCGAGGCCGTGGCGCTCGCGCTCGGCGACGACCGACCCGAGGGCGTCGGTATCGACCGCCTCGCCGGTCCCCGGCCCGGAGGCGATCACGGCGTCGGCGAGGCCGCGCTCGGCGGTGTCGGCGAACGACTCGGCCGTGTACCCCGCGGGCGTCAGCGGGGCGGAGTGTTTCACGTCGGTGTCGGCGAAGACGCCGACGTCGACGCCGAGGCGGTCGCGCAGGCGGAGCGTCTCGTGGGCGCGCCCCTGGACGATCCCCTGGTCGGTGACGCGGGCGCCGGTGTGGACGTTCACCCGGACGAAGTCGGCGCCGACCGCGGCGGCGACCGAGAGGGCGGCCTCGGCGTCGTTCCGGAGGACGTTGACCCCGAGCGGGAGGTCCGTCTCGGCGGCGACCGCGGTCGCGGCGCGGGTCACGCCGGCGACGACGTGCGGCGGGACTTCGTCGGGGTAGAAGGGGGCGTCGCCGAAGTTCTCGATCACGATCCCATCGACGCCGCCGCTGTCGAGCGCGCGCGCGTCGCTCGCGGCCCGGTCGACCGCCGCGCGCATCGCCTCGCGGCCGTCGTCGGGCGCGTTCGGGGCACCGGGAAGCGGCGGGAGGTGGACCATGCCGAGCAGCGGCGCAGCGGTGTCGAAGGTGGATTCGAACTCCATTCTCGGGGACGAGGAGGGCCTCGGACAAAAGCCTCCCCACAGCGTTTAGGCCGCCGGCCACCTGGATCCGGTCGAGATGGGAATCGACGCGACGACGACCGGCGACGGCGACGTGACGCTCGTCTTCTCGCTCGGCGCCGCGCGGTCGCTCGCCGACCCGGCCGCGGCGTTCGCCGACGCGCGCCAGTGGAGCCGCCACGTCGGCATCGTCGCGAACGAGGCGGACCGGGTCGCGCAGTTCGCGGGCGACTACGGGATCGACAACGACTACGCGCTCACGAAGTGGGACAAATGGGGGACCCTCGCGGACATCCGCGAGCAGAGCGCCGCCCCGCGGTGCGTGTTCGTCGGCACGACCCGCGCGGACGAGCGCGTCGCCACCGAGACGGGCTACGAGTTCTTGCGCGTCGACGAGGCCGCCGAAAAGGCCGGCTGGGAGCTCTCTGACCCGAGCGCGACCGGCGCGGACGGGGGCGCCACTGACGACGAGCGCGGGAGGGGGCGCCTCGGCCGGCTGCGGCGCGCGGTACGCGACGCGATCTCGCGGCTCCGGTGAGGCCTCGGTCCGCGCTCTTCGGTCGCCCGTCGTCCTCCGGGGTCGACCGCGGAAGGTACAAACCGTTCGTCGCCTAACGTGGAGTATGTCCTCACCGCTCGCGGACGAGCCGGTCGAACCGGCCGGCGACGACGCGGAGCCGCTCGACGGAGACGAGTGCGCCGACCACCTCGACGAACTGGGTGACGCGTGGGAGGTCGTCAACGACCACCACCTGGAGGCGAGCTACGAGTTCCCCGACTTCGAGACGGCGCTCGCGTTCACGAACGACGTGGGCGAACTCGCCGAGGCGGAGTGGCACCACCCGGACATCTCGCTGTCGTGGGGCGAGGTCGGGATTGAGATGTGGAGCCACGAGGTCGGCGGCCTCACCCGCGCCGACTTCGTGATGGCGGCGCGGATGGACCGCCTGTACGCCGCCGACGGCGAGTGACCGCACCCGTCCTGACCTGACACATCAACAAACGGGTTTAAACCCCTCCCGGCGAAACGACGGGTAATGAGCGAGAACGTCTTCCTGGTCCCGATCGACCCGGAGAACTTCGACCGGACCGTCCGGTCCCCGGTCGATCTCACCGACTACCCCGATCGCCCCGAACCCCTCGCCGACCTCGACGAGACGCGCCTGTGGGCCGTCGACGACGACAGCGGCAACGGGTCGACGTTCGAGAAGATGGCGTCGGGCGACCTCCTGCTGTTCTACGCGGACGACGAGTACGTCGCGACCGGCCGCGTCGGCGAGGCGTTCGCGGACGAGGACCGCTGGGTGAGCGGGACCTTCTGGACCGCCTTCCCCACCACGCGGGTGTACACGGTCACCGACTTCGGCGCCGTCGCTGCGCCCAAGCGCGCAGTCAACCGGATCTTCGACTACTCGTCGTCGTACACGCCCGGCTTCATGCGCGTCGCCGACAGCCGCGTGACCGCCGACCTCTCGTCGATCGAGTCCGCGCTGGAACACTACACGAAGCGGAACGCCTGAGCCCGGGCCGCACGCGACGCTCCGTCGCTCCTTCAGTTCTCGACCGAATCCGTGAGCGTCGCGTACGCCGGCTCGTACGCCGCCGCGATCCGGTCGGGATCGCCGCGGACGTCGCCGGACAGCGCCGGCAGCGAGACGGTCGCGAGCGGCTCGATCATCTCCGTCACCGCGTCGACGTGCTCCTCGCGGCTCCCCTCTCGCGGGCTCCCGGCCGCGACCGCGCGGGCCTTGGCGTAGCGGTCGCCGGCGTATAGCCGCGCGCGGCCGGGGTCGACGACGGCGACCGCGTCGGGCGCGACCGGCCCGTCGCGGGGAAGGGTCCCGGCCACGTCGGCGTACGACTCGACGACGACCGGGACTGGCGTCCGCGCGACGCGGTCCGCGAGCCGCTCGATCGCGGGGAGGTGCGCCTCGGCCATCACCTCGTTGAACGCCGGTACGTCGCGCACGCGAGTCGCCTCCGCGAGGGGGAGGCGGTCGGTCAGCGCGTCGGGGAGCAGCCCCGCCTCCTCGGCCGCGCCGTTGACGACGAAGCGCGTGCCGGACGCGGTGGTGACGCGGTCGCAGAGGAACGTGCGCTCTGCGTCGCCGAGCATGCCCGTCCGTCCCGGCGTCGGTCGCCAGAGCCGGTGGACGGGGTTGATCGATTCCGGCGTGACCGCCGAGGGCGACGGGGAACCGTCGTCGGCCGCCGCGAGCGCGCGGGTGTTCGCGGCCGCGAGGGTGCGGGCGTCCTTCCCGTAGAGTCGGGCCGCGTCGGTCGCGATCAAATAGTCGTCGTGGTCGAACCAGAGGTCGTTGCCGGCGCGGGGCTTGACGCCGACCGCGTCGCCCGCGCGGTCGGCGAGGTGGGCGACCAGCCCCGCCGAGAAGGTGGTCTTGCCGGCGTCGACGCGCGCGCCGCCGGCGACGAGGTACGTCGGCGGGTCGGATCGGTCCCCGGTCACGCCGACTCGTCGAGTTCGTCGGAGTCAGCGTCCGACTCGGCGTCGGTGTCGGACGCCCCGCTGTGGTCCTCGTCCGTGGCGAGCCCGTAGTATCCCGGGCCGTCCTCGGTCAGGGGCTCGGCGACGACCATGTCGTCGGCGTGGACCATCACCCACGGGACGGCCCAGTCGACCAGCACGGCCTCGGTGTCGGGGTCGACCTCGGCGTCCGGTTCTAACCCCTGAAGCAGGCGACCGATCTCCGGGATCGTGTACATCTGGTCCGGCTCGAACAGCTCCGCGGGCTCGTAGAAGTCGCACGGGTAGGTGGCGTCGAACGCCGACTTCGGTTCGGGCATGCGCGAGCGTACGCGACGGCGTCCGTAAACGCTGCCGATACGGTTCGAACCTCATTCCGTGGGGTGGCGCGCGCCTTCGAGTGGCCGCCGGAGGCGGCCGCGAGGAGCGCGTGCGAGAGAGTCGGCCGACTGGAGGGAGGCCGACGAGGCTGGGGCGGTGAGAGGTGCGGTGCCGTGCGGGACGGGGCTCAAACGGGCAGCCGCGCTCGCCGAATCCCAGCGACGCAAGCACCGCAGGGAGTGAGCACGGCGGACGACCGCGGAGCGCGGCGAAGCTGTGGGAGTCGAGCGCGGCTGGGGCTTCGGAGGCGTTCGTCATCGCTTCGCCGGCGACCAGTCATGACCCACACCGCCTACGCGAACCCGTCGCTCACCGGGCAACACGCTGCGAAAAAATGCGGATCTCGACGCGCGTAACGCGTCCGGAGACGCGCTTACTCGAACAGCTCGACGGCCTGCTCGTAGCGGGTGGACGGCTCGTCCCAGTCGACGACCTCAAAGAAGTTGTCGACGAACTCGCCGCGAGCCGGGCCGTAGTCGTGGTAGTAGGAGTGCTCCCAGACGTCGAGCGCGAGGATCGGGTGACCGCCCCAGACCGCGCCCTCGTCGTGGTTGTCGACCACGACGTTGCGAAGCTGATTCGAGAACGTGTCGTACACCAGCAGGGCCCAGCCGCTCGCGCTGCCCGCGGCGGCTTCGAACTCGCCCTTCCAGGCCTCGTACGAGCCGAAGTCCTCCTCGATACGGTCGGCGAGGTCTCCTTCGGGCTCGTCGCCGCCCTCCGGCGACATGTTCTGCCAGAACAGGTCGTGGAGGATGTGGCCCGACGAGTTGTGGGTCACGTCGCGGATGGCCCCGGCCGACGAGGAGAAGTCGTGGTCCTCGCGGTTGGCCTCGAGCGTCTCCTCGGCGGAGTTCCAGCCGTTGACGTACCCCTGGTGGTGGGTGTCATGGTGCCATTCGAGTACCTGTTCGGAGATGTGCGGTTCCAGCGCGTCGTAATCGTACGGAAGCGGATCGAGTTCGTAACTCATGCTTGTATCACCTATCACGAACATGTGCCGGAAACCTGTTAAAGATAATGCGGCACGTGGTACCACGCGTCACCGGACGTGAGTGTTACCGGGCGTTTCAGGCCAGCAGCGATGTGATTGCGGTTCCGGCGGTCGAAAGCGCGAGACGAGAGACCGATCCGAATCGGCTGTCGAGAGAACCGAGTAACTGAATTCGGTTTCGCGGTCGCTCACTGATTCAATCCCGCACGAGACGCGCGCGGCGCGAGCTGCGCCGCGCACCTACGGTGGGACTGGGATTCGAACCCAGGAAGCCGTGAGGCTACCTGCTTTCAAGGCAGGCGCAATGGGCCACTCTGCCATCCCACCACACGTGACTGCTCGGCGTCGGACGACTAAGTGGTGTCGGATCCGACGCACCGGGCCCCGCCGCCGCGCACGAGACGCTCAGTCCCGAACCAATCGTTGCTCGCCGTCCTCGACGACCACGTCCAACCCCTTCTCGTGGACGAACGCGGCCGTGTAGTCCGGCACGACGCGCTCCGCGGCGAACCGCCCGCGGAGCATCGGGACCACGTCGAGGAGGTCCGCCCCGGTCTCCAGCGAGGGGGACGGCTCGACGAAGTCCACGGAGCGGTCGGCGTCGCGGCCGCGCTCCGCGAGCGTCGGCAGCGCGGGCGCCTCGAAAGCGCCGTCGAAGTCGATCGGTTCCGTGAACCCGGCGTAGTACGCCCGGCCGTCCGTCGAGGGCCCGAGGACCACTTCGGTCGTCCGGAGCTTCATCGCCGCGGAGTCGACGCTCGTCCGCGAGAGCAACGGCGCGGTCGGGGTGACGACCGCGACGGAGTCGGCGCCCTCCTCGCGCAAAAGGTGGGTGACGGTGTTGCCGGCGCGCGCGCCGAACGACGAACCGACCTGCCGCTCGAAGCGGACCTCGTCGGTGCCGCCGAGGGTGTCCGCGACGAGCGTCCGCAGCTCCGCCTCCGGACTCGTCTCCGTCCGGTGCTCGGCGGGGAGGTCCTCGTCGTCGGGATAGTTGACGAGGAGCTCGCCGCCGGAGCGGTCGACCGCGAGGACGGCGTCACGGAATTGCGCCTCGTAGAGGTCAGCCGCCTCGGCGGCCGACAGCGGCGTCGACTCGGCGATCGCGGTTCCGACGAGCCCCTCGCGGGGCGGATTCGCCAGCAGGACGACGACGGTCATACGGGATCGCGGCGCGGGAGCGCCTTCAAGTCGCCGTTTCGGTCCGAGGAAGGGGAGCCCGGACGCGCGGACCGATCTGGGAGATGCGGCGGTCGGTCAAGAGAAGTCGCGGCGCATCGCGATCTCGAACCACGGGCAGAGGCGGAGCTGCCGGTACAGCTCGGGGTTCTCGTGGAGGTGGTCGTAGTCGGCCCACAGCATCCCGCCGATCTCGTCGTCGTCCGGGTCCAAGGCGGTGTCGTCGAGGGTCACCTTCAGCACCGCACACACCTCCCACTCGACGCCCTCGTTCGGGTAGTAGCGCTTGTACTCGAACTTGTCCGTCACCCGGAGGTCGTCGTACTGGTCGGGCGAGATGCCCAGCTCCTCTTCGAGGCGCTGCTCGGTAGCGTCCTCCTGAGATTGTCCCTCGACGGGGTGGGAGGCGACCGTGCCGTCCCAGTGGCCGTCCCAGAGGCGCTTGTTCGGCGCGCGCTGGGCCAGCAGGATCCGGCCGTCCCGGTCGAAGACCAGGCAGGTGAACGCGCGGTGGCGGATCCCGTCGCCGGTGTGCGCGTCGAGTCGGTTCACCGTTCCCTGCGCGACGTCGTCCGGGTCGACGGCGATGACGTCCTGAAGCGCGTTCTCGTGGTCGGTGTCGCTCGCCTCGCCGGTCGCGTCGTCGCCGGCGGGATCCCCCGGCGCGGCCGCGTCTTCGGAACTCATGCGCGGTACGTCGCAGACCAAGGCTAATAAGGGTTCGATACGACGGTCGCCTCGCCGCGCCGGTCGTTCCGCTTTGGCCCGCCATCCGCCGATGCTACCGCCCGCCGCCCGGGGGCGCTTCGACGCTCTTAACCGCGTCCCGGCGCTACTAGCCGCGGATGAGTGACCCGGCGCTCGACGTCGTCGAGTTCGTGTTGACGACGCACTTCTACACGCAGAACCGCGACCTCGACGAGAACGACCTGCCCCCGCGGTTCCGACAGGTGTTCTGGTCGGCCGACGCCGCCGAGGACGCCCCCGGCGGCGTGGAGCGACCGCTGAAGGCGACCGACGAGGCCACCCGCACCGCGACGGGCGTCGAGCGACCCTGGGACGCGGTCTCCGACCTCCTCTTCACCCAACGCACGGAGTTCTCCGGCGAGATATCGCTGACGCAGCCCGGAATGGGACTGGAGTGGTACCGCGACCACGCCGACGACGACCGGATCGCCGGGAACCCGACGCTCGTCGCCGCCTTGGAGGCCACGGACGACCTCGATGCGCCGGTGACGCGCGAGGCGGCGAGAGACGACGTGCGGCCGGTCCAAGCCGACCGCGTCTGGATCGATGCGCTGCTCTCGCAGTACTTCGACGAGGACGAGGACGGGGAGATGCTCGACCTCGTCAACGTCCGCGCGCCCGAGGAGATCGAGACGACGCTGGCGGACCTCGTCCTGACCGGCGACCAGGAGGGCGAGATCCAGAAGATCGTCAAGGCGATCGAACACCGCGAGTACCTCGCGGAGATCGGCCTCCGCGAGATCGGAAAGCTGCTGTTCGTCGGCCCGCCCGGCACCGGAAAGACCACCGTGTCGCGCGCGCTCGCTCATGAGCTCGGGCTCCCGTTCGTCGAGGTGAAGCTCTCGATGATCACGAGCCAGTACCTGGGCGAGACGTCGAAGAACGTCGAGAAGAGCTTCGAGGTGGCCAAGCGGCTCTCGCCGTGTATCCTCTTCATCGACGAGTTCGACTCGGTGGCGAAGACGCGCCGCTCGGACGAGCACGCCGCCCTGAAGCGCGCGGTGAACACCCTGCTGAAGTCGATCGACGAGGTGTCGCTGGTCCGCGACGAGGTCCTCCTCATCGGCGCGACGAACCACCCGGACCAGCTTGACGCCGCCGCGTGGCGCCGCTTCGACGAGATCGTCAACTTCCCCAAGCCGGACCGCGACATGCGCGCGGACATCCTCCGCGTGGTGACCAAGGAGATGAAGATCGCCGACTTCGACCCCGAGGAGGTCGCCGACCGGACCACCGGCCTCACCGGGTCCGACCTCCGGATGGTGCTCCGCGAGGCCGTCCTCGGCGCGCTCACGGAGGACCGGATGACGATCACGCAGGCGGACGTGATGGAGGCGGTCGAGGACTTCGAGGAGCGCGACAACCTCAAGAACATGGACATGATCGACGGGGAGGGCGCCGAAGTCCTCGGCGAGACGGGGTCGAACGACGCCCACGACCACGCGGATCACGACCACGATCACGCCGACGAGGGGTCACCCGACCCGGCCCGCGGCGCCGAGCCGCAGGGACGGACGCAGGACTGACGCGTCGGCTTCGGTTCTGCGGTCGAGTATGAACGCCGAGTTCGCGGCGACTCAGCGCCGAACGCCGGCGACCGTATAGCCGAACCCGCGATCGACGATCCGCGGGTCGAGGCCGGCGTCGTCCATCGCGGCCGCGAGGTCGTCCGGCGCGCGGAACCGCGACTCC
Source organism: Halorubrum sp. CGM5_25_10-8B (assembly GCF_005435095.1). Taxonomy (NCBI): domain Archaea; kingdom Methanobacteriati; phylum Methanobacteriota; class Halobacteria; order Halobacteriales; family Haloferacaceae; genus Halorubrum; species Halorubrum sp. CGM5_25_10-8B. Next base: position 75,616 of record NZ_SGTY01000001.1, on the reverse strand, counting down.
ATCCCGATCGCGCGTTCGCCGACGGCGAGGAGCCGTCCGAGCGGGTGGTCCGGATCGAACTCCCGGACGACGAGCGCGCCGCCGGGCACGAGCGCGCGGGCCGTCTCCGCGAGCGCGGCGTCCTGATCGGGCAGGTGGTGGAACGCGTCGACGACCGTGACCGCGTCGACGCTGGCGTCCCGGAACGGGAGTCGCCCCGCGTCGCCGGCGAGGCCAGAGAGTCCGCGGACGCGCCGCGCCCGTGAGAGCATCTCGACGGAGGCGTCGACGACCGTGATGTCGGGACCGGTCAGCGCGGCCGCCGCCCGTCCGGACCCGCCGCCGACGTCGAGGAGGCGCTCGATCGGACACTCGGCGTGGGCGAGCCCCGCGGCGAGCGCCTCGCCGTCCGCCGGCGGCATCGCGAGGTCGTACAGCGGCGCTACCCGGTCGAAGAAGCCCACGTCGCCGAGTCCGTACATGAGCGGAATGAGCCCGGCGACTGATAAAGAGCCACCGACCGTGTTTAACCGCTCGACGCCGTACGACGACCCATGGAGTACGCGCTCGTCTGTCCCCCGGACGAGGGGACCACCCTGCGGCTCGATTACCGGGCCTTCGCGTACGCCGGGAAGTTCGTCGTCGGCGGGCCGGGGAAGTCGGTGATCCGGACGCCGGACGGGAGCCCGGCCGCGCCGGAGTGGGAGCCCGACGAACCGCTGCCGGAAACGGTCAACCCCGACGCGTTCGACGAGGACGTGATCGCCGCCGTCTCATTCTCCGCGGACCGCACCGACCCCTCCTGCTGTCGACTCCGCTACGTCACCGTCCACGCCGCGCGGCGCGGCGAGGGGGTCGGCCCGCGGCTCATCGGCGAGACCGTCGCTGACCTGTCCGCCGCCGGCTTCGAGCGCGTGAAGATCGCCGTGAACAACCCGTTCGCATACGAGGCGTGCCACAAGTGCGGCTTCGCGTACACGGGGGAGCAGACGGGTATCGCCGAGTTGGAGCTGGCGCGACCGGCGGCGGCGCCCGCGGACGCAGAGCCAGAGCGGTACCGCGAGGGGCTGGAAGCGTTTCGCGAGACTGACGGGGAACTGAGTCGAGCGGAGCGCCGATTCGTCGCCGAGCGGCTGAAGCGCGGGCCTCCGGAACTCGACCGGAGCCCGCGTGACGGCGGCTAGTTGAGCGCCCAGATCGCGTAATTGAGCGCGGTCGCGAAGCAGACCCACACGAGGTAGGGGAGGAGAAGCGCCGCCGCGCGCCGGTCGACGCGGTCGAACGCCCAGACCGTCGCGACGACCAAGGGGAGGAGGACGGCGAGGACGACGAGCCCGAGGTCGGCGCGTTCGAGCCCCCAGAAGACCGGCGACCACGTGACGTTCAGGACGAGCTGGATCCCGAACAGCGCGAGCGCCGTTCGTACGCGCCCCGCCGACGCCGCACCGTCGCGTCCGGCGAGAGAGACGAGGGCGGCTGCGGCGCCGCACAGCGCGTACAGGATCGGCCAGACGACGCCGAACGCCCAGCCGGGCGGGTAGAAGGCGGGCAGCTCCAGCGCCGCGAACCACGCGCTCTGTGTCGTGGTGAAGGGGACGCCGAGCGCGCCGATCAGGTTGACGGCGACCGCCGCGCCGGCGATGCGGAGGGCGTCGCGTCGGTCCGGAAGCCGAGAGGTCGCGGTCGTCGCCATGGGCGTCCTCGACCCCGCTCGGGCTTAAATCCCGCTCAGATCGCGTCGTAGTCCTCCCGGAACGTCTCCAGCGTGGCCGCGAGCACGCCGATCACGATGGGGCCGACGAAGAGCCCGGTGAACCCGACCGAGTAGATGCCGCCGAACACGCCGAGGAGGATGACCGCGGGGTTGAGGTGCGCCTGCTGGTCGATGACGAGCGGTCGGGCGTAGTTGTCAACCATCGCGATCACCGCGACGCCGTAGACGGCGAGGAACACGCCCGCGGTCACCTGGTCGATGATCACGAGGTAGGCGGCCGCCGGCCCCCACACGAAGAAAGCCCCGATGAGGGGTAAAAGCGCCAGCACCGCCATCACGAACGTCCAGAACACCACGTTGGGGATGCCGGCGGCCCACAGGCCGAGCCCGGCGACCAGTGCTTGGAGCAGCGCGACCGAGATGTGGCCGATGACGACCCCCCGAGTCATCACGTTGACGCGGTCGACGAGGTCGGCTGTGACCTCCGCCGGCAGCGGGCTCGTCTCTCGGATCCACCCGACGAACGCCGGACCGTCGATAAGGGTGTAGTACACCAGAAAGAGCGCGAGCGACAGGCCGACCGACGCTCGGATCGCCGTGTTCAAAACACCGCTAAACCCGCCGAACAGCGTCTGGACGAGTAGTTCGCCGCCGGTCTGGAGGAGATCGCCGATCTCGGGATCCTGTCCCGTGAGCGTCGCGATTTCGGCTTCGATCGCGGCCACGTTTATCGACGTCTCGCCCGCCGCGATCGCGGTGAGGTCGCGGACGAACACCAACGTGATGTACGCAAGCGGCAAGATCACGGCGACGATGGCGGAGAGGATGAGCGTCAACGCTGACAGCATCTCGCCGAACCGCGTCGAGACGCGACGGCGGAGCCGGCGCGTGAGCCGCCGGTGGAAGGGGTAGAGGATGAACGCGAGGATCGCCGACGCGATCACGTACTCGACGAACGGGAGGATGACGAAGAGCGTGAGGAGCGAGACCGCTCCCATGAGCAGGAGGAGGAACGATTGCCCGCGGTTCATACGCCACGGTGTCCCCCGCGGATTATAAACGTGCCCGGCAGGCGGACGCAGTCGGCGGGTCTGCCGGCGAACGTGAGAGCGAAGGCGGATCTACCGACCGACCGTGACGGCGATCAGGCGCTCGCTTCGTCTTCGTCGAGGCCGGGCGCGGTCGCCGGGTCTACCTCCTCTGGCTCCTCTGCGCCGCCGCCCACGACCGTCTCGCCGTCGTCGGTCTCGACGTACACGTCGTCGGCGAAGCCGGCTAGCGCGTTCTCGTACTCCGGCTCGTCGAGCTTCCCCGGCGTCTCGGGGGCCTCGGCGAGACCCTCGGGCGGGCGGAACTCGCCCAGCGGGTCGTCGATGGTGATCCCGAAGTCGGTGAAGAAGGACTCGTACCGGCGGTAGTGCGCCTCGAGCTCGTCGCCCGGGATCTCCATCATCTCCGTCCAGCCGTGGTTGAAGAAGTCGAAGTTCGCCTGAACGTGGGTGATCTCGCGGGCCTCGGCCTCCGGGAACCCGGCCTCCAAAGCGGCGACGTAGGTGTCCATCGTCGCGTCGAAGAAGCTGTCGAGGTGATCGCGGCGCTCCTCGCGCCGGTCCTCGTCCGCCTTGTTGAGGAAGATGCTCGTGTGGAGGTCGACGAGCTTGTCGTTGGCGACGTCGCCGACGACCGGCGTGGTCAGCGCCTTCTTGGCGGCCCAGTGACGGATGTTCTGCCGGATTTTCATATCCGCGATTGGGCCGGGACGCTCTTGAATGTGTGGCGTCTGATCGGGTCGAAGCGCGACCCGGCAACCGTTTCAGCTCTCGCTGAGCGCGTACACGTCACCCGCATGGGTCGCCGCGAGGACGACGCCGTCGACGACGGTCGGGGCGGCGCGGACGCCCTGGAGGAGGACGTCGGTGTAAGAGCGCTCGCGACTCCGGAAGGACCACCGCTCTGTCCCGTCTTCGACCGCGATCGCGCGGACGGTCCGACCGTCGCCGAGGTACGCGACCCCGTCCGCGACCATCGGCGCGGTCGCGCCGGCGATCTCTTCGTCGCTCCACAGGCGCTCGCCGCCGTCGCCGACGGCGACGAGGCCGAGTTCGGTCGGAACAACCGCTCTGTCGGCCGTGACGGCGACCGATTGCCGGACGGGCCCCGGGAGGTCGTCAGTCCGTTCAACGCTTCCGTCGCCGAGGTCGAGCGCGTACAGGGTCCCGGCCCGCGTTCCGATCAGGACGCGGCCGTCGGCGACGGTCGGCGTCGCGGTCGCGTCGCCGTCGACGTCGGTCGTCCACAGTTCCGCTCCCGAGGCGGCGTCGTAGGCGACGACACGAGGACCGCCCGCGCCGTAGACGACAGTTCCGTCGGCGACGGCGGGCGCGGAAGCGTACTCAGCGAGGTCGTTGCGCCACCGTTCGGTCCCGTCGCGGTCGAACGCCGCGACGGTCTGCGTCTCGTAGCCGCCTCCCACGAACACGCCGTCGGTGGTCACGGTCGGCGCCGTCGTGATCTCCGCGTCGGTCAGCCGCCGCCACCGCACCTCACCGCTCTCGGCGTCGACGGCCGCCAGTCCGCGGTCTGTCTCGCCTCCGCCGTTCCACACCGTCACGTATGCGATGCCGTCGCGAACCGCCGGCGTCGACGACCCGTCGTGACCGACCTCCGTCGACCACTGTACCTCGCCGGTCGCGAGACCGAGACGAAACAAGGTCCCCGAGAACGAGACGTACACCCGATCGCCCACGACGACCGGCTGTGAGTGGTCGTACCGGTACGGCGTCCGGCGCCAGAACACGTCGACATCGTCTTTCGGTCCCGCCTCCTCGCGGCGTCCTCCGTGCGCCGGCCCCCACTGGAACTGCGAGCGTGCGCCGTCCTCGGCGCCGTTCGTCTCGACCTCCCGGTTCAGTTCGGGGTCCGGGCGGTCGCTGTCCGATCGCTCGTCGTCGCCGCCGCGCACGTTGTCGAGACAGCCACCAACTCCGACGAACCCACCGACCGCCAAGGTGGAGAGGGCAGTTCGTCTGTTCACGCCGCAACGTCCCCGAGAGGATTATAAGTGCCTTCTGTCGCCGGCGGGGTCGAGGCTTCCGTGGTCGGAATTATTATTGTGTGTGGAGCGCAATACTAAGCCGATCATGGACGACGCTGACGACTGGGCGGCGCAGGTGGAGGCGCAGCGAGCGGCGAAGGTCGAGCAGTTCCGCGACTCGGCCCGGTCGCCGCTGCCGGTCTCGATGCGAGGCGACGCGTTCCCCGGACTGGCGTACTTCGATCCGGACCCGGCGTTCCGGTTCGTGGTCCCGCTCCACGAGCACGACGAGAAGGAGACGGTGACCGTCGAGACGACCGCCGACGGTGAGCAGACGTACAGCCGCTGGGGCGAGTTCCGCTTCGAGGTCGACGGCGAGCAGGCGACGCTTCAGGCGTACCGACCGGCCGACGGCGCGGACCGGTTCTGGGTGCCGTTCCGCGACGCGACCAGCGGCGAGGAGACGTACGGCGCCGGTCGCTACCTCGATCTGGAGCCCGACCGCGACCGCGTCGACGGCGAGTGGATCGTGGACTTCAACCTGGCGTACAACCCGACGTGCGCGTACAGCCACGCCTACGAGTGCCCGCTCGTACCGACGGAGAACTGGCTCGACGTCGCGATCGAGGCCGGCGAGCGGGACTTCCCCGCGGAGCCGGCCGGCGCGGACCACTGACCGGGACGCGACTTTTTCCGCGGGCGTCCGCGATCGACCGCCCTCGCCCCGTCGCGAGAAGGCCCCGAGTACGGCGTTTCCGGCGGGCGTGCGTCTCGGCCGCACAGTGGCGGGCGCGGATGACAACCCACATTAACCGTGAATCCGAACGCCGGGATATGAGCGATTCGTACGTGATCGTCGGTGACGGTATCGCGGGCGCGTCCGCGGCCGAGACCCTCCGCGATGAAGTGCCCGACGCCGAGATCACGGTTCTCACGGACGAGGGAGAGTCCCTCTACAACCGGATCCTGATCAAGGAGTACGCGAAGGGGAAGCTCCCCGAGGCCCCGATCTCGATCCATCAGGAATCGTGGTACGACGACCACGACGTCGACCTCCGGCTCAACACGGTCGTCGTCGACATCGACATCGAGAACGACGCGGTCCACACCCACGAGGGCGAGACGTTCGAGTACGATTCCCTCCTGCTGGCCGTCGGCGGCACGCCCCAGCAGCTCCCGGTCGAGAACGCCGACGCGGAGGGGATCCACCACTTCTGGACCTTCCAGGACGCCCGCCGGATCAAAGAGAGCGTCGAGGGCGCCGAGCAGGCTGTCATCGTCGGCGCCGGACTGCTCGGCATCGACTTCGCGGCCATCTGCGGCGCGCAGGGCGTCGAGGCGAAGTACCTCATGCGCGGCGACAACTGGTGGCGCTACGCGCTCTCGGAGGAGGGCGCAGAGATCATGCACGAGGCGATGCGCGAGCGCGGCGTCGAGCCCGTCTTCGGCTCGGGCGTAGACCACTTCGAGGTCGACGGCGACGGCCACGTCGAGGCCGCGGTCGACCCGAACGGCGAGCGCTACGAGTGCGACTTCGCGGGCGTCGCCATCGGGCTCGACTTCAACACCGAGCTCCTCCAAGACACGCCGCTGGAGCTCGACGACGGCATCGTCGTCGACGAGTTCATGCGAACCAACGTCGACAACGTGTTCGCCGCGGGCGACATCACGACGTTCAACGACCTCATCCTCGGCGAGCGCGCGAAGAACGGCTCGTGGGGGTCCGCGAAAGAGCAGGGGACGATCGCCGCCCGGAGCATGGTCGACTACGGCGCCGAGGAGTTCGAGTGGGTCTCCTCGTACTCGATCACGCACTTCGACTTCCCGTTCCTCTCGTTCGGCCACCCGACGCTCGGCGACGACTCCGTGGAGGCGACCACCGGCGAGAACGAGTGGCGCCGCGTCGCGCTGAAGGACGGGAAGGTCGTGGGCGGCGTGCTCATCGGCGACCTCTCGCCGCAGTCCGCCTTCAAGCAGCTGATGCGCGAGGGGCGCGACGTGAGCGGGCAGACCGACCTCCTCATGGAGCCCGGGTTCTCAGTCGACGACCTGGCGGCGACGACGGAGCAGTAGACCGCGGCACCGCCGCGAGTTCCGGTACCTTTTGGGCCGCGAGCGCGTATTCCTCATACCGATGAGCTCCGGACGGTCCCCCGACGACGAGTTCTTCGCCGCCTTCGTCGCGGAGTGTTCGGACCCGGTGGTCTCACTCGACCGCGAGGGGACCGTCGTCTACGTCAACCCCGCGACCGAAGCGGCGTTCGGCTACGCGCCCGACGAGCTACTTGGACGCGACCTCGCCTCCGTCGTCGTGTCGGACGTGGGCGATGCGGGTAGCAGGTCGGTTCGCGACCGGCTCGCTCGGGCCGAGGGGCTCGACGAGAGCGGGAGCGTCTCGGTGCCGATCCGGCACGCCGACGGTCACACGGTGACGTTCTCCGCCCGCTTTCACGAACACGGCCCGGGTCGAGAGGGCCGCGACGGCGACGGAGACGACGACGGCAGCGGGGGCGGCGACGGCGAGCCGAGTCCGGACGACTGCGACGCGGTGTACACTGGGATCTTCCGCGACGGCGTCGAGGAGATCGGCGGGCAGCGGGCGGAGACGTTCCGCAACCTCGTCGAACACGCCGGGCACGCGATCTACGTCACCGACACCGACGGGACGATCGAGTACGTCAACCCGGCGTTCACGGACAACACCGGCTACGAGACCGCGGAGGCCCTAGGGGAGACGCCGGCGATACTCAACTCCGGCGAGATGTCCGACGAGTACTACGACGCGCTGTGGTCGACGCTCTTGGCCGGGGACGTGTGGGAAGAGGAGATAGTCGACCGGCGGCGCGACGGCACGCCGTACCACGCCCACCAGACCATCGCGCCGGTCGTCGACGACGACGGCGAGATCACGCGGTTCGTCGCCATTCAGACGGACATCACGGAACGGAAGGCCGCAACGGGGCGGCTGAAGCAGTACCGGGACATCGTCGAGCAGCTCGACGACCCCGTCCTCCTCCAGAACCGCGACGGCGAGTTCGAGCTGCTCAACGAGGCGGTGAGCGAGTTCGCCGGGATACCCCGCGAGGAGCTGTACGGCGGCGACGAGTTCGCGTTCATGGACCCGGAGGCGGCCGCCGAGGTCGACGCGCGGCGGCGAGAGGTGCTCGAAACCGAGGCGATGACCGAGTACGAGATATCGCCGACGTTCCCCGAGAGCGACCGGGCGGCGACGTTCAGCACGCAGCGGTACCCCTACTACGACGCCGACGGCGATCTGGCCGGCACGTTCGCCATCTGTCGGGACGTCACCGAGCGCAAGGAGCGCGAACGCGACTTGGAGCGGTACGAGCGCGCGATCAACGGCGCGACCGACCTCATCGCCGCGGTCGACCGCGGGGGTCGACTCCTGTTCGCGAACCCCCAGTACCGCGAGTATCACGACCTCGGTGACGGCGACGTGACGGACGTGACGCTCGCCGACATCGTCCCCGACGACGACTACCGGCGGGTCGAGCGTGAGGTGGAGAGCGCGCTCCGGGGGGAGTCGGTGGAGTACCGGACGACCCGGACGCACCCGACCCGCGGGACGCGGACGATGGACGTGCGGTACTACCCCCTCGACAGCCCCGAGAGCGAGGAGCCCGCCGGGGTCGTCGGCGTGCTTCGGGACGTGACCGACAGCGAGAACCGCGCGCGACAGCTCAGGGTCGTCGACAGAGTCCTCCAGCACAACCTCCGGAACGCGCTGACGGTCGTCCGGGGACGGGCGAAGCAGATCGCGGCGGGGGCCGTCGACCCCGCCGACGCGGCCGAGTACATCGTGTCGCGGGCCGACGACCTGCTGGAGACGAGCGAGAAGTCCCACCACATCACCGAGGTGCTGAGCGACGCGCCGGAGACCGAACCCGTCGACATCGGGCGCGTCGCCCGACAGGTGGCCGCGGAGCGGGACGAGGAGTTCCCGAACGCGACGGTCGGCGTCTCGGTGCCCGACGACGGGCACGCGACGGCGTCCGCGACGACGTGGATCTCGCGGGCGATCGACGAACTGGTCCGAAACGCGGTCGAACATCACGACCGCGACCGGCCGACCGTCGCGGTGTCGGTCGAGGCCCGGCCCGACGCGGTCGAGGTCCGCGTCGAGGACGACGGGCCGGGGTTGACCGGGATGGACCGAGACGTCCTCGTCGACGGCACGGCGGTCGACGCGCTGTACCACGGCAGCGGCCTCGGGCTGTGGCTCGTCTACTGGGTCGTTCGGCAGTCGGGCGGCTCGGCCGCCGTCGCGAGCGCGGAGCCCCGCGGTACGGCGATCACGCTCACGCTCCCCCGAGCGGACGACTGAGCCGCCGACAATCGAACCGCTGCCAACGGCGGTGGAACGTCGCGCCCGCGACGCGGGGCGAACGGCGTCGGTCGAGTCAGCGACCGCCGCGAAACGTTTATCATTAACCATGTCATACGGTACCACATGTCACTTAGAGACACCGGACGGCGGCTACGGCTGCGTCGCACCGGTCGCGTTCCGGCCGACGCGCGGGTCCGGCACTACGACGAACTGGACGACGACGAACAGGAGATCGTGCGGGAGCTAGCCGACGAGCCGCAGACGGCGCCGGAGACCGGCGACCTCGACGACGGCGACGTGGTGAAGTTCACCGATTACTATCGGGTGCGAGCGCGGTGAGACCCCCGCGGCCGCCGAGAGGACCGCGACCGGTCGGTGAGCGGCGGAGGGGGTGGCTGCGCGGAAGCGAAGTTGTTTTCGCCGGGCGGGGGTAACCTGGCGCATGGACAGCGGCGGATCCACAGACATGACGCTGGCGTTCGAGCTGAAGGCGCTGAAAGCGCTCGCGGACCCCAACGCGGTGTTCAACAACGCCCGACAGTGGACGGAGTACGTCGGCGTCGTCAGCGAGAAGCCGACCTACGTCGTCACGAACTTCACGCGGAAACACCGCGTGCGACAGGACTTCTTCTCCGGGCCGCGCGGCGTCGAGGAGAGCTTAGAGAACATCAGCGGCCAGTTCGACACGGACCGCCACGTCTTCGTCGGGATCGACGACGAGGACGAGGCGGTCGCCGAGGCGACCGACTGGGAGTTCCTTCACGTCGAGGACGCCGCCGAGGCCGCGGAGTGGACGCTCGCGACCGAGGACGAGACCGACGAGGCGCCGGAAGAGCAGGCCCGAGACGACTGGCCCTGAGCGGCGACGGGTCTCCGAGCGGACTCCGGCCCTCCGGCGGTCGCCCGGAACGGCCATGCGCGGCTCGCCGACCGGGAGATGTTTTCACGCGGGCGCCGAACGTCGGTCCATGAGCGACCACGACGACCACGGCCACAGCCACGACGACCGAGAGGATCACGGTCACGGTCATGACCACGACCACGGCCGCGACCACCATCACCACCACGACGCCGAGTCGGTCGCGGTCGCGGTCGTCACCGTGTCCTCCTCGCGGTCAGCGGACGAGGACCCGGCGGGCGACTACGTCGCGGCCGCGTTCGAGGAGGCGGGCCACGAGGTGGCTGTCCGCGAGCTGATCCCCGACGACTACGACAGCGTCCAAGGCACCGTCGACCGCCTCGCCCGCCGGAAGGACACCGACGCGGTGGTGACCACCGGCGGGACGGGCGTCACGCCGGACGACGTCACGCCGGAGGCCGTGCGAGGGCTGTTCGCGAAGCGGCTCCCCGGGTTCGGCGAGCTGTTCCGCCGGCTCTCTCACGAGGCGGTCGGCACGCGGACGATCGGGTCGCGCGCGACCGCCGGGGTCGTCTCCGCCACGCCGGTGTTCTGTCTGCCGGGCTCGGAGAACGCGGTTCAGCTCGGCGTCGACGAGATCATACTCGCCGAGGTCGGCCACCTCGTCGGCCTCGCCGGGCGGGGCCTCGACGAGGAAGGTAACGAGAAAGACGCCGACGGGGAAGCCGACGGCGACGAAGATTCGCCGAGCGACGGGGCCTGACGCCCGGACCCTCAGACCGAAGTGAGGAAGTTCCGGACGAGGTCGTGGCCCGACCCGGTCAACACGCTCTCCGGGTGGAACTGGACCGCCTCGATCGGGTGTTCGCGGTGACGGATCCCCATCACGATCGACTCGCCGTCGTGGTCCGTGGTGGCCGTCACCGCGAACGCGTCGGTGACCTCGGTCGCCGCGAGCGAGTGGTAGCGGCCGCCCCGGAACCCCTGGTCGAGCCCGCGGAACACGCCCTCGCCGTCGTGGTCGACGGGGAACGCCTTGCCGTGAACCGGTTCCGGCGCGTGCCCGACGGTCCCGCCGTACTCGTACACGGCGGCCTCCAGACCGAGGCACACGCCCAGCGTCGGCACCGTCGGCGAGAGGTCGCGCAACACCGGCATCGTCACGCCCACGTCGCGGTCGTTCTTCGGGTGGCCCGGCCCGGGACTGAGGATCACCGCGTCCGGATCCGCGGCCTCGACCTCGGCGAGCGACGCGGTGTTCTTGAACACCTCGACGCCGACCGGCTCGCCGTCGATCGTCTGGTCGGAGACGTACTCGACGAGGTTGTAGGTAAACGAGTCGAAGTTGTCGACGACGACGACCTTCATCGCTCCGCCTCCGAGCCGGTGGCGATCGGGTCGGCGTCGCCGGGCTCCCGGTCGGCGTTGCCGCCCTCGTCGGCTGCGTCCTCGCGGATCCGGTCGATCGCGGTCAACACGCCGTCCATTTTCTGTTCTGTCTCCTCGTACTCCGCGGCCGGGTCGGAGTCGGCGACGAGCCCCGCGCCCGCCCGGACGCCCACGACCGACTCGTCGCCCGACTCGTCGAGCGTCGCGGTCCGGATCACGATCGCGAAGTCGGCGTCGCCGGTCCACGAGTAGTAGCCGACGCCGCCGCCGTACGCCTCCCGCGGCGTCGTCTCTAAGTCGTCGATGATCTCCATCGCGCGCACCTTCGGCGCGCCGGTGAGCGTGCCCGCGGGGAACGTCGCGCGCGTCGCGTCGAACGCGTCGGCGTCGGCCGCGAGCGTCCCGGTCACGGTCGACTCGATGTGCTGGACGTGACTGTACTTCAGCACGTTCATGAACTCCTCGACCCGGACGGAGCCGGGCTCCGAGACGCGCCGCACGTCGTTGCGCGCGAGGTCGACGAGCATCGTGTGCTCGGCGCGCTCCTTCCCGTCGGCGAGCATCTCGCCCGCGAGCCGGCGGTCCTCGACCGGGCTGGTCCCGCGCGGACAGGTCCCCGCGATCGGGTTCGAGACGACGCGGTCGCCCTGGACGGAGACGAGCGTCTCGGGGCTCGCGCCGACGACGCTCCGGTCGTCGTGGCGCAGCACGTACATGTACGGCGAGGGGTTCACGTCGCGCAGCGCCGCGTACAGGCCGAGCGAGTCCACCTCGCCGCGGAGTTCGCGGCTGCGCGAGATCACGCCCTGGTAGATGTCGCCGTCGAGGACGTGTCGCTTGGCCGTGCGGACGGCCTCCTCGTACTCCCCGCGCGGGTCCGCGGACTCCTCGCGGACGCGCACGCCGTCGGGGTCTGGCGGGGCGGCCTCTCGCAGTTCGGCGGCGACGCGCTCGGCCTCCGCGAGGAGGTCGTCGTACACCGCGGCCGGGTCGTCGTCGACGCCGATCACCGGGGTGAACACGAGTTCGGCGCCGCCCTCCCGCTCGTCGAACACGACGGTCCGGGTCGTGAGGGCGAACTCCGCGTCCGGGAACTCGGTCTCGGGGCGGTCGACACCGACCTCCTCTAACCAGAGGTCGTAGACCGCCTCGTACGCGAGGAAGCCGACGAACCCGCCCGAGAGGATCTGGCGGTCGGTGTCGGGGAAGCCGCGCAGGGCCACGTCGGGGAACGCGGCGCGGACGCGGTCGACCGCGTCGCCTTCGTCCGGGCCGAGGCCGGGCACGGTCGTCGCGGCCCCCGCGTCGCCGTCGAGCCCGTCGCCGAGGAACTCGGCCGCCGGGCCGAGCTCGGTCACCTCCGTGCGATCCGGGTGGACGGAGACGACCGCCTCCGGGTCGTAGCCGACGAACGAGTAGCGGGCGTGCCGGTCCGCCTTCCCGCCGTTCGTGAACGCGCCGTCAGGGTCGCTGGAGGCGACCTTCTCGCCGGACTCCAGGAGGAACCCGTACGGCCCCTCGCCGACGAGGGTCGCGTACGCGCCGAGCGGGGTCACGTCGGCGTCGAGCGACGCGGACGCGCGGACGACGACCGGCTTCTCGGCATCGGCGGCCAGATCGACGAACTCGGCCTTCGAGCGGTCGAGCGAGGGGGCCGCGTCGCTCATGCCAGCTCCATCTCCCGGCCCGCGTTGGCGACGAAGCGGGCCACCGCGTTGTGGTCCTTCCGGCCGCCCTCGATCTCGACGCCCGACGCCACGTCGACCGCGAACGGGTCGGCGACGCGGACCGCCTCGGCGACGGTGTCTGCCGTGAGCCCGCCAGCGAGCACGACGGGCGTGGTGAGTCGCTCGGCGAGCTCGCCGGTCGCGCGCCAGTCGTGCGTCTCGCCGGTGCCGCCCGCGCCCGAGTCGTCCGTGGAGTCGACGACGAAGGCGTCGACCGCGCCGTCGAACTCCTCGGCGCGGGCCGGGTCGTCGGCGTCGACCGTGAGCAGCACCTTGCGCTCCGTCTCCGCGCGGATGTAGCGGAGCTCGTCAACGGTCCACTCGCCGTGGAGCTGGATCGCGTCGGGCGCGGTCGTGCGGGCGAGCTCGACCGCGCGCTCGGCGGACTCGGGCATCGTCACGAGCGTCGCGGTGACGAACGCGGGCACGTCCGCGAGCAGCTCCGCCGCCTCGGCGGGGTCGACCTCGCGCGGCGAGTCGACCGGCACCTCCGTGATCACGCCCACCGCGTCGGCCCCCGCGTCGACCGCGGCGCGGAGGTCGGCCTCGCGCGTGATCCCGCAGATCTTCACCCGCGCCATCAGTCGTCGTCCTCCGCGGTCGTCGCGCCGTCCGCCGCTCCGCTCGTCCCCGCGTCAGCCGGGGGCGCCTCGTCGCCGTCGCAGAGGGCCGCGAACTTCTCGGCGGCCGCGCCGGAGTCGATCGCCTCCGCGGCGCGCTCGACGCCCGCGGCGAGGGTCTCGGCCTCGCCAGCGACGTAGACGGCCGCGCCCGCGTTCGCGAGGATCAGGTCGCGCTTCGGACCGGTGACCGAGCCGTCGACGATCCCACGCAGGTCCGCGGCGTTCTCCGCGGGCGTCCCGCCGGCGACCGCCTCGATCGGGGCGCGGTCGAGCCCGAGGTCGGCGGGCTCGATCGTGAACTCCGTCACGTCCTCGCCGTCGACCTCGGCCGCGACCGTCTCGGAATGGATTCCGATCTCATCCATGCCCGCGCCGTGGACGACGAGCGCGCGCTCGACGGGCATGTGCGCCAGCGACCGCGCGATGACGGGGACGAGGTCGGGGTCGTACACGCCGAGCACCTGCGCGTCGGCGCCGGCGGGATTGGTGAGCGGGCCGAGGACGTTGAAGATCGTCCGCATCCCCAGTTCCTTGCGCGGACCGATGACGGCCTTCATCGCCGGGTGGAAGACGGGCGCGAGCATGAAGCCGATCCCGTCGTCCTCGATCGCCGCCTCGACGGCTGGCGGCTCCGCCTCGACGTCGGCCCCCGCGACCTCCAGCACGTCCGCGCTGCCCGAGGAGGAGGAGACCGAGTAGTTGCCGTGCTTGGCGATCGGGACGCCCGCGCCAGCGGCGACGACGGCGGCGGTCGTCGACACGTTGATCGTGTCGTGGTCGTCGCCGCCGGTGCCGCAGGTGTCGACGAGCGGCTCGCGGTCGGGCTCGATCGTGCGCGCCGCGTCGCGCATCCCCTGCGCGAACCCGGCGATCTCGGCCTCGGTCTCGCCCTTCGCCCGGAGCGCGGCGAGCAGCGCCCCGATCTGGGCCTCCGTCGCCTCCTCGAAGACGAGCCGCGCGGCCTCGCGCGCCTCCTCTACGGTCAGATCCTCCCCGTCCGTCACGCGCTCGACCGTGTCGTTGAGATTCATTGTGTCCACCGATGTAGTATTCCGCGTTATGATGTACAAGTATGTACACTGTTTTAACGCTGTCGCCGAGACGTGAGACGGTAACACGCAGTCAACGGGGCCGAGAACGGCGAAAACGGGCCTTTGTCGTAGCAACGACGGCGGTCGGCGCCTACTCCGCGTCGAGGGCGGTCGACCCGTCGGCCTCGACGACGACGACGGGGACCTCGGCGTCGCCGACGACCGTGTCGGTCGTGGAGCCGAACACGAACCGGCCGACAGTACCCGTCGTCGGCGCGCCCACGACGACCAGGTCGTAGTACGCGGACTGCTCGACGACCGCGCCCGCCGCGGTCCGGTCCTCGACGAGCCACCGGTCGGCGCGGTCGAACCCGGTGAGCCGGTCCTCGGCCCCGTCGAGGAGTCGTTCCCCCGCCGCGGCGTAGTCGGGGTCGGCCGCGCCGGCGGGGGCGACGGTCCCGGAGGCGTCGTCGTCGGGTGCCGCGTCGGCGAGCGCCGCGTCGGAGGGCACGACGTGGAACAGTTCGAGCCACGCGTCCGTGGCGTCCGCGATCTCCCGGGCGACGTCGACGGTGGCTCCGGAGTGCGGCCCGGCCCCGACGGCGACGAGGACCGAAGAGACCCGGTCGGGTCGCTCCGCGCGGTCGGCACCGTTCAGCGATACGTCGGCGGCGGTCGGAACCGCCCCCGCGTCGTCGACGGCGGGGCGGATCACGGGGTCGCCCACCGCGGGCGAGCCCGCGCGACCGGCGTCGCCGGCCGCGGTCGAACCGTTCGACTCGCCGCCGGGGGCGCCGTTTCGGGTGCCACCCTCTCGGGCGTTTCCGCCGTCGGCGTCGCTCCCGTTCATATTCGAACGTCTGACGCTCGTCAGATAAATCCCGTTGATTCCGCGTCCGCGGCCGGCTCGGTACGGTGCGTCGGGGCCTCCGACCGGAGCGGGCGGCGCCGGATCGGATCGACCGGACCGGACGAGATGCGACGGCATCGGCCGGGCCTCGGAGCGCGCTACTCCCGGAAGAACTCGTCGCGCTCGAACGGCTCGTCTTCGCCCTCCACCGCGAGGACGTCGAGCGCGGTCACCTCGGCGCCGACGCCGAGCAGGCCCGCGAGGCTCGGCTCGGTCCGGCCCTCGTCGCCGGAGATCAGCTCCTTGATGTAGAGGCCCCCCTCGCCGCGGATCTCGACGGTCGCGTGACGCGCGTCGTCGAGGTCGGCCGTCGCTTCGTACACGTCGCGCTCGCGCGTGATGCTCGCGCGGCGGTGGTCGACCCGGTTCGGCGTGTACTGCTCGACGGTCGCCCCCTCTAGCGTGGCGACCGCGTCCGCGAGGGCGTCGGCGTCCACGTCGGCGTCGAACGTCACCGCGGCGCGGTACCGCTTCGCGGCGTCGTGCTCCTTGACGCGCTCGACCATCTCGTAGGTCGCGAGGCGGAGCCCCTCCACCTCGACCGCGCCGTCGGCGAAGGCGTTGATGTCCGACTGGAGGCGGTCGGTGTCGACCCGGCGACGGCGCGGCTCCTCCACTTCGACCACGAACGGGCGGCCGGTGCCGAGCATGAGCGCGTCGACGTCCTCGCGGCCCGCGCCGTGGAACGTCGCCTCCGTCCCGTCCATCACGTCCTCGACGACCGGCGCGGTGTACTCCTCGACGCTGTCGTCGTACAGGTAGCCGGAGCCGCCGCAGTGGTCGCAGGGGTCGGCCCCTTGCCGCCCGGAGCCCTTACACTCGCGACAGGGCCACTCGGTCTGGGGGATGTCCCGCTCCAGTTTCCTGTAGCGGCCGTAGACGAACGTGGAGTTCACCTTCGCGTCGATCTCGTCTTCGGCCAAGTCGATCGTGAACTGGACGTCGGGGCGGTCGAAGGAGACCTCGACGCCCGTGAGCCGCCCGAACCGCTTGCCGACCTCGCGGTTGAACTCCGACTTGAACGGCTCGCCCGCGTCCTCGTCGAGGCCGGCGTCGGCGCGGAGCAGCGCCTCGTTCTCCTCGATCAGCGGTGGCGGGCGCGTGCCGACGTTGTAGGTGGCGAACTCGACGCCCTCGACCGCCTCGGCGGCGCGGTCGGCCCAGTCGTCGAACGCGGCGCAGCGACCCTCGCACACCCAGCAGTCCGCGGTGTCGACCGCTTCGTGGTCCTCGTCGTCGCGCAACGCCAGCGACACGCGGAGCGCCGAGCCCCGGTCGGCGTTCGACAACCCGAAGCTCCGGTCGGCGACGAGCCGGCCGAGGCAGGCGTCGCACACCGGCCCGGTCTCTGTCGCGCGGGCCGCGACGTCGAGTACGTCCATACGCTCACCAGCGCGCCGCGTGGTAACTGTCTTACTACTCGGCGGGGCGGGCAGCGTGCCGATCCGTCGCGGCGGGGCGCACAGTCGGATCGTTCAATGTCGCCCGGACGGAGGGATTCGTATGGGAACGCCACTCGATCCGCGTGAGGAGCAGGTCGCCGAGGTCCTCGACCGGCTGTACGAGGAGTACCCTGACTCGACAATCTCGCTCAACTACTCGAATCGGCTGGAGCTGCTCATCGCGGTGATCCTCTCCGCGCAGTGTACGGACGAGCGCGTGAACAAGGTGTGCGCAGACCTGTTCGAGACGTACGAGACGCCCGAGGAGTACGCGAACGCGCCCCAAGAG
Organism: Halorubrum sp. CGM5_25_10-8B; assembly: GCF_005435095.1. Lineage (NCBI taxonomy): Archaea > Methanobacteriati > Methanobacteriota > Halobacteria > Halobacteriales > Haloferacaceae > Halorubrum > Halorubrum sp. CGM5_25_10-8B. The sequence goes on along the minus strand of NZ_SGTY01000001.1, from coordinate 58,271 downwards.
GAGATGGCCGAGGCGATCAACTCGATCACCTACTACAACAACAAGGCGAAGTACATCCGCTCCGCGTGCGCGGACATCGCGGAGGAGCACGACGGCGAAGTGCCGGACACGATGTCCGAGCTGACGGACCTCGCGGGCGTGGGTCGCAAGACCGCGAACGTCGTCCTCCAGCACGGCCACGACGTGGTCGAGGGGATCGTCGTCGACACCCACGTCCAGCGGCTCACGCGGCGGCTGGGGGTCACCGAGGAGGAACGGCCAGAGGCGATCGAACAGGACCTGCTGGACGTCGTCCCCGAGAGCGACTGGCAGCAGTTCACTCACCTCATGATCGACCACGGGCGCGCGACCTGTACCGCGATCAACCCCGACTGCGCCGACTGCGTGCTCGCCGACATCTGTCCCTCAGAGAAGGGGGACGCCGAGGTCGACCTCGCCAGCGGCGAGGCGTGGTGAGCCCGGAGAAGCGGTCCGATCCGATGAAGTTCGGGGATTGTATTTAAAGACCCGACAGATAGGGGGCCAGGTCGAATTCGTCTCGGCGAAGGGGAACCCGCTTTCCGGTTTATATACTCGTCCGGCGTATTCGCAAGTGAGGAGAGACACAATGTCCACGAAGACCACAAACGAGTTCGGCGGCGAGTTCGGCGGAATCACGTTACTGGGGAAGGCGCACTCGCTGTCGGCGCTGTTCATCGTCCTGCTGCGGGCGACCATCGGCGGGATGATCCTGTTCGCGGGCCTCGGAAAGGTCTCGGAGTGGCCGTTCGACGCCAGCGGCTACCTCGTCCACGCGCCCGACGCGGCGAGCCCGGTCAGCGGCCTGTACGCCGCGATGGGGTCGACGCCGTGGTTCGTCGAGTTCGCGAACGTGTTCGTGCCCGCGACGCAGCTGCTGATCGGCACGGCGCTGATCCTCGGCGCGTTCGTCCGCCTGGCCGCGCTGGGCGGGGCGATACAGATGACGCTGTTCTACCTCGGCGGGTGGAGCGGCGACTTCCTCGCACTGTTCGACTCGACGCTGGTGTACGCGATGGTGTTCCTCACCGTGGCCGCGTTCGGCGCGGGCCGTGTCCTCGGCCTCGACGCCTACATCGAGCAGATTCAGGTCGGCGGGCAGGCGCTCGTCGAGAAGGTCCCGGCGCTCCGGTACGTCCTCGGCTGAACGGGACGCGGGACCGAGCGTCGCAGCCCCCAGCGCGCGAACGCGCGCCGCCGACTCGTTTTCGACGCGCGGAGTGCGGTTCGGCCGATTCTATCTTCCCACTCGATTCACCTGCCCGAGCGCTCGTCGGAGAGCGACGGCGCCGCGCCTTCCGCCTTCCAATCCTTATAAGAGCGAGCGACCGGTACGGAGCGGTAATGGAACTCGGTTCACGGGACGCGTTCTCCCGGATGGGGACGCTCGGCATCGAGGAGGAGTTCTACATCGTCGATGCCGAGGGCCGCCCGACGTCCGGGACCGACGACCTCGTGTACGGTCGCGACCCGCCCGCGGCGGTGCCGGAGGGGTTCGACCACGAGCTGTTCGAGTGTACGATAGAGGCCCAGACCGAAACGATCGAGGAGGGTGACGACCCCGCCGAGGCGCTCGCGACGGTCCGCGAGGCGCTCGTCGACCACGCCGCCGCCGACGGCTACCAGATCGCGGCCGCGGGGCTCCACCCGACAGCGAAGTGGCGCGAGCTCGACCACGTCCAGAAGCCGCGGTATCAGGCGCAGCTGGACCGCATCCAGTATCCCCAGCACCGCAACGTGACCGCGGGGCTCCACGTCCACGTCGGCGTCGACGACGCGGACAAGGCGGTCTGGGTCGCGAACCGGCTACGGTGGCACTGCCCGGTGCTGCTCGCGCTGTCGGCCAACTCCCCGTTCTGGAACGGGTTCGACACCGGGCTCGCCTCGGCCCGCGCCAAGGTGTTCGAGAACCTCCCGAACACCGGGATCCCCTCCGCCTTCGAGGACTTCGACGCCTTCCAGCGGTACGAGCGCCGGATGGTCGAGACGGAGTCCATCGCGGACCGCGGCGAGCTGTGGTTCGACGTGCGCCCCCACACCGGGCACGGGACCGTGGAGGTCCGCGCGCCCGATGTACAACGCGACCCGGCGATCACCCTCGCGCTCGCGGAGTACGTCCGTGCGCTGGTCGTCGACTACGCCGAGCGGTACGAGGACGGTGAGTCGCCCCGCTCCCTGCGCCGCGAACTCCTCGACGAGAACAAGTGGCGCGCGATCCGTCACGGCCACGACGCCGCGTTCGTCGACCGCGACGGCGAGGAAACGACCGCGCTCGGCGAGGTCGTCGACGCCGAGTGCGACCGACTCGGGATTTCGGGGATCCGCGAGGTGTACGAGGCGGAGAGCGGCGCCGCGCGCCAGCGCCGGATCCGCGAGGAGTCGGGCGTGGACGCGCTGTGTTCGGACCTCCTCGTGAGACCCTGACGACGCTCAGGACGATCGGCGTCGAAGCGTTTCGTCGGAACGAAAGCGACGAGAAACCCTTTTGCCCGCGTGGGCCCCTGTTTCGGATATGACCACGGACGACACAGCCGCCGAGCCGGTCGACGACCCGGAGGAGTCGCCGACGGACCGGACGCGGGAGGAGCTTCGGAAGACGAAAGAGCGGCTCAGCGAGGGCGCCGACCAGGCGGTGAAGGGGTTCGACGACAACGTCGTCGACCTGCTCGCGTGGCTGCTCGACACCGAGACTCGGGCGCGCATCTACGTCTACCTGCGCGATAACCCCCACAGCACGAGCGACGAGGTCGCGGACGGGACCGGCCTCTACCCCAGCACCGTCCGCGAGGCGCTCGCCGAACTCCACGACGAGGGGACCGTCGAGCGCGGCAAGCGAAAGGCGGAGGGGGCGGGCAACAACCCCTACGAGTACGAGGCCATCGCGCCGAGCGAGCTGGTCCGCGGCGTCGTCGGCGACGTTCAGGCGGAGCTGAACGCCGTCTTCAATCTCGACCGGCGGCTCGGCGGCGAGTCGCCCGACGGCGACACCGAACCCGTCCAGATATCCGTCGACGCCGAGGGCGACGGCGGGGACGAGGGCGGCGACGCCAGCGTGAGCGAAGCCGACGACGGCGCGGAGGGCGACGGAACGGACGACGAGACGGAGAACTGAGCCGGTCGACGACTCGGCCCCGCCGCCCGACTTCACCGGGCCGGGACGCGGTTCGGGACGTTTTAAGTTTGACCCGCGCAACGGAGAGGCATGAACGTCGCGCTGGGAGGTACGTTCGACCCCGTTCACGACGGCCACCGCAAGCTGTTCGAGCGGGCGTTCGAGCTGGGTGACGTCACCGTCGGTCTCACCTCCGACGAGCTGGCGCCGGAGACCCGCCACGTCGACCGGTACGTCCGCCCGTTCGACCGGCGCGAGCGCGACCTCGAAGCGGAGTTGGCGCCGCTGGCCGAGTCGCACGGGCGCGACTACGAGGTCCGCGAGCTGACGGAGCCGACCGGCATCGCGGTCGAGCCGGAGTTCGACGCGCTGATCGTCTCCCCCGAGACGAAGGCGGGCGGCGAGCGGATCAACGATATCCGTCGCGAGCGCGGGCGCGATCCCCTCGACTTGGTCGTCGTCGACCACGTCGCGGCCGAGGACGGCGAGCGCATCTCCTCGACGCGGATCGTCGCAGGCGAGATAGACGAACACGGCAACCTCACCCCGGACCGCGAGGGGCGGGGGGCGACGCGACCGGAATGACCGACGCGAACGCGACCGAGGGCGACGCGGGCGGGGCCGATGGTGCCGCTTCCGGTCGCGCGGCGCTCCGGCGGATCGCGCTCGGCGAGACGGGCTTCGAGCGAGCGACGGTGTGGAGCGCGGTCGGGCTCGCGCTGTCGTACGTCGCCTTCGACGCGACGGCGGCGGTCGGCGTCGGCGCCCCGGCGACCACCGGCGTCCTCGCCGCGGTGGCGGCGGTCGGCGCGGTCGCGTTCGCCGCGACCGGAGGCGGCGCCCTCCCGACGGCCCTCCTCGCGTACGGGCCCTTCGCAGGGACCCTGCTGCGGGGGCTCGGACCGACGCCGTACGCGGTCCCGGGCGGCCTCGGCGGCCCGCCCCTCTCGGCGGTCACCGCGCCGCTCGCGCTCGCCGCCGCCGCTGCGGTCGCGGTCGGCTTCGCGGCGGCGGTGGTCGGGTTCCTCGTCGGTCGGATACGGGAGTGAGCGACTTCGTCCGGGCCGCACCGCCGTCGCCGCCGTTCAGTCCTCGATTTTTCCGTTCAACACCTTCGCGGCGACCAGTATCGGGTCCCACACCGGACTGAACGGCGGCGCGTACGCGAGGTCGAGGCGCTCTACCTCGGGAACGGTCATGTCCGCCTCGATCGCGGTCGCGAGCGTGTCGATCCGGATCGCCGCGCGGTCGGTGCCGACGACGCTCCCGCCGAGGAGTCGCCTCGTGTCGCGGTCGGCGACGAGCGTCACCTCGGTCTCGGCCGCACCGGGGTAGTAGCCGGAGCGCGACCCCGCGGTCACCGTCTCGCTGACCGGGTCGAACCCAGCCGCCTCGGCCGCCTCGGGGTCGAGGATCCCGACCCGGGCCCCCTCGGTGTCGAACGCCTTCACCGCCGCCGTGCCCGCGATGTCCCCGACCGGCGCGGGATCCCCCGCGACCGTCGCACCGATCGCGCGACCGGCGCGGTTCGCGGTGAGTCCGAGGGGCATCCAGTCGGGCTCGCCCGTCACCGCGTGGCGCGCGGTCGCGCAGTCGCCCGCCGCGTACACGTCCGGGAGGCTAGTCCGGCCGTGGTCGTCCACCCGGACCGCGCCGCCCGGTCCGAGGTCGACCCCGGTGCCGTCGAGCAGTTCGGTGTTCGGTCGAATCCCGACCCCGACGACGGCCATGTCGACCGGAACGCGGTCGCCGCCGACGTCGATCGCCTCGATCCGCTCGTCGCCGACGAGCGCCTCGACCGGGGCGTCGGTGCGAACGCTGACGCCCTCGGCCTCGAGCGCGGTTTCGACGCGGTTCCCGACCGCCTCGCCGAACGGCGAGAGGAGGTGCCCGGACCGGTGGAAGACGCGGACGTCGACCCCGCGCTCCGAGAGCGCCTCGGCGACCTCGACGCCGACGTACCCGCCGCCGACGACCGCGGCGGTCTCGGGGGCCGGCATCGCCGCGTTGCGCTCGACGCGGTCGCGGTCGACCGCGCTCACGTCGACGCGGTCCGAGTCGTAGTCGTCGGGGTCCGCGACGTACGCGTCGATGGCGGCCGCCGTGTCCATGTCGTGAAGCGTGAACGCGCCGTCGAGGCCGCGCACGTCGAAGGGGCCGGAGTCGGCGCGCGCGCCGGTGGCGACGAGGAGGTCGCCGTACGCCTGCTCGACTCGATCACCGTCGGCCGTCTCGACCGTGACGCGCTTCGCGTCGGGGTCGACGGCGACCACCTCGCGGCCGCGTCGGAGGTCGATCCCCCGCTCGTCGACCTCGCTCGGCGACAGCGACAGGAGGTCCGACATGCGGTCGACGTAGCGGGCGATGAAGTACGGCATCCCGCAGTAGGCGTACGAGATCCAGCGACCCTTCTCGAAGACGACGACCTCTCGGTCGGGCGCCTCGCGACGGAACTTGCTGGCCGCGCTCAATCCAGCCGCGTCGGCGCCGACGACCACGAACGGATCGGTCATGACGTGACATCGACGGGACGGGTGAAAAAGTCACGCCGCGGGTGCGGCCGGGGCACGCGACCGGGAGAGCGCGGCTCGATCGCGCGGCCGTCGTCGATCAGTTGTCGCCGAGCAGTAGTCTGTCAGTCGTCGTCGGCCAGCCGCGAGAGCGTCTCGCGGGCGTTCGCGACCGCCTTCTCCTTCTTCGCCGGGTACGCCTCGACCTTCGTGCGGACGGTGAGACCCGGGCCGAGGCGGACCTCGTCGCGGAACGCCGCCTGTTTGTCGAGGCGGAGGAACAGCGCGCAGTTGTCGTCGACCCGCTCGTCGAGCTCGTCGAGGACGCGGTCGAGGTCCTCCAGCTCTGCGAGCCGGTCTAACACGTGTCGCATCTCGTCGGCCCGCTCGACCCGCGCCGAGAGCACGACGATGCGGTCCCCGTGGTGCCCCACGTTCTCGACGCGGTCGAGTTCGACCTCGTCGGGGAGGAGGGAGTACAGCGCCTGCTCGACCCGTTTGACGTCTTCGGTGGCGTACGAGAACGCGCGGAGGTCGACGTAGTGGAAGGGGACTTTCGGCATGCGGGACGGGTGGGGGCGGCGTTACTCCTCGCTCTCGACGGCGTCGAGCGCGTCCTCGGGGACGCCCGTCTCCTGGCCGTCCTCGAAGCTGACCGTGTACGTCGCGTCGCCGAACATGGTCTCCATCACCTGCGTGATCGTGCCCGACTCGCCGTCGTACTCGCTGTGTTTGTCGTGGAACACGACCTCGTCTTCCTTCTCGAAGCTCATGGCGTTTCGTTCCGCCGGGACGGTTAAAAGCGCGCGGATCCCGACTGAGAGGACGCGGACCGCGCGCGGGGGAACGGGCGGGACGGCGACCCGCGTCGCCTCACGTCACCGCGAGCAGCACCGCGCCGAACGCGGTCATCAGCGCGACCCCCACCGCGAGCCAGACGACGGCGCTGTCGGCGGCGAGCGCGACTCCCACCGCGGCGACGACCGCGATCAGCCCGAACGCCGCGCCCGCGACCCCGCCGCGCCGAACGAGTCGGTCGAGCGCGTTCACCGCGCGCTGCCCGGGCGGCACCTCCGGGGTCTGCTCCGGGGGGGCGGAGAGCGTCTCGTCGACGGCGACGGGCTCGCTCGGGGAGTCGGGCGACGGATCGACCCGCACGTCGACGTAGCGCGTGTTCGACCCGTAGCCGGTGACGATCTTCAGCTTGCCGCGGACCCGCTCGTCGACGTCGGCGGTCGACACGTGGACGTGACGGGTGGCCTCGTCGGCGACGAAGTGGTTCCCCTCGTCGAGCGTCGCCACCCGGTCCAGCTCGTCGTCGAAGTGAAGGTGGACGTGCGTCGAGCGGCCGCTGTTCTCGAGCACGACCGGGAACGGCCCGTCGGTGACGAACGAGTCCGGCGCGTCGATGTCGTGGACCGCCTCCCCGTTCAGTTCGACGTCGAGTGTCGGCACGGGTGGAACCACGACCCCGCACTAAAAAAAGATTCACACGAGCGAGGAGTTCGGGCGGCGGCGTCGACCGCCGGAGGCCGTCGCCGCGGTCGGCGCCTCGGGGCGGATCCGCTCCCGCCGCTCCGGAGCGGAACCCCCTACGCAGCCGCCTCCTCGCGCATGTCCGGCGGGAGGAGGTTCGGGATCCCGTCTTCGATGGGGTACGTCTCGCCGCACTCCGTACAGGTGAGCGTCCCGGCGAGGACCTCCTCGTCGTCCGCGTCGTCGACGTCGAGTTCGAGAGTCGCCTTGTCGAGCGGACAGCAGATCACGTCCATCAGGGATTCTTTCATATCGCTCGGTTAGGTCGGACCGATAAAAAAGCGTGCGGGTCCCGGCCGGCGCCCCGCGTCCGGAGCGTCGGCACGGTCCGGGCGGCCGCCCCGCCCGACCCGGATAACAACCTCTTTGGCGCCGCGCGCCGCCCTCGGTGACATGGGCATCCCGGCGGAGCGGATCGAGCGGCTGTTCGCGCTCGCTCGCGAGGCCGTCGTCGACGACGAGTACGACCGCGCCCGCGAGTACGTCGCCCGCGCCCGCCGGATCGCCGAGCGCAACCGCTGCGGCGTTCCCGCCGAGCTCTCACGGCGCGCCTGCGACGACTGCGCCGTCTACCTCCGCCCCGGCAAGACGAGCCGCGTCCGGACGCGACCCGGGCGCGTGGTCGTCCGGTGTACGGAATGCGGGTCGACGGCGCGGTATCCGTACGGTGAGGAGTGATCGCAGCGGTCGCTGGCCGACGACGCCACCCTCTCGACGCGGCCGCCGTGTGGCCGGTCGAACCGGGACACCGAAACGACTAATCCGAATTTCGGGAAACACGGAGACGTGACCGGATACGACGCGGTTCTCTTCGACAACGACGGCGTCTTGGTCGAGCCGCCGGCCCACGAGACGGCGGTCGAAGCGACGCGGGAAGCGTTCGAAGCGGTAGGCGTCCGGGACCCGGACCAAGCGCACGTCGACGACGTCGTACGCGGGACGACCGTCGAGAGACTGCGTGAGATGTGCGCGGTCTACGATGTGGACGTGGAGGCGTTCTGGCGAGCCCGAGAGCGGCTCGACGAACGGTCTCAGTTCGAGAAGTTCGAGTCGGGGTCACGGGCGCTCTACGACGACGTTCGGAGCGTCACGAACCTCGATCGACCCCGCGGCGTCGTGAGCAACAACCACCACAGCACGGTCGCGTTCGTGTTGGACTTCTTCGGCCTGCGGCACGCGTTCGACACCTATCACGGCCGAGAGAAGAGTGTCGAGAGCCTGGACCTGAAGAAGCCGAACACGCACTATCTCGACCGGGCGCTCGCGGAGCTCGGCGCCGAGTCGGCGCTCTACGTCGGCGACAGCGAGAGCGACGTGAGAGCGGCCCACCGGGCCGGGCTGGACTCGGCGTTCGTCCGACGGCCACATTGCCGGGACACGACCCTCTCCGTCGCGCCCACCCACGAAATCGACTCGCTCCGCGAACTCGCGGCCATGACGGACGCGTGAGCGGAGACCGACCCCGAGGGCGATACCCCCGAATCGAACTGATGACCCGTACGCGTCCCCCGGAGTCGCCGGGACGAGCTGAGCAGAGCGGACGCGCTCCGCCGTCGGATACGGACTACTCGTCGCGCTCGCGCAGCCGTTCGAGCACCGAGACCGTCCCGTTCATGTACCCGTCGTCCACCACCTCGTCGGCGGCATTGCGGGCGGCGGCGTCGGCGTTGGCGACCGCGTACGACTCGCCGGCGACGCCGAACGTCGACGCGTCGTTCTCGCTGTCGCCGATCGCGACGAACGCGGCGGGGTCGACGCCGAGCGCCTCGGCGACGACGCGGAGCGCGCGACCCTTGCTGACCCCCACCGACTTCACGTGGTAGGCGTAGCCGGTGTCGACGATCTCCACGTCGTCGCCCGCGGCCGCGGCGACCTCGCGGAGCAGCCCCGCGTCGACGTCGGGTCCGAGCGCGACCTCCGTCTCGCGCCAGCGGTTCACCGTGTCGCCGTCGCCCCAGCCGATCGCTCCGCCGCGCTCGCGGAACGCCTCGACGACGGCCCACGCCGCGTCCGGGTCGCCGACGAGCGTCGTCTCGCCGCCGACGTACGCGACGCCGCCGTTCTCCGCGATCACGGTCTCCTCGCGGCCGAGGAAGTGCGCGAGCGCCACCGGGTACGGGAACGCCTTGCCGGTGGCGAACACGACCGGCGCGTCCCACCCGGGCAACAACTCGAAGACTCGCGGATCGATCCGGCCGCTCGGCGTCGTCAGCGTACCGTCGATGTCGAGCGCGAGGGGCGGAACCATACCATCGGGTCGGCGGCACGGCGACAACTGTCTTCCGTTCGAACGGAGGCAGGGCGGACCGGACGGCGGCCGCCCGCGCGGCGCCTACCCGGAGCGGGTGCGACGGTCGAACAGCTCGCTGAAGACGACCGTCGGGAACAGCGGGACGAGCCGGCTCGGCGGTCGGCCCTTACCGTCGGTCTCGCGGACGGTGACTCGTTCGAGCAGGCCGGCGTCGGCCAGCTCGTAGAGCACGCGCCTGACCGTCGACGCCGAGAGGTCGACGCCCGAGCGCGCCGCGATGGTCTCCGTCGCCACGCCGACGGTCGAGCGCTCGTCCTCGGAGAGCCCGGCGAGCTCGTAGAGGAGCCGCTGGCGGCTCTCGGGGAGCGCGAGCACGCGCCCCAGCGCCACGCAGGGCCGGGGAACGCCGTCGACGCCGGCGTCGACGTCGCCGGATCGGATCGTCGACGCCCCCGACCGCTCCGCGTTGACCGCCGCGCCCATCACGGCGGCGAGGGCGTCGTGGGCGTCGCCCGCGGCCCACTCGACGACCTCGCGGATCTGGTCGTGGCTGAGCGCGTCTCGGCCGAGCCCCGTCGAGCACCGGCTCGTCAGCAGCTCGACGAGCACGTGTCGGCGGTACTTCGCGAACTCGACGGTCGTCTCCGGCTCCCAGCCGATCGCGTCCGGCGGATCGCGGCCGAGGAACGCGGGGACGAGCCGCTCGCCCACGTCGTTCAGCCAGTCGATCAGCGTCGCCGCCGTCGGCGTCTCGGCCTCGTTCGCGTGGTCGACAGCGACGACGAGGTCCGGACCGGTGCGCATCGCGTCGCGCAGGGAGGCGGCCAGCTCCTCGGTCCCGATCCCGTGGTCGGGAACGGAGTCGTCGCTCATGGCGGCCAGCATCGCGTGGTACAGTCGGAAGCGGGTCGACGCCCGCCGGGCGTCGACGTAGACGAACCCGGGGATCGTCGGTTCGACCGCCCGCGTCGTCGTCTGGATGGCCCGACGGGGGCCGCTGTGCGCCGCGAGCCGGTCGAACAGCGAGGAGACGACGGCGGACTTCCCGCTCCCCTTCGGGCCGTACACGTAGACGCTCGGCGGGAGCGACCCGGAGAACGCGGGCTCGAACACGTCGAGCAGGCGCTCGATAGCCGGGCCGCGGCCGACCGGCGAGTCGACGTGGGTGACCGGGGAGACGGCCTCGAAGTCGGCGAGAACGCTCATGCCCGCGTCGTAGCCGAGCCGTCGCTCGATCCGGTCGTCGATGTTCACGGGCCCCCCTCCGTGATCGCCGAACAAAACTGTCGCGACTCGCGGAGCGCGCGCGGCGGCGCGGTCGGGCGGGTTCGGCGCGCCGACCGGCCCGTTACCAGTGTTCGGGTTTGTATCGGTTGATGAGCGCCGTGGAGACGACAAAGACGACTCCGCTGATGAGGCCGGCTATCACGCCGACGACGAGCCGAACGGAGATCGTTCCCGCCGAGACCACCGCCGTCACGGCCGCGACGACTGCCATCACGACGAGGAGGTTCCGCCGATCCCGCCGGTCGAGCCCGAGCCGGTCCAACATACCACCACCTCCTCGGCGCGGTGATTAAATACCCTACGTTCGCTCCGCGGCGAGGGCTCACCGGACGCGCGCCCTCGACGGCGCCGACCGCGGTCGCGGGAGCGAGCGCGGGACTCGCCCGATGGAAACCTATACCAGCGTCGGGCGAACTACGACTGGTATGTCGAACGACCCGGGCGTGGAGGCGCTCCACACGGTCGACGACCGGAGCAAAGTTGTCGCCGTCCTGACGACCGTGGCCGCGTTCGGTGCCGGCATGTTCACCGTCGGCGACATCGAGTTCGTCTCGATCGCCGCCGCCGCGATCGGGATCGGCGCCCGGTTCGGCTCGGTGTGGTGGGGCGCCCGGATCTTCGTCGACCGCGACTCGGCGGCGGTCGCCGACCAGCCGACCGCGGGGCGCTACCACCACGGCGCGGTCGGAGTCGCGCTCGTTCTGGCGGGCGCGCTCGCCCTGATCGCCCGGTACCTCGGCGTCGAGGTGACGACGGTCGCCGTCGCCGCGTCCGCGGTCGCCGCCGGCGCGTTCCTCGCCTTCTCCGCGTTGCTCCCGGACTGACGGTCGCACCGGGGCGCCGTCACCGAGACACCGGTCGCTGTCCGGGCGATTCCGACCGACCGCGGATGAGCGATGTGCCATAATAAAAGACCCCTGCCGAAAGTGAGGACGCGTTAGATCCCCGTGCCGGGGATCCAGACGGCCCAGTTGAGCAGTCCGGCGATGACGAGCAGGCCGAGCGTCAGCGACCAGACCACGATGGCGGCCGCCGGCGGGTCGAAGTGCGTGTCGGAGTGCGCGTAGAACACGCGCTGCGACGCCTCACCGACGACCGCGGCGAACACGCCGAACAGCGCGCCGAACAGCAGCGCGGGCGCGGCGCCGAACGCCAGCGGCGCGGTCAGGTCGGCCGCCGAGAGGTCCGTGAGCGTCGTGATGCCTCCCTGCCACACGGAGAGGAAGGCGGTCGACCCCGCCAGCGTCATGTGGTGGGTGACCGGGATCCGGTCGACGCCGAGGTTCAGGAACAGCAGCGACCCGGCACTGATCCCGAAGCCGGCGAACACGGCGATGAGGCCGTGCCCGCCGGTGATCATGTTGTACGTGATGACGGCCGAGGCGAGACCGGCGAAGAAGCCGATCGCCGCGACGTGCGACCACTTGTACATGTTCGGCAGCCACGGCTCGACGGCGAGGCGGTCCTCGCTGGCCTTGCCGCCGTCGCCCACCACTTCGCCGGGCTCGCGCATCTGCTCGCGCTCGAACGGCCCCATGTCGAAGTAGCCGTTCGCCTTGTCGCTCACCTTGCCGACGATGCTGTATCCGAACACCGCCCGAACGACGAGGGCGCTGATGACGATGCTCACCGGGATCGGGTCGACCGGGATCGCCAGCTGCCGGGAGAGCTGCTCGATGAGGACGCCGAAGACGCCGAAGACGGCCCCCACGGCGAGGATGTCGGGTTTGCTCCCCAGCGCGAAGCCGATGTCCTTCGCGTTGTGGTAGTCGAATCCGGACTCCATATAGCCCTTGTTGGCAGCGTAACCGGCGGCCGCGACACCCCCCGCGAAGGAGATATGCGGGCCGAAGACGGGACCGAACCCGACGTCCACGCCGAATCCACCGCCGCCGAGCGACCCGCCGATCACGAGGAAGCCCGTGAAGATGAACGCCGGCAGGGCGCCGAGCGCCGCCCCGAAGGCGCCGCCCGCGAGCGCCCCGAGAAGGATCGCTGGATTGGTCAGGCTCTGGATCACGTCGGTCGGCGCGCCCGGGTCGTAGCCGACCTGTAGCACGGTGTCGGCCGCGACGGCCAGTTCCGGCAGCAGTTCGACGCTCATCTATTCGTCCTCCTCGTCGATCGCCCAGTTCTTCGAGCGCTCGACCGCGTCGTCCCAGCGGCCGTAGAGTTTGTCGACATCGGCCTGGTCCTTCTCGGGCGTGAACTCGCGGTCGATCTGCCAGTTGTCGCGCAGCTCGTCGACGTTGTCCCAGTAGCCGACCGCGAGCCCGGCGGCGTACGCCGAGCCGAGCGCGGTGGTCTCGTCGACCTCGGGCCGCGCGATGTCGGTCTGGATGATGTCGGACTGGAGCTGACAGAGGAAGTTGTTCTTCACCGCGCCGCCGTCGACGCGGAGCGTCGTGGTCTCCACGCCGGAGTCGGCCTCCATGGCCTCAGCGATGTCGCGGGTCTGGTAGGCGATCGATTCGAGCGTCGCCCGGACGATGTGCTCCTTGCTCGTGCCGCGGGTCATCCCGACGATGGTCCCGCGTGCGCGGCCGTCCCAGTGCGGCGCGCCGAGTCCCGTGAACGCCGGGACCATGTAGACGCCGTCAGTCGAGTCGACCGAGCGCGCCAGCTCCGCGGTCTGTGCCGCGTTGTTGATCAGGTCGACGTCCTCGAGCCACTCGATGGCGGCGCCGGTGATGAAGATGGACCCTTCGAGCGCGTACTGGACGGGCTCGCCGGACATCTGGAACCCGATCGTCGTCAGCAGTCCGTGGTCGGACTCGACGGCGTCGGTCCCGGTGTTCATCAGGTAGAACGAGCCGGTGCCGTAGGTGTTCTTCGCGTCGCCCTCGTCGAAGCAGGTCTGGCCGAACAGCGCGGCCTGCTGGTCACCGAGCGCGCCGGCAACCGGGACCTCCTCGCCGAGGAAGCCGTCGGCGTCCGTGTGGCCGTAGTAGTCCTCGTCGGAGGAGGGGCGTACCTCGGGCACCATCTCCTTGGGCACGTCGAACTCGTCTAAGAGCTCGTCGTCCCACTCCAGTTCCCGGATGTTGTACAGCATCGTCCGGGAGGCGTTCGTGACGTCCGTGATGTGGTTGCCCGTCAGGTTGTAGATGAGCCACGAGTCGATGGTGCCCATCACGAGTTCGCCTGCGCGAGCGCGGTCGCGGAGGTCGCCGCCGCGCGAGCTCTGCATCTTGAGCGGCTCCGCGTTGTCGAGGATCCACTCGGTCTTGGTCGCCGAGAAGTACGCGTCGGCCTCGAGGCCGGTCTTCTCGCGGATCTCCTCGACCTTCTCGTCCTCTTGTAGCTCCTCGACGCGGTCGGTCGTCCGACGGTCCTGCCACACCAGCGCGTTGTGGACCGGCCGTCCGGAGTCTTTGTCCCAGACGATGGTCGTCTCGCGCTGATTGGTGATGCCGATGGCCTCGAGCTGATCGGCGTCGAGCCCGGCCTCGGCGAGCCCGTCGAGGACGACTTCTTGGGTGTTCTCCCAGATCTCGATCGGGTCGTGTTCGACCCAGCCCGGGTTCGGGTAGATCTGTTCGTGCTGTTCGTAGGCGTTCGCGACGACCTGGCCCTCATGGTCGAACACCATGAATCGAGTCCCGGTCGTCCCCTGGTCTATCGCACCGACGTACTGTGTCATGTTGTGGATCCCTCCTGTGGCGCTGGTCCGCGTGCGTCGGCGACCGGCTCGGCCTCGTCGTCGAGGGCGAATCCGGGGTCGCGTTCGCCGTCACGGCGTCCGACCGTCGAGGCCGACCCGTCCGGAGCCGGACCGAAACGGCCGGAAGACGCACCGCCGCCGCCGCGACATATCTTCACGGAAGCTACCACGCCGATCGTGAACATAATGTACTACCATAATAATCTTCCTGTTGAAATCCGGACATCGGCGCGAATGAAAAAGTCTAGTATATAAATAAATCGGCGCTGGCAGGGATTACACTACTTGAATATCCGTGATAGTTATGGGTGGGGCACCTCGGGAGGTAAAGTAAAGTGGTCGGGGTCCAAGTGGCTCGCATGGACAGACAAGTGGACGTCGTCGTCGTCGGTGGGGGCTCGACGGGGTGCGGCGTCGTCAGGGACCTGGCGCGACGGGGGCTCGACGCGGTCCTCGTCGAGAAGGGGAACCTGACGCACGGCACGACCGGACGGATGCACGGGCTCCTCCACAGCGGGGGCCGCTACGCGGTCTCGGACCAGAAGAGCGCGGAGGAGTGTATCGAGGAGAACCGAGTTCTCCGCGACATCGCGGCCCACTGCGTCGAGGAGACGGGGGGAATGTTCGTCAAGCGACCCGAGGACTCCGAGGAGTACTTCCAGGAGAAGCTGGAGGGATGTAAGGCGTGTAACATTCCCGCCGAGGTGATCGACGGCGAGGAGGCGCGCCGTCGCGAGCCGTACCTCGCGCGCGACGTCGAGAAGGCGATCGCCTTACCAGACGGCGCGATCGACCCGTTCCGGCTCTGCGTGTCGAACGCCGCGGACGCACGCGAGCATGGCGCGCGAATCGAGACCCACGCACCGGTGACCGACGTGCTCGTCGAGGACGGCGAGGTCGTCGGCGTCGAGATCGAACACGAGACGGGACCGGGGAAGCGCGTCCACCGCGAGCCGGGGACGACCGAGGAGATCCGCGCGCGGCACGTCGTCAACGCGACCGGCGCGTGGGCGGGGAACGTCGGCGAGATGGCCGGCGTCGACGTGGAGGTGCGCCCCTCGAAGGGCGTGATGACGGTGATGAACACCCGGCAGGTCGACACCGTGATCAACCGCTGTCGGCCGAAGGGCGACGCCGACATCATCGTCCCCCACGAGACCGCCTGTATCCTCGGCACGACCGACGAGGAGGTCGACGACCCCGAGGACTACCCCGAGGAGGACTGGGAGGTCGACCTGATGATCGAGACGCTCTCGGAGCTCGTGCCGGCGCTCGAAGACGCCCGCACGCTCCGCTCGTTCTGGGGGGTCCGCCCGCTGTACGAACCCCCGGGGACCGGCACCGAGGACCCGACCGACATCACGCGCGACTACTTCCTCCTCGACCACGGCGACCGCGACGACCTTCCGGGGATGACGACCATCGTCGGCGGGAAGCTCACCACCTACCGGATGATGGCCGAGTCCATCTCCGACCACGTCTGCGAGACGCTCGGCCACGAGGCGACCTGCGACACCGCCGAGGCGCCGCTGCCGGGCTCCGAAGACCCGGCGCGCATGGAGGAGCTGATGGACGAGTTCGGGCTCCGGTCGCCCGTCGCGCGGCGCTCGGGCCAGCGGCTCGGCTCCCGGGCCGACGATGTGCTCGACGAGTACGACCCGAACCCGATCGTCTGTAACTGCGAGAGCGTGACCCGCGCGGAGGTCCAGGACGCTGTCGACGACGCCGGCTCCGACCTCAACGCGGTCCGGCTGCGGACCCGCGCCTCGATGGGGAACTGCCAGGGCGGCTTCTGTACGCACCGCATCGCGTCGGAGCTCGCCGAGGAGTATCCCGAGCCGGTCGTCCGCGACGCGGAAGACGAGCTGTACCAGGAGCGCTGGAAGGGCCAGCGCCACGCGCTGTGGGGCGAACAGCTCTCGCAGGCGATGCTGAACCACCTGCTCCACGCGACCACGATGAACCGCGACGGCGACCCCGCGAACCTCGACGGCGAGGTGGACTTCGGCGCGTTCGACGCGGGCGCCGACGCGCCGGGCGCCGACGGCTCCGGCGGCGACACGGGGACCGCGGCCGCGGACGGTGGCCGCGCAAGCGACGACGCGGCGACCGACGGGGGCCGCGCAAGCGACGACGCGGCGACCGACAGGGGCCGCGCAAGTGACGACGCGGCCACCGACGGAGGGCGCTGATGGCGATAAACAGCGACGTGCTCGTGATCGGCGGCGGCCTCGCCGCGATCACGGCCGCGGTTTCGGCCGCCCGCGAGGGCGCGGACGTGCGGCTCGTCTCGCACAAGTCGAGCACGCTGCGGCAGGCCTCCGGGCTGATCGACGCGCTCGGCTACGTCCCGGCGACCGAGCCCGCGAAGCCGCTCCGGGACGGGCCGCCGACCGCGGGCCGGAACCTCGACCGCGACGAGTGGCCGGACCCGGAGGGGCCGCTCGCCGACCCGTTCGAGGGGATCGACCGGCTCCCCGAGTCGCACCCGTATCGGGTCGTCGGGAGCGACGCGCTCCGGGAGGGGCTCGACCTCTTCGACGACCTCGCGGGCGACGCGTACCGCGGCGGCCACACCGACCGCAACGCCCTCGTCCCGACGTTCGGCGGCGCGGTGAAGCCGACGGCGCGCTACCCCGCGGCCGCCGAGGCGGGGCTCGCGAGCGACGACCGCCCGATGCTGGTCGTCGGGTTCCGGTCGCTCACGGAGTACGACGCGCGCGCCTTCGCGGGGCGGCTCGAGGCCGCGGGCGTGCCGTTCGACGCCGCGGGCGCGGAGGTCGAGTTCGCGGAGGCGTTCCGCGCCGACGCGAAGATCACCCGGCTCGCGAAGGCGCTCGACCACGACGAGGAGATAGACGGCGTCCCCGCCCGCGAGGCGCTCGCGAAGGCGGTCGCGCCGCACCTCCACGACGTGGTCGACGAGGCAGGCGGCGTCGACCGCGTCGAGCGCGTCGGCTTCCCCGCGTTCCTGGGCGACGACCGGGGCGAGGAGGTCCGCGAAGAACTCGCTGACCGGCTCGGCGCCGACGTGTTCGAGATCCCGATGGGCCCGCCGAGCCTCCCCGGCCTGCGGCTCGAAGACCGCCTGTTCGACGCGCTCGACGCCGAGGGCGTCCGGTTCGAGACCGGGAACCCCGTCGTCGGCGTCGAGTCCGCGACCGACGGTCGCGTGGAGACGGTCGCGGTCGATCGGAAGGGTCGCACGGCGCCGTACGGCGCCGACGCGTTCGTGCTAGCGACCGGCGGGCTCGTCGGGAAGGGGCTCGACTCCGACCGGGAGGGGGTCCGGGAGCCCGTCCTCAACCTCCACGTCGACCAGCCGGACGACCGGTACGAGTGGTTCGTCGACGACGCGTTCGGCGACCAGCCGTACGCGCGGTTCGGGGTCCGGCCCGACGAGCGGTGTCGCCCCACGGACGCCGAGGGAACGGTACAGTACGAGAACGTGTTCGCGGCCGGCGGCGTCGTCGGCGGCGCGGACGCGGCGCGGGAGAAGTCCGCGAGCGGGGTGTCGCTTGCGACCGGCCTCGCGGCCGGGCGACAGGCGGCGACGGAGGCGAACCAATGACACGACACACGGACGACGACGGAGACGCGGGGGAGTCGAACGAGGCGACCGAGTCGAGCGACGGCGGCTACGAGGGGCCGACGCCGGGCGTCCCGGAGTCCGGCCGCGACGAGCAGCCGTCGGTGTTCGTCCCCGACGAGGGGGAAGTCGCGGAGACGGACGCGACCGCGGGCGACCGCGCCGCAACCGACGGCGGCGTCGAAAGCGCCTCGGCCGGAGCGGATTCGACCGAGCTCGACCCGGACGCGTACGACCCGGTCGACGTGTTCCCCGGCGGCGACCTCGACCTCCGCGAGGGGGCCGACTCCTGTTACAAGTGTACGAGCTGCGATACCTCCTGCCCGGTGGCTGAGGTCGACGACGAGTTCCCCGGGCCGAAGTTCCAGGGCCCCGAGCAGTGGCGGCTCAAACGGAAGGACGACCACGACATCGACGAGTCGATCACCTCCTGTTCGAACTGTATGCGCTGTGACGACGCCTGCCCCTCGGGAGTGCCGCTCTCCCAGATGCACAACGAGGCCCGCGGGCAGTTCGTCGAGCGCCAGATGGAGAAGCTCTCCGTCGAGTACATCCGGAATCGGGTGTTAGCGAACTACCGCACCTCGGCGAGCCTCGCGAGTATGTTCCCCCGGACCGCATCGTTCGCGATGAACTTCGGCCCCGCGCGGTGGGCGATGGAGAAGGTTATGGGGATCCCGAAGGAGCGCGACTTCCCCGAGTTCGCCACGGAGACGTTCCGCGAGTGGTGGAAGGCGCGCGGCGGCGCACAGGTGGAGAACCCCGACAAGCGCGTGGCGTACTTCCACGGCTGCTACTCCAACTACAACACGCCCGAGGTCGGCAAGGCGTTGGTCTCAGTCTACGAGCACTTCGGCTACGAGGTGATGGTCCCGCCCCAGAAGTGCTCGGGCACGCCGATGTTCGCGAACGGGATGCTGAAGGACGCCCGCCGCCACGCGGAGACGAACGTCGAGAACCTCGTCGAGGCCATCGCCGACGGCGCGGACGTGATCGCCTCCTGTACCTCCTGTTCGCTGTCGCTGCGCCAGGAGTACCCCGAGCTGTTCGACCTCCACGGGATCGACGACGTCGCCGAGCACACCTTCGAGGCGCTGGAGTACCTCCGCATCCACGAGGACCTAGAGGAGGCGCTCGACGAGGCCGGCGGGCTCGACGACGAGCGCGCCTTCGCGTATCACGCGCCGTGTCACGCCCGGAATCAGGGGCTCTCCCGGCAGGCAGTCGAGACGTTCCGCGACGTCGACGGCGTGAAGATGGAGGACGTCGGCGACTCCTGTTCCGGCATCTCCGGCACCTACGGCTGGAAGGAGGAGAAGTACGAGAAGTCGATGGAGATCGGCGCGGAGATGTTCGAGCACATGGAGGACGCCGAGGGCGAGGTCGGGATGACCGAGTGCCCGACCTGCGCGATGCAGATGGAACACGGGACCGGCTACGAGATCGAACACCCGCTCCAGCTGCTCGAGGACGCGCTGGGAGCGTAAGGTCCCGTCGCTCCGCCCCCGCGCCGGACCCGACTCGGCACGTCGCGGTCTCCCCGCTCACCGGTGGTTATCGGACGCGATAACTGCGCGAGAATCCTTATGAGGAGGACACGCCCACGCCGGTACACGTGACACTCGAACAGTTTCTCGATCGCTTCGACGGCCCCGAGCGCTCCGTCGTCATCGTCAACCGGACCGACCCAGACCCCGTGCTGAACATGCTCGTGGACACGTTCGGCGACGACGCGGTGGGAGTGGTCGACGGCCGCGTGATCACCGGCTCGGGCGATCGACGAGTCACCGACGGCGCGGGGCCAGCCGGAGCCGCGAGCGGCGAGCGGACGCACGGTCTCACCGCCCGAGAACTGGCGACGACCGGCGTGCTCGACGATGACACCGGGACCGTCCCCTCCCTCGATGTCGAGGTGCTTCGCCGCCACGACGACGTTCCGTTCGACGGCGGCGACCCCGACGAGATCGAGAACCTCGTGCTGCTCATGGAGGGCGGCGAGGTGGTCGCCGGCTCGACGCTCGCCGAACTCGGCGACGCGGTGCTCTTCGTCAACTCGGACCTGTACGTCACCGGCAGCCGGTCCCTCGGCGACGTCGATCTCCCGTCGGTGATAAGCGGCCTCGGCGACGCGACGTTCACGCTCCGCGGGTATCCCGAATCGAACCGACAGAAGCTGCTCCTCATCACCATCTCGCGGTTCATCGAGCGCGCGGCGTGGGCCGCCGGCGACGGCACCCTGCGCTCGTCGTTCCAGCGGCTCTCGCGGATCGACGACGAGGTCGGCACGCGGAACGTCTACGAGCGCGTCACCGAGACCGCCGTCGACACGCACCTCTACGGGGTCCCCGACAGGCTCCCGGCGGACCTCGACGCCGTGATCCACGCCGGGAACGACCCGGACTTCACAGATAGCTGGTTCGTGGTGTACCGGCCGCCGGAGGGACCGCACTCGGCCGCGAGCGACCCGAGTAGCGACCTCAAGCGCGGTGTCGAGGGCGGCGTCGGACTCCTCGCGGTCGAGACGGAGCCGCGAGTCTGGCGCGGGCTGTGGACGTTCGACGCCGACCGGATATCGCGGGTGAACCGGTACATCGAGCGGAACTTATAGCCTCGGTTACCATTTCTCACCGCGGGAGCCGCTCGTATCTAACCCGTGCGTTCATATTCTCGGAGCGGTGACGGGCGGCCATGTTCACGGAGCGGTCCGGTCTCCTCGACGACGGACGCCCGATGCGCGGATACGGGGTCGCGGTGACGCCCGGCCGCGACGGACCGCTCGTCTTCGTCGCCGGCTACGGCGAGCCGAATCGGCTGTACGCCCGGAAGGACGGCCGCTACGTCGACACCGCCTGCGGGATCGTCGCCGACGGGACGCGCCACGGGATGGGCGTGTGCGCGGCCGACCTCGACGCCGACGGCTGCGAGGAGGTGTACGTCCACAACTGCGCGCGCGGCGTCGACGGCGGCGACCCCGACCTCCTCTTGAGCCGACTGGAGGCCGACCGGTACCGCTGGACCGACGTGTTCGCGCGGGAGGTGAACGCCGACCGCCTCGACGTCCGTGCGGGCCGGTCGGTCGCGGCGCTCGACCGACTGGGGACCGGCCGGTACGGCGTCGCGGTCTCGGGCTACGCCGCCCCGCTCGCGTTCTACGAGCTCGGCGACGACGGCGAGGTGACCGACATGGCCGAGGCGGTCGGGCTGGAGGTCGACGGCGGCTGTCGGTCGCTGCTCGCGGTCCCGTACCGCTCCCGCGAGGGCGACCTGTTCGCGGGCGTCGAGGGGGGACCGAACCGGCTGTTCAGCAACCGCGACGGCCACTACGACCGCACGGACGGCGGTCCCGCCCTCTCCGATCCCAGCGGCGACACCCGCGGCGCGGCGGTCGTCGACGAGGGCGGGACGTTCGCGCTCGCGGTCGGCAACGAGGCCGCGCCCAGCCGCCTCCTGCGCTGTTCGCCGGCGGGCGGCTACGACGACGTGGCCCCCGCCCCGCTCCGCGAGGTGGGCGCGGTCCGGACGGTCGTCGCCGCGGACTTCGACAACGACGGGCGCGAGGAGCTCTTCTTCAACGTCTGCGGCGCGGAGAACCGGCTGTTCGAGCGCGTCGACCGCCCGGGCGAGCCGCCGGGGTGGGAGCCCGTCCCGCTCGGGCCGGCCGCGGAGCCGGACGGGTTCGGCACCGGCGCGGTCGCGGCCGACGTCGACGGCGACGGGGCCCTCGAACTCCTCGTCGTCCACGGCGAGGTCGCCGCGCAGCCGGTGACGGTGTACGGCGCCACGGACGCCCCCGACGCCGGCTGGCTCCGCGTGCGCCCGACGACGCGGCAGGGCGCGCCGGCGCGCGGCGCGGTCGTCACGCTGGAGACCGCCGACGGCGTCCAGCGGCGGGCGATCGACGCGGGCGGCGGCTGCCTCTGTCAGACGGAGCCGGTCGCGCACTTCGGGCTCGGCGGCGCGAAGCCGCTGCGCGTGGACGTGCGGTGGCCCGACGGCCGCGAGCGGACCGTCGTCGGGCCGAGCCCCGACCAAGAGATCACCGTCGAACACCCGTCGCGCAGGGCGACCGACCGCGACGCGCGAACGAGGCGGTAGCTGCCGGACCCGTCCCGCCGAGGGTCGGGCGTCGTCGTGGCCAGAACTGCCGCCCTTCGCGGGTTCAAGTGCCCCCGGACGTACGGGGAGGTATGGTAGATCCGACCTCGGACCTCGAGGAGGACGTCGACGAGGAGTCCGCGCCCGGGTGCGCCACGTGCGGCCAGCCGGCGCTGGGGAGCGGTCGTCGAACGATCACGTGGGTCGACGGCGACGACATCGTCCACCGACACTTCTGCTCGGAGTCGTGCCGCGAGGAGTGGGACGACGAGCGGCCGTCTGCGGGAGGGTAGCCGGGTCGGCACGGGGGCGCCGCGACCGGACACCGCGGTTCATTGCGGCGAAGACGGCGGCGGGAGGCTTTTTGCCCGCGGGGGTGGTAGCGTCCGGTATGATATCGCTCGACGAGGCCGTGACGGCCCGACTGGAGTCACACGGGGAGCGCTTCGAGGTCCTGATCGACCCCGACGCCGCGCTCGCGATCAAGCGCGGCGAGTTCGACGGTGACTTAGAGGAGGTCATCGCCGCGGAGGACGTCTTCGAGAACGCCTCGCGGGGCGACCGACCGGCAGAGGAGGATTTAGAGACCGTCTTCGGCACCACTGATCCGCTCTCGATCATTCCGGAGGTCGTCGAGCGCGGGGAGATACAGATCACCGCCGAGCAGCGCGCGGAGATGCAAGAGCGGAAGCACAATCAGCTGGTGACCACCATCACGCGCAACGCCGTGAACCCGCAGATGGACGACTCGCCGCACCCGCCCGAGCGGATCGAGCGCGCGCTGGATGAGGCCGGGTTCCAGATCGACCCGATGGAAGCGGTAGAGAACCAGGTCGACGACGCGCTCGACGCGCTGCGACCGGTGATCCCGATCCGGTTCGAGGAGGTGACGATGGCGGTCCAGCTCCCGGCCGACTACGCGGGGTCCGGACAGGCGCAGATCCGGGAGTTCGGCGACCTTGAGCGCGAGGAGTGGCAGAACGACGGCTCCTGGGTTGGGGTACTCACC
The DNA here is from genome assembly GCF_005435095.1 of Halorubrum sp. CGM5_25_10-8B. NCBI lineage: Archaea > Methanobacteriati > Methanobacteriota > Halobacteria > Halobacteriales > Haloferacaceae > Halorubrum > Halorubrum sp. CGM5_25_10-8B. The sequence continues at coordinate 35,200 of NZ_SGTY01000001.1, read as the reverse complement.
TTCCCGGCCGGGCTCCAGAACGACCTCTACGACCTCGTCAACGAGGTCACCTCGGGCGAGGGCGACGCCCGCGTGATCAAGGACAAAGACGAACTCCGGACCCGGTAACGGGTCCTGACGGCCCGGCGACGGCGACCGCGCCCGGAGAGCGACTGCAACGCCGACCGCGCTCGCGACACCGACCACGACGCGGACCGCGACTCTGCCCGTCGCCGCAGTTTCACCGCCTCCGAGAGGTTGATGTCCGCGGGGCGCGGTCTCGTATCGCATGCACCCACGCGCGGCGGAGTTCGAACGGCGGGCTCGGGAGCGGTACGGCGTCGAAATCGACGTGCTGGAGTTCGACGCCGGCACGGAGACGGCGGCCGCGGCGGCCGACGCGCTCGACCGCGAGACGGGCGCGATCGCGTCGACGATCGTCGTCTCGCTCTCCGGCGGCGACCGAGATGGAAGCCTCGTCGCCGCGATCACGAGCGGCGCGAACCGGCTTGACCTCCACGCCGTCGCCGACCACTTCGACGCCGACGGCGCCGAGATGGGCGACCCGGGGCGCATCCGCGAGGTCGTCGGCTGGAGCATCGGCGGCGTGCCGCCCATCGGCCACGACGCCGCGCTCCCGACGGTGTTCGACCCGACGCTCACCGAGTACGACACCGTGTACGGCGCCGCCGGGACGCCGAGCGCGGTGTTCGCGGTCGACCCCGAGACGCTCGCCGACCTCGCGGACGCCGCGGTCGTCGACCTCACCGAATGAGGCGGCGTCGCGCCGGGCCCGACGCCGCTCCGACTCCGGCGTTGTTAATCGACGGTCGGTTTCGGGGGCGAGATTATTAAGACTGAGTTATGAAATAATAACTTTTTTCTATTAATCCGCGTTACAGATCGGTATGACTCACTCACGGCGGTCGGTGCTGCGGCGCGGTGCCGGGTTGGCGGTCGCGGGAACGGCGGCGTCGCTCGCGGGGTGTACCGGGAACGGGGGCGGCAGCTCCGAGGAGTTCGACTCCGGGTACGCCGCGTTCTTCACGCTCAACGACTGGGCCAACGAGGTCGCGGGCGACAACGCGAGCTTCGAGGACCCGGTCGACGTGGGCCAGCTCGGCCACGGGTGGACGCCCGACGGGACCCTCGCGGCGGACGTCGCGGCGACGGACGCGTTCGTCTACCTCGACAGTCCGGAGTTCGCGTGGGCGCAGGACCTGGCGGCGACGCTGGAGAGCGACTACGACACGGTCGCCACGGTCGACGTGCTTGACGGGCTCGAAGGCGATCTGCTCGAGTGGAACCACTCTCACGGGGAGAGCCAGGACGGGGAGAGCCACGACGAGGAGGGCCACGACGAGGGGGACCACGACGGGGAGGGCCACGATGAGGGAGACCACGACAACGGGACCCGGTACGACCCCCACGTCTGGACGGACCCGGTCCTCGCGGCCGAGATGGTCGACACGATCGCGACCGGGCTGGGCGAGGCGGACCCGGACAACGCCGAGGCGTACGCCGCCAACGCCGAGGCGTACGCCGCGGATCTGGACGCGATCGACGACGCCCTCCGGTCGATCGCCGAGGACGCCGCGCGCGACGTGGCGGTGTTGGCGGGCCACAACTCTTTCCAGTACCTGGAGGCGCGCTACGGGTTCCGGCTCCGCTCGCCGGTGGGCGTCTCGCCGCAGAACGAGCCGACCCAGTCGGAGATCGCCGACACGATCGACCTCGTCGACGCGGAGGGGATCGACGTGGTGCTGTACGACCGGTTCCAGTCGCCGCGGCTCGCCGAGTCGATCGTCGAGAACAGCGGCGCGACGGAGGCGGTTCCCGTCACGCCGGCCGGGGGGACGACGCGGGAGTGGAACGACGCCGGGTACGGCTACCTCGAACAGATGACCGAGATCAACGTCCCGGCCTTCGAGCGGGCGTTCGGGGCGCAGTGACCGGCACGGTCGCCGGCGCGCCGAGCGACGCCCCGACCCGGCGGCGCGGCGACGGAGTAAAAGAGCTAAACGTGCGGCCGGTCCAGATGGGGCACACGAAGTGACCGCGATCGTCGACCTCGACGGCGTGAAGTTCTCCTACGGCGACACCGTCGCCGTGAGAGACGTCTCTCTCACCGTCGAGGAGGGCGACTTCCTCGGGCTCGTCGGACCGAACGGCTCCGGAAAGACGACGCTGCTCCACCTCATGCTCGGCCTCCACGAGCCCGACGAGGGGTCCGTCGAGCTGTTCGGCCGGCCGGTCGACGAGTTCGACGACGGCGGTCGGATCGGCTACGTCTCCCAGAAGGCGACGAGCCGCGGCGGCGCGATGCCCGTCACCGTCCGTGAGTGCGTCACGATGGGGCGGTTCGCGCACGCCGGGCGAGGGCGGCTCTCCGCGGCCGACCGCGCAGCCGTCGCGGACGCCATCGAGACGGTCGGGGTCGGGGACCTGGCCGACCGGCTCGTCTCGGAGCTGTCCGGCGGGCAGAAGCAGCGAGCGTACATCGCTCGCGCCCTCGCGAGCGACGCGGACCTGCTCGCGCTCGACGAGCCGACGGTCGGCGTCGACGCCGAGTCGCGCGACGCGTTCTACGCCCTCCTCGACGAGCTCAACGAAGACGGGATTACGATCATCCTCATCGAACACGACATCGGCGTCGTCACCGACCGCGCGGACCGCATCGCCTGTATCAACACCGAGCTGTACCACCACGGGGACACGGAGTCGTTCGTCGATAGCGACGCCCTCGCGGAGGCGTACGGCGCGACCGGACAGGTCGTCCACCACCACCACTGATGACCGGGGAGACACCGGCCGACCGGGAGCGGGAGCGTCCGCGTCCGGACCGGACCGGCCGCGAACGAGGACTCCGCCGGACCGCGGAGCTCGCCGGGATCGGGCTCACGGGCGTCGTCGCGGCGGTCATGCTCTCGTTCCTCCTCCTCTACTGGACGCAGGACCTGCCGGTGGCGAGCGAGCTGTACGCCGCGTTCCGCTCGATGGGGCGCGCGATGGACGCCGCGTTCGGGACGAACGTCTTCCGACACCCGATCATGTGGCAGTCGATGGCGGTTGGCGTGCTCGTCGGGGTGGTCGCCCCGCTCGTCGGCTCCTTCCTCGTCCACCGCGAGATGGCGCTGATCGGCGAGACGCTCGCGCACACCGCGTTCGCCGGGGTCGCCGTCGGGATCCTCGTCACCTCCTCGACGGGGTGGAACGGCTCGCTGCTGCTCGTCGCGCTCGCGGTCGGCATCCTCGGGGCGCTCGGGGTCCAGTGGCTCACCGAGCGCACCGACGCGTACGGCGACGTACCCATCGCGATCATGCTCAGCGGGAGCTTCGCGGTCGGGACCCTGATCATCAGCTACGGCGACGGGCTCACCGGCGTGAACATCCAGGGGTACCTGTTCGGGAACCTCGCGGTCGTCACGCCGGAGGGCGCGCGCCTCATGGGAGCGCTCTCGCTGATCGTCGTCGCGGGCGTTGCGCTGACGTACAAGCAGCTCCTCTTCATCACCTTCGACGAGCAGGCCGCGCGGGTCGCCCAGCTGAACGTCACCGGCTACAACACCCTGCTCGTCGTGCTGACCGCGGTCGTCGTCGTCGGCGCGATGCAGGTGCTCGGCGTCATCCTCGTGGCGGCGATGCTCGTCGTCCCCGTCGCGGCCGCCTCGCAGGTGGCCCGGAGCTTCCGCGAGACGATGTACCTCGCCGTCATCTTCGGCCAGCTGTCGGTGATCGGCGGCTTCGCCGTTTCGATCGGACTCGGCCTCCCCTCCGGGGGGTCGATCGTCGTCACGGCCATCGCGGTGTACCTCGGCAGCATCGTCGGCTCCGGCTCCTCGGTGAAGGCGATCTCGTCGCACGGTTGACGGGTCGGACCGGCGGGCTCGGAGGCCGCAGGCGGCGGTCGTGCGCGGCTCGCGTCCGGTTTCCACAGACCCTTATGTCGCGGCCGCGACCGACGGATATGGGAGAGACAGAAACCTACACGGTCACCGGTCCCGACGGTGACGAGGAGTCGTTCGAACTGCCCGCCGGCCTCGTCGACGTGCTCAGCGAGCAGGGCGAGGCCGCGACCGCCGTGGTCTCAGACGTCGTCGTTCAGGCGATGGCCCAGCAGGCGCACGTCATCGTCCACCACAGCGAGGGCGACGTGCCCGAAGACATCGCGGAGATGAACGAGACGGCCGCGGAGCTGTTCGAGGAGCGGTTCGGGCAGTCGCTCGAAGACGCGCTCGGCCACTCGCACTGAGCGGGTCCGACGCGCCCCGGCACCCGAACGAGTTCGTCCGACCGGCCGCTTAAGCCGGTCGAGTCCCTACGTTTTCGCATGTCTACTGACCCGGACGGCGCGGACGCGCCGGTGTTGATTTTCGACGGCGACTGCCCGTACTGCTCGGTCGCCGCCGTCGCGCTCCGCCGGCTCGAGGGCGTCGTCGCGGTCCCGTGGGAGGCCGACCCGGTCGGCCCGTTCCTCGACGCGCAGTTCGGCTCGCGCCCGTTCGCGATGGTGCTCGTCGACCCGGTCGAGCGGCGGGTGTACGCGGGGCGGTCGGCCGCCGAGGAGCTGGCCGACCGCGCGGGAACGCCGGGCATCGTCGGCGGGCTCGTGCGCGACAACTACGACCGCATCGCCGACGTCGTCGGGACGCTGTCCGGCCGGGGCCGCGACCCCGCGGACGTCCACGACACCTACCGACTGGACGACGACGCGGGCGAGATGGTCGGATCGCTCCGGGCGGCCGCCGACGAGGCGCCGACCGCGCTGTCGTGAGCGCGACCGGGACCGGGTCGCGGCCGGCGGGGGACGGATGACCGACGCCGACGGCGGCAGCTACACCCTCATCGTCGCCCTCGCGGCCGACGCCACGCTGTCGGCGGGCGCGCTCGGCGAACACCGTCTCCCGGCCGGCGCGTACGCGTACACGGGCAGCGCGCTCGGCGCCGGCGGGTTCTCGCGGGTCGACAGGCACCGGCGGACGGCGCGGGGCGACCACGACGTCCGCCACTGGCACGTCGACTACCTGCTCGGTCACCCGGCCGCGCGGATCGACCGCGTCGTGCGGAGCCTCGGCGTCGACGTCGAGTGTCCGGTCGCGGAGCGCCTACCCGCCGGCCCGGTAGACGGGTTCGGCGCCTCCGACTGCGACTGTCCGAGTCACCTCGCGGCAGGCGACGGGTCCGAGGCGGCCGAGGTGAGCGGACCCGACCGCGACGCGCTCGACGGCCTCGCGGAGCGCGCGCTGGCGGCGCACGAGGCCGCGGTCGCGGCCGCCGCCGACCCGGACGCGACCGTCGAGGTCGTCGCGGGCTCGGGAGAGTAACGGGCCGTGCGGTCGGCGGTCGTGCCGGTTCACGGGGCTGGAGGTCGTGTCGGTCTGCGCGGTCAGAGGTCGTACCGGTTCACGACCTGTCGCAGCTGCTCCTCGCGCCCGTTCATGGCGTCCTCGCGGAGCGCTTCCTCGTCGGCGGTCGGACAGTCGAGGTCGGGGACCGGCGTGGGGCGCCCGTCGTCGTCGAGCGCGACGAACGTGAAGTAGGAGGTGGTGGTCCGGCGCGTCTCGTCCGTGCGGGGATTCTCCGCGCGCACGTCGACCTTCACGTCGACGCTCGTCCGGCCGGTGTTGAACACGTATCCCTCGACGATCGCGACCTCGCCCATCTCGATCGGGGAGATGAAGTCGACGTGGTCCATCGACGCGGTGACCACCTGTCGGTTCGAGAACCGCATGCCGGCGATTGCGCCGCAGATGTCCATCCAGTGGAGCACGGCGCCCCCGAGCGCCCGGCCGAGGTTGTTCGTGTCGTTCGGGAGGAGCATCTCCGTCATCTCCGTGTGCGAGGAGGCGAGCGTCGCGGTCTCGTCCATGCCCGTGGTGGGAGATGCGGCAACTTGAACGACGGGCTTCGGCGCGGGCCCGCCGCCCGCCGAGTCCGGGGCCCCGGGCTCAGCGCTCCTCCGATGGGTCGCCGTCGCCGCTAAACTGGACCGAGTCGGGCGGTCGCCCCGCTTCGTCTATCACCTCGTCGGTGACGACGATCGGACAGTCGAGGCGCACGGCGAGCGCGAGCGCGTCGGAGGGACGGGCGTCGAAGACGAACCGCTCCGGCTCGCCCTCCTCGTAGCGCTCGGCGTCGACCTTCGCGTAGAAGGTGCCGTCGCGGAGGTCGTCGACGCGGACGCGGTCGATGGCGCCGCCGAACTCCGTGAGGATGTCAACGAGCAGGTCGTGCGTGAGCGGTCGGTCGAACGGTTCGCCCTCCAGCGCCATACCGATCGATCGGGCCTGGTCGCCGCTGACGAATATCGGGACGTACTCGTCGCGCGCGGAGAGGATCACCGCCGGGACGTCGCCGCTCGGCGCAGACCCCGCACCGACCCCGACGACCTCGGCTTCGTGTTCCATATCGGAACGTGGTGACGGCCGCTTGAATAGCTGTCCCACGCGCGTCCCGTTCGGTCCGCGACCCCCGCCGCCCTAGCTCGACGCTCGGTACCAGTACGCCCACGCCAGCGTGAAGACGAGCGCGGCGGCGACGAAGAAGACGACCCCCGGCTCGACGAGCGAGACCGCGTACTCCGCGAGCGGGCGGCCGACGAGGTCGACCGCACTGTCGGCGCCGTCGGCGGCGGTGTTCTGGTCGGGGACGCTCTCTATCGAGGGGCCGTCGGTGCTGGCCGTCCCAACGTCGTCACCGCCCGAGGCGCTCGTCCGCGGGTCCGCGAGCGAGCCGACCGCGAGGAGCCGCTGGGCGGCGACCGCGGCGAGTCCGATGATCCCGTACCCGCCGAGCAGACGCATGAGCGCGGTCTTGATCCCCGTCGACTCCTCGGAGCCGCCAGCGAACAGCACGAGCGGCTCGTCCGCTGCGGCGTACACGTCCATCTCGCGGCCCTTCTCGGAGTAGGCGGTGTCGACCACCTCCACGAGGTCGGCCTCGTCGAGCCGGGAGAGGTGGTACTGGACGTTCTGGAGCGAGGTGTCGACCTCGTCGGCGATCTCCGACTTCGTCGCCGGGCGGTCGTGGAGCGTCGAGAGGATCGCGCGCGCCGTCTCGGAGCCGAGGGCCGCGATGAGGTCGTCGGCCTCGTCGTCGTCGACGCCGACGACCCGGGGCTCGCGCTCCTCTGGCGTCGCGTCCGGCAGGGAGGGCAACAGCCGGGACATACGATATCCTGTGGCGCGTGAGGATACAAACTTGTTGGATCGTTGGGGACGGGTCGACCCCGCCCGAGCGGGAGCCGGGACCGACGCACAAACCCTAAACGCGGTGACCGAGTACGTCGGGTGATGACAGAGACGTCACGGGGGACCGACGACGAGGCACCCCCGTCGACCGACAGACCGCCGCGCACCGACGGCGGCGACCTCGACCGGGAGCCGGGCCGCGGACCCGCCGCCGACGGCGAGGGGAGCGTGACGGTCGTCGGGACCGCGCACGTGTCGGAGCGCTCCGTCGACGAGGTCGAGGAGACGATAGAGCGGGAACGCCCCGACGTCGTCGCGGTCGAGCTCGACGAGGGGCGCTACCGCCAGATGAACGGCGAGACGCCCGACGACCTCGACGCCGGCGACCTGCTCAGGGGGAACACGGTGTTCCAGTTCCTGGCGTACTGGATGCTCTCGTACGTCCAGACCCAGCTCGGCGAGCGGTTCGATATCGAGCCGGGCGCCGATATGAAGGCCGCCGTTGACATCGCCGAGTCGCTCGGCATCGACGTCGCCTTGGTCGACCGCGACATCCAGACCACGATCCAACGCTTCTGGGCCCGCATGACGATCACGGAGAAGCTCCGGCTCGTCGGCGGGCTCGCGTTCGGCGTCAGCGACCCGCGGGTCGCCGGCGCGATCGGCGGGCTCCTGGTCGGGATCCTCGCCGGGCCGGCCATCGGCCTCTTCGGCGGCGCCGTCGGGATCACCGACGCGATCCTGACGAGCGTCGCCGCGGGCGTCCTCGTCGCGCTCGGCGTCGGGATCGCCGTCGACCAGGTCGGCTCGCTCGCGCTCTCCCCGGACCAGCGGCTCTACGCCGCGGTCGGCACCGGGCTCTCGACCGGCGTCGCCGCCGGGGTCACCGGGGCCGCGAACGGACCCGTCTCGGCGTACCTCGGCGGGTTCCCCGTTGCGGCGATCGGGGGCTTCGGGATCGGGATCGGCCTCGGTCTCGTCGTCGGCGCCGTCCTCGCGATCGCGGTCAGCGGGTTCGGCGGCGGCGAGGTGGACCCGGAGGCCGGGGGTATCGAGGAGCTGGACGCCGCGGACCTCACCGACACGGACGTGGTGACGATGATGATGGAGGAGTTCCGGCAGTTCTCCCCGGGCGGCGCGGAGGCGCTCATCGACGAGCGCGACGCGTTCATCGCCCACCGGCTCGTCGCGCTCCGCGAGGCCGGGCACGACGTGGTCGCCGTCGTCGGCGCGGGCCACCAGGCGGGGATCGAGCGGTACCTCGCCGAGCCCGCGACCCTCCCGGCGATGGACGACTTGGTCGGCGAGGAATCGGGACGCGGGCTCCCCTGGAAGAAGGCGATCGGCTACGCGATCACCGTCGGCTTCGTCGGCTTCTTCCTCCTGCTGGCGCTCGGCGGCGCCGGCAACGCGTTCCTGCTCCGGCTGTTCGGCGCGTGGTTCCTGATCAACGGCGTCTTCGCCTTCGCCTTCGCGAAGGTCGCCGGCGCACGCTGGCTCTCGGCGGGCGTCGGCGGCGCCGTCGCGTGGATGACCTCGATCAACCCGCTGCTCGCGCCCGGCTGGTTCACCGGCTACGTCGAACTGCGGAGCCTGACCGTGAACGTGGCGGACATCGGCGCGCTCAACGACCTGCTCGGCGACGAGACGCGGTCGGTCGGCGAGTTAGTCTCCGCGATGCTCGACGTGCCGCTGTTCCGGCTCATCGTCGTCGTCGCGATGACGAACGTCGGTAGCATCGTCGCGAGCTTCCTCTTCGCGGCGTACGTCATCCCGGCGATGTTCGGCGCCGAGGTCGGCGGCGTCGACGAGGTCGGGCGGCTGCTCGTCGAGGGCGCGGTCAACGGCGCCGACCTCGTGCGCGGCGCCGTGGGGGGGATCGCATGAGCGGCGGCGCGACGTTCTCGGGGCGGCGAATCGCGGGGCTCTACTTCAGCGGCGCGGAGCTCCGCGACCTGCTCGTCGCGTGGCTCGCCTTGGGCGTGGCGTTCACCCTGTTCTTCGTCGGCGGCTCGGCCGGGATCGGTCGCATCCTCGCCGCGGGCGTGATCCCGCCGCTGTTCGTCGGGCTCGCGACCGCTGGGGTCGCCTTCCTCCTCCACGAGGTCGCGCACAAGGTCGTCGCGGTCCACTACGACCAAGTCGCGGAGTTCCGCGCGGACAACAGCATGCTGTTCCTTGCCGTGATGAGCTCGCTCCTCGGGTTCATCTTCGCCGCGCCCGGCGCCGTCCACCACCGCGGGCGGCTGACGCCGCGGGAGCACGGGCATATCGCGCTCGCCGGCCCGGCCGTGAACCTCGGGCTGATGGCCGTGTTCTTCCCGCTGTTCGCGCTCGGCGGGCTCCTCGGCAGCGAACTCGTGACGATCCTCGGCGCGCGCGGCATCGCGATCAACGCGTTTCTCGCGGCGTTCAACCTCGTCCCGTACGGCCCGCTCGACGGGAAGACGGTGCTATCGTGGAGCAAGCCGGTCTGGGCGGCCGTCTTCGTCCCCTCGGTCCTGCTCGCCGTCGGGCTCGTCTTCGTCGTCGGGCTCGGCTTCGGCGGCCCGTTCTGAGCCGCGGTCGGGCGACCGCCGCGCGTCCGGCGGCTTCGCCCGGAACGGTGCGTTTTTGCTCCGCCGGCGTGCCTCCACACACATGACCGAGGGCGACGGGAGCGGCGGCGGGGGACCGGACGGCGACGACGAACTCACCTACGCGGACGCGGGCGTCGATATCGACGCGAGCGAGGCCGCCACCGCCGCGCTGATCGGCGCGGTCGGCTCGGACTCCGACGCGGACGGCTCGGGGAGCGACTACGCGGGCCTCCTCGATATCGGCGACCGCTACCTCGTGCTCGCGACCGACGGCGTCGGGACGAAGCTCCTCGTCGCGGAGGCGCTCGGCGACTACTCCACGGTCGGTATCGACTGTATCGCGATGAACGTCAACGACCTCGTCGCGGCCGGGGTCCGCCCCGTCGCGTTCGTCGACTACCTCGCCGTCGACGAGCCGGACGAGCGGTTCGCCGAGCAGGTCGGCGAGGGGCTCGCTCGCGGCGCCGAGCTGGCGGACATCGAACTCGTCGGCGGCGAAACGGCCGTGATGCCGGATGTCGTCCGCGGGCTCGACCTGGCCGGTACGTGCGCGGGCCTCGCCGCGAAGGACGGCGTGTTCGACGGCCGCGCGGAGCCGGGCGACGCGCTCGTCGGCTGGCAGTCGTCGGGGATCCACTCGAACGGGCTCACGCTGGCGCGCGAGGCCGTCACGCGCGACCACGCCTACGCGGACCCCTGCCCGTTCGGCGACTACGAGACACTCGGCGACGCGCTGCTCGAACCGACCGCGATATACACGGACCTGCTCGACCCGATGCGCGAGCACGGCGTCCGCGGCGCGGCCCACGTGACGGGCGGCGGCTGGACCAACCTCGACCGGCTCGGCGGCCACCGCTACGTCGTGGAGGACGCGTTCGACCCGCAGCCGGTCTTCGAGTTCGTCCAGTCCGAGGGGGGCGTCTCCGACGAGGAGATGTACCGCACGTTCAACATGGGGACCGGCTTCGTGGCCGCCCTCGCCCCCGGCGACGCGGAAGCCCTGGCCGACGCGACCGACGGGCGCGTGATCGGGCGAGTCGAGAAGCACGCGGGCGACGGGGGGAACGTCGCGATCCGCGGCCTGAAGCTGTAAGAGAGGGCCGTTCGGATCGAGGTCGCCGCCGGTGCGGTGAGTCGGGCAAAAGTCCCGGCCGCGATGGCCCGCAGGGCTGCCGTTTCGCTCTCACCCGACCGCACCGTGACCGCACCTCACACCACCGCGGTCGGTTCAGACCACCTACGGTCGTCCGTCACTCACCGCGTCCAGCGGGAAGGGGAGACTCTCCGGCGGCCGGTCGGCTCCGCCGCCAGCGACGGCGAGGCGCGACGCGCCTCCGGCGGTCAGGCGACGCCCGACGACCCCGCGCGTGCGACTCGCGTCCAGTCGGGCGCTCACCGACGCGCGCTGCCGCACCAGTTATCTATCGCGAGCCGTCGCCGTTTCGCGCGGCTTCGACGCGGTCCGCCGTCGACTCCAGCGCCTCGGCGAGCGTTCTCGCCTGCGCGGGCGAAAGGTCGATCTCGTCGGCGTGGGCGGCGATGTCGTCGATTTCCGTCCCGTCCAGTTCGACCTCCAGCGTGACCTGTTCGGGGTCCTCTCGCGGCGCCGTGACGTTCACGACGCCGGGCGCCTCGGCCTCGAACTCGTGTCCGCGGGCGCGACCCTCGACGAGATCGAGCGTCGTGTAGGCGTTCACGCGGAGCAGGCGGTCGCTCATCGGCCCGCCTCCGGGGTCGTTCCTCGCATCGTCAGTCGTCCGCCGGCGGCGACGGAGCGTCGTCCATCGAGTCGTTCTCGGCGTACGGGTACCACGTGCGCTTCGTGTTGTGCATCATCGGGTCCTCGTAGTCGGTCTCTTCCGGGTCCACGAGGGCGTCGAGTTCGTCCTCGTCGTGGCGAGCGACGAACGCTCGGAACGACTCGCCCTCGTCGCGTTCGGCGGCGAACGAGTCGATCAGGTTGGCGATCGCTCCGGGGACCTCATCGACGGGCACGCGCTGGGTGACCCAGCGGGCGAACCCCGGGTCCTCTCCGAGCCCGCCGCCGAGACCGACGTCGAGCGCCTCGACCGGCTCCCCGTCCTTGCGGGTCTTCATCCCGCGCAGGCTCACGTCGGCGATCTGTGGCTGCGCGCACGAGGCGGTACACCCGGAGAGGTGAACGTGGAACTCGTCGACGCCGTCGGGGAGGTCGACGTTCTCCTTCAGCCAGCGCGCGAACCGGACCTGTCGGTTCTTCGTCTCGACGATCGAAAGCGAGCAGAACTCCGTGCCGGTACACGCGACCGAGCCGCGCATGAACGGCGACGGGTAAGGCGAGTAGTCGTCGAGCAGCGGTTCGTCGAGGAACGCGTCGAGGGCGTCGTCCGGCACGTCGGTGACGATGACGTTCTGCCGCTGCGAGAGCCGGACCTCGCCGGAGCCGTACTCCGCCGCGAGGTCGGCCAAGTCGAGCACGTCGGCCGCGCCCATCCGCCCGACGAGCACGTTCAGGCCGACGAAGTTCGCCCCGTCCTTCTGGTCGTGGACGCCGATCAGGTCGTTCCGCTCGCCCTCGCCGGCGTTGTAGGTGTACTCCTCGCGCACGTCGCGGCCGGCGGTCTCAAGCTCGAAGTCGACGTACTCTGCTTGAAGCGTCTCGCGGACCTCCTCGGCCCCCCACTCGTCGACGAGGAACTTCACCCGGGCGTTGTATCTGTCCTCGCGGTCGCCGTGGTCGCGGAACAGCGCGGAGAGCCCCCCGGCGACGTCGGGGACTCGCTCCGGCGGCACCCAAACGTCGATGTCGCGGGCGAACCGCGGTTCGTTTCGCGCGAGCCCGCCCCCGACCCTGACGTTGAAGCCGACCGCGTCCCCGCTCGCGTCGCCGTCCCCGTCGACCGACTTGTACGCGGGCTCGAACGCGAGGTCGTTGATGTCGCCCTGTCCGGAGCCGTCGGCGGAACCGGTCACGGACACCTTCCACTTGCGCGGGAGGTTCGCGTGGTCGTCGTTACCCTTGAACCGTTCGTTGAGGTCGCGGATGACGGGCCACGCGTCGATCACTTCCTGCCCGTCCTTGCCCGCGACCGGGTTCCCGACGATGTTCCGCCACGAGTCCCCGCAGGCCTGCTGGGTCGAGAGGCCGTTCGCCTCCAGCTTCTCGAAGATCGCCGGCACGTCCGACAGTTCGATCCAGTGGAGCTGGATCGACTGGCGGGTGGTGAAGTCGGCGTACGCGTCGCCGAAGACCGGGTTCGTTCCGGGACCGCGGGCGTACTCGTCAGCTATCTCCCCGACGACGCGGAGCTGTCCCGGTTCGAGCACGCCGTTCGGAGTCCCGATCCGCAGCATGAAGTAGCCCTCCTGTCCGTTCCGCTGGTGGTACAGGCCCCACCACTTGAACCGCTCGAACCACGCGTCCCGCTCGTCGTCCGGGATCGAGTCGTACCCCTCCTCGGCGAACTCGAACAGCCGGTCGCGCACCTCGTTGCCGTACACCTCCGATTTCCAGTTTTCGACGTCCGTTGGCATCGATCCGACCTACAGCCGACACCCACATAGCTGACAGCGTGGCATCAACCTTCCCCGGTGCCCCACCGATGTGGCACGTGTTGCCGCTACTCTCGCCGCCGCGCCCGTCGAACGGCGGAACGGTCGAATTCGGCAAATTCGTCCCCGTGTACCCGTCCAATCGGCACCCACGCGGTGATCTCGGTCGCCCCGCACGCGACACACTGGCCGTACACCTTCGCATCCACCGTCGAGCCGTCCACGCCGACCGACTGGAAGTTCTCGACGGCTAGGTCCGCGAGCGCGCACTCGCACAGATCCGGCGCGTCGAGCCGCCAGAGTTCGCTGACACGCACTTCCCGGCTGTCGTTGACGGAGATCCATGCACCGTCGTCGAGGACGCGTAAACGAGTGGTCACGCCCGGAGTTCGGCCGCGACGACCCAATGGGTGACGCTGCTCGCAACCGACGACAGTACCGGTGACGACCAGATACGCGAAAACCGGCAGACTACACCGAGATACTGTGTAAAATAAGTCTCCGATCTACCGGACATGAAATCCGGTATCCGAGAGTAGTGGTCCGATTTACGCGCTTGCCGACGCTTATGACCCGCGCCCGCGTACGTCGGTGTAATGACGGACCCGGATCCCGACTCCACCGACGATCGACCCGTCGACCCGCCCGACGGGAGGCACCGACAGCACGCGTCCGCGGACGTGGCGCCCGAGCTCTTCGAGGACGCCTCAGAGCGACGATGACCGAGGGAGGCGACAGCCGAGCGACCGACGATGAGCGGTGCGACGTCGGGGACGGGACCGACGCGGAGGGAGAGACGGACGCCGAGCCCGCCGACGGCCACCTCGACGGCGTCGAAGACGGCGCAGGCTGTACGGAGATCTGGGAGCGGCTCTCGGAGCGGAGAGAGGAGTGAGCGACGGTCCGCGGCCCGGTCAGGACAGCTGCGCCGCGATGTCGGCCTCGGTGATGATCCCGACCGTCTCGCCGCCGTCGGTGACCATCACGGCCTTGTAGTGGTCGAGGAGGTTCCGGACCTCGTCGACGGTCGCCGACGGCGCGACCGTCGGGAACGACTCGCTCATCACCTCGCTGACCGGGTGGTCGCCGACGTTCTCGCCGGCGTGGACCACGTCGCCCTGGCTGATCGACCCGACGGGCACGCCGTTCTGGAGAACGGGGAGCTGCGAGTACGCCTCGGCCTCCATCAGATCGACCGCCTCGCCCACGGCGTCGTCGGGCGCGACGCTGATCACGGTCTCGTTCATCAGGTCGGCCGCGCGCACGACCTCGCCCTCCGCCTCTTGGAGGGCGTTGACGATCCGGCGCAGCGTCGAGAGCCGCGGGTCGACGTCGCCGCCCTCGATCCGCGCGATGAGTGGCTGGGAGACGTCCGCGGCGTCGGCGAGTTCGCTCTGGGTCAGCTCCAGCGCGGTCCGGCGCTCGCGGAGATCCTGTGGCGTCGGCAGTTCCATGCCGGCTAATTACTTAGGGTTATTAGAAAAGCTTTCGGCACCGACCGGGCACCGGGATCGCTCCCGGCAGATCCGTCCGACGCACCGCGTCCGTGCCTATCGCTCCGGCTCTTCGTCCTCGTCCGCGTCGGTCTCGAAGACGTCGATGACTTCGAGGGGAACGTCGCGGAGGGCGCCGCCGACCTCGCTTTTCGCGATCCGTTCCGCGTGCTCCTCGCTGTCGGCGTTGAACACGTCGATCTCTAGGAGCAGCCCTACGAGGGCCGTGTTCGCCGCGAGGAACGCGGCGTCGAACGGCTCGCCGCAGGCCGGACAGCCGGTGACGCCGGGCTCGACCTCGACGTACTGCTTGTCCGTCTCGTTGAGTCGCTTGCCGGCTTCGCTGACCGCGACGCCGATGGCGTCGTCGGTCTCCTCGACGTCACGGACCAACCAGGCGGCTTCCATCGCGACTTCGTAGTTGCTCATACGCGGTCGGAGGAGCCGCAGGGTTTCTTGTCTTGTGGTTTGGCCGCGGTCGAAAACGAGCCGTCGATCACGCGGAACCGGCGGCGAGACGCGCCCTACAGGCGGTCGACGATCGCCGCGGTGACCTCGTCGGTCGTCGCCGAGCCGCCGAGGTCGCCGGTGCGCGGGCCGTCGGAGAGGACGCCCTCGACCGCGTCGCGGACCCGCTGCCCCGCCTCGACGTGGCCGAGGTACTCGAGCAGCATGGCCGCCGAGAGGACCGCCGCGGTCGGGTTGGCGACCCCCTCTCCCGCGATGTCCGGGGCCGTGCCGTGGACCGGCTCGAACAGCGCGTTGTCGTGGCCGATGTTCGCCGACGGGAGCAGACCGAGGCCGCCGACGAGCCCGGCCGCGAGGTCGGAGAGCACGTCGCCCGCGAGGTTCGGGCAGACGATCACGCCGTACTGGCCCGGGTCGAGCGGGAGCTTCGTCGCGAACGCGTCCATCAGCTCCTCGTCGGCGTCGACGCCGCGCTCGTCTGCGACCGCCGCGACCTCGTCGCGGAACCGGCCGTCCGTCTCGCGCATCACGTTCGCCTTGTGGGCGACGGTGAACCCCTCCTCTGGGTCCCCGGCGGGGCCGCGCCCGTCCTCGACAAAGTCACAGGCGTACTCGGCCAGCTCGCGCGAGGCCGACGACGTGACGACGCGTGTCAGCGTCGAGAGGTCCTCCGAGAGGCGGTCCTCGTGGCCCGCGTAGACGCCCTCGGTGTTCTCGCGGAGGAACACCACGTCCGTCTCCGGCCGGAGCGCGTCGACGCCCGGGAGCGCCTTCGCGGGCCGGACGTTGACGAACGAGTCCACCGCCTCGCGTAGCGGGAGGATCACGTCGGCGGCCGTCTCGCCCGCCGCGCCGAACAGCGTCGCGTCCGCGTCGGCCACCAGGTCGTACGTCTCGTCGGGGAGCGCCTCGCCGGTCGCGTCCCGGGTCGCGTCGCCCGCGTCCCCGCGGACGAACTCGAAGTCGGGGTCGAGCGCGTCCAACACCTCGACGGCGGCCGGCACGACCTCGCGGCCGATGCCGTCGCCCTCGATGACGACGATCTCGTCGGTCATCCGGCTCAGTCGTCCCCCTCGACGTACGGCAGGTCGGCGACAGTCTCGTCGACCTTGCTCCGGTTCGAGTACATCAGCGCGGTCGTGTCCCAGATCCCTTCGACCAAGGCCTCGCGCATCGCGTCGTCGACCTCGACGTCGATGACGGTGTCGCCATAAGTGACAGTCTCCCCTTCCACGTCGACCTCGATGTCGCCGTCGGGGTTCGCCTCGATCCACTCCTGGAGCTCGACCACGGTCTCGTGGTCGGCGGTGACCGCGGGGATGCCGAGCGACTTACAGTTGTCGCGGAAGATCTCGGCGTAGGACTCGCCGACGACGCCGTCGACGCCCCACCGCATCATCGCCTGCGGCGCGTGCTCCCGGGAGGAGCCGCAGCCGAAGTTGGAGTTAACGACCGCGATCGACGCGCCCTCGAAGCGGTTGAGCGGGTGGTCGTTGAACTCCCCGTCCTCGTCGCGCCGGGCGTCGTAGAAGAGGTAGTCCGCCATGTTGTCGAACGTGACCTCCTTCATGAACTGCGCCGGCAGGATCTGGTCGGTGTCGACATCGTCGCCGGGGATCGGGACGCCCGTGCCCGAGACCTCGGTGATGTGTTGGTCGTCGCCCGCGTTGGCGTCGGGGGCCATCAGTCGGCCACCTCCTCGACGCCGCCCGCGCCACCGGTCGGTCCGTCGTCCAGGTAGTCGCGCGCGTCGACGACCTCGCCCTCGACGGCCGCGGCCGCGACCATCGCGGGGCTCATCAGCACCGTCCGCCCCTCCTTCGAGCCCTGCCGGCCGACGAAGTTGCGGTTCGACGATGACGCACACACCTCGCCGGCGCCGAGCTGGTCGTCGTTCATCGCGAGGCACATCGAGCAGCCGGCGCGCCGCCACTGGAAGCCGGCCTCGATGAACGTCTGGTCGATGCCGCGCTCCTCGCACTGGGCGCGGACCGTCTCCGAGCCGGGCACGGCGAGCGCGCGCACGTCCTCGTCGACGCTGTGGTCCTCTAGGATCCGCGCCGCTTCCTTGAAGTCCGAAAGGCGGCCGTTCGTACAGGTGCCGAGGAACGCCACGTCGACGTCGTACCCGAGCATCGACTGCCCGGGCTCGACCTCCATGTGGTCGATCGCCTTCTCGGCGGCCTCCCGGTCGGTCCGCTCCTCGAAGTCGTCCGGGTGCGGCACCGCCTCGTCGATCCCGACCACCTGCCCGGGGTTGATCCCCCACGTGACCAGCGGGTCGAGTCCGTCGGCGTCGACCGTGACCACGTCGTCGTACTCGGCGTCGTCGTCGGAGGCGATCGATTCCCAGTACCGCTTCCGCTCCTCGAACGCCTCGCCCTCGGGGACGTACTCGCGGCCCCGCAGGTACTCGTAGGTGGTCTCGTCGGGGTTGATGTACCCCGCGCGGGCGCCGCCCTCGATGGACATGTTACAGACGGCGAGCCGTCCCTCCATGTCGAGCGCCTCGATTGCGGGGCCGCCGTACTCGTATACGTGGCCGACGCCGCCGTCGACGCCGAGGTCCTTGATCACTTTCATGATCACGTCCTTGGCGTAGACGCCCTCGCCGAGCTCGCCCTCGACTTCGATCCGGCGGACCTTCTGCTTGTCCGCGGCGATACAGCCGGTCGCGAGCACGTCGCGGATCTGGCTGGTCCCGATGCCGACGCCGATGGAGCCGAACGCGCCGTGGGTCGCCGTGTGGCTGTCGCCGCACGCGACCGTCATCCCCGGCTGCGAGAGGCCGAGTTCGGGGGCGACGACGTGCGTGATCCCCTGCTTCCCGGAGTCGAATCCGAAGAAGGTGATCCCGCTCTCGCTCGTGTTGCGTTCGAGCGCCGAGAGCATCTCCTCGGCCTGGTCGTCGGCCAGCGGGCGCTCGCGCTTGTCCGCCTCCGTCGGCGCGATGTGGTCGGTGGTCGCGAACGTCCGCTCCGGGTACGCCACGTCGAGGTCGCGCTCGCGCAGCATCCCGAACGCCTGCGGGCTCGTCACCTCGTGGACGAGGTGGAGCCCGACGAACAGCTGGTCCTGCCCGTTCGGCAGCTCCGTCACCTTGTGGCGCTCCCACACCTTGTCGTACAGCGTTCCCTCGCTCATCGGGCGTCACCCCGGACCGCCGCGCAGTCGGAAGACCGACCGCTCACCGCTACGCCCATCAGGCGGTCACCTCGGCGCTCTCCTCCTCGTCGCCCTCGGCCGACTCCTCCCACGCGAACAGGCCGCGCAGCTCCTCGCCGACGGCCTCGATCTCGTGGGTCTTCTCCGCCTCGCGGAGCTGGGTGTAGGAGGGGCGGCCCGCCTGGTTCTCCGCGATCCACTCGCGGGCGAACTGGCCGTTCTGGACCTTCTCCAAGACCTCTTCCATGTTCTCGCGGGCGTGTTCGTCGACGACCACGTCACCCTGCGTGAGGCCGCCGTACTCGGCGGTGTCGGAGACGGAGTCCCACATCCCGCCGAGCCCGTCCTCGTACATCAGGTCGACGATGAGTTTGAGTTCGTTGAGGCACTCGAAGTACGCCATCTCGGGGGAGTACCCGGCGTCGACGAGCGTCTCGTACCCCTGTTTCACCAGCGAGGTGACGCCGCCGCAGAGCACCGCCTGCTCGCCGAACAGGTCGGTCTCCGTCTCCTCGCGGAACGATGTCTCGACGACGCCGGCGCGGGTACAGCCGATCGCGGCCGCGTACGCGAGCCCCTCGTCGTGGGCGTCGCCGGTGGCGTCCTGGTACACCGCCAGCAGGCCGGGCGTCCCCTGGTCATTCTCGTAGTTGCGGCGCACGAGGTGGCCCGGCGACTTCGGCGCGACCATCGTCACGTCGACGTCCTCGGGCGGTTGGATCTGGTTGTAGTGGATGTTGAACCCGTGCGCGAACTGGAGCGTGTCGCCCGCGTCCAGGTTCGGTTCGATCGCGTTCTCGTACACGTCCGGCTGAACCGTGTCGGGGACGAGGACGCTCACCACGTCGGCCGCGGCGACGGCGTCCGCGGGGGCCTCCACGCGGAGCCCGTCGCCTTCGGCGGCGGCCCGGGAGGAGCTGCTCTCGCGGAGGCCGACGATCACGTCGACCCCGCTGTCGGCGAGGTTCTGCGCGTGCGCGTGGCCCTGCGAGCCGTAGCCGAGGACGGCCACCGTCTTGTGCGCGATCGCCTCCTCGTCGGCGTCTTCGTCGTAGTATACTGTCGAGTCGAACGTCTGCGTGTCGTCTTCGGTCATGTGTATCGTTGTGAGTTCCTGTGTGGTCGCGTGTCAGTCGTCGTGCGTGGTCGGTTCGGCGGCCGTGCCGGGCTTCTCGCCGGGCGCCGTGGGGGTGTTACCCCGAGCGAGGGCTGTCGGCCCCGTCCGCGCGATCTCGACGATACCGAACCGGTCGAACGCGCCGATCGCGTTGTCGATGCTCGCCTTGTCGCCGGTGAGTTCGACGGTGATCGTCTCGGGGCCGGCGTCGACCGTCCGGCCGTCGTACATCTCGGCGACCGCGTGGACCGCCGCGGGGTCGTCGGCCTCGACCTTCAGCAGGACGAGCTCCGAGGTGACCGCGTCGCCGGCGACCTCGCCGACCGAGATGACCGGCTTCAGCTTCGACATCTGCTTTTCGATCTGGTCGATTCCGGGGTCCGTCTCCTCGACGACCATGGTGATCCGCGAGTGACCGTCGACGGTCGTCGGCCCCACGGTGAGGCTCTCGATGTTGAACTGGCGGCGGGAGACGAGGCCGGAGACGCGCGCCAGCACGCCGGGCTCGTCCTCGACGAGTGCCGAGATGACGGCGCGGTGCGACTCGTGTTCGGCCTCGACGACGGGGTCGATCCGGATCCCCTCGAGGTTCCGGCGCCCCTCCGGGTGGTCGCGCTCGTTCGGACCGGGCTGTTCGCCCGGGAGCGGCCGGGAGTCGGCGCCGGGCGCGACGGGCGACCCGCCGTCGGCCGCCGCGGACGCCTCATCGTGCCCGGTGTGCGGCTCCCCGTCGGACGCCGCGGTGTCGTCGCTCATAGCTGGTCCTCCGCGGCCGCGAACTTCCCGTTCGCACCGCCGCTCGGCACCATCGGCAGGACGTTCTCCGCGGGGTCGACGTGGAAGTCGACCACGGCCGGCCCGTCATAGTCGAGGGCTTCCTCGACCGCGGGCGCGACCTCGTCGTAGTCGTCGACGCGGAGACCGAGCGCGCCGAACGCCTCCGCGAGCTTGTCGAACTCGGGCATCCACGTGTAGTCGGAGGCCATGTGTCGGCCCTCGTAGAACGCGTCCTGCCACTGGCGAACCATCCCGATGTACTCGTTGTTGAGCACGGCGATCGTGATGTCGAGCTCCTCGCGGACCGCGACCGACAGCTCCTGCATCGTCATCAGGAAGGAGCCGTCGCCGTCGAAACACACCACGTCGCGGTCCTCCTCGCCCATCGTGTCGGCCGCGACCCGCGCGCCGACCGCGGCGGGTACGCCGTACCCCATGGTCCCCAGCCCGTGGGAGGAGACCCACGTCCGCGGCTCCGTGTACGTCCAGAACTGCGAGGCCCACATCTGATGCTGGCCGACGCCGGTCGTGACGATCGTGTCATCGTCGGTCGCCTCGTCGAACGCCTCGACGACGAACTGGGGCTTCAGCGGCTCGTCCTCGGGCGTCGCGTACGTGAGCGGGTACGTCTCCCGCCACTCGTCGCACCGGTCGCGCCACGCCTCGGCGTCGGGCGCGTCGCGGACCGCGGCGGTCAGCTGGTCGAGGACGCGCCCGGCGTCGCCGATCAGCGGGTAGTCGGCGTGGACGTTCTTCGAGATCTCCGCGGGGTCGATGTCGACGTGGATCACCTCGGCCTCGGGCGCGAACGTGTCGATCCCGCCCGTGAGCCGGTCGTCGAACCGAGTGCCGACCGCGATCAGGCAGTCGGTGTGGGTGATCGCCAGGTTCGCGTAGCCGGTTCCGTGCATCCCCGCCCACGAGAGGCAGAGGTCGTCGTCCTCGGGGAACGAGCCGATCCCCGGCATCGTCGTCGTCACCGGGATCCCGTAGCTCCGGGCGAACGTCCGCGCCTCGTCGCTCGCGTCCGCCTTGATGACGCCGCCGCCGAACAGACAGACGGGGCGCTCGGCGGCCTCGATGGCGCGCGCTGCCTCCTCGACCGACTCCGCATCGGCGTTCGGGTCGGGGTCGGTCCCCGCGGGCGGCGTCGCCGGACCGGGCGTCCGGTCGGTCTCGTCCTGCGTGACGTCCTTCGGGAGGTCGACGAGCGTCGGCCCGGGGCGCCCCGCGCGCGACAGCTCGAACGCCTCGCCGACAGTGTCGCCGACGGTGTCGGCCCCGCTCGCGAAGTAGTTGTGCTTCGTGATCGGGCGCGTGACGCCGACCGTGTCGGTCTCCTGGAACGCGTCGTTGCCGACGAACTCCGTGGGCACCTGCCCGGTCAGCGCCAACATCGCATCGGAGTCCATGTCGGCGTCGGCGATGCCGGTGACGAGGTTCGTCGCGCCGGGGCCGGACGTGGCCATACAGAGCCCGGGTTCGCCCGCGACGACGCCGTACGCGTCGGCGGCGTGCGCGGCGCCCTGCTCGTGGGCCATCGTCACGTGCCGGACGGAGGAGTCGTACAGGGCGTCGTAGACAGGCATGATCGCGCCGCCCTGAACGCCGAAGGCGGTCTTCGCGCCCGCGGCCTCGAGGGCGGCGACGACCGACTCGGCGCCCGTCGAGACGGGCCCCGCCGTCTGGTGTTCGTCCGGTTCGGTCGGCTCCTCGGTCGCGGCCGCCGTCGAGCCGTCGTCCGACTCGTCCGCGTCGGATCGCGGCTGTGCTGCTGTGTCGCTCATTGTCGTGGTTGGTGTGGCATCTGGTGGGTCGTCGTGTGGGTCGCTGCGAACGCGCGACGGGCGGGCCCGCGCCGCGTCCCTCGGGGGCGCGGCTTCGCGCGTCGAGAACGGCTCGGCCGTCGACGTTCGGCGGCGCGTCGCGTCGGTGAGGAAGGGGTAATGTAGGGGCTTATACCCCTACAATGATCGGCGCGACGGCTCCGGACGCGGTAGCGCGTTCCGCGAGCGCGGTGTGCCGTCGCATCTCGCCCGAAGCAACGCGGCCGGGGTATAAATTCCTGTCGGGCGTCCGGAACGGAACGCGGTCGGGACTGCTCCCGCGACCGCCCTCGCGGTCGCTCGGGGGGCGCTCCGGTCGGGGAGTGGGTCATCAGACCCGGACCTCCTCCTCGCGCGTGACGTTCGCCTCCTCGGCGAACCGCTCGACGTCGCCCGCGGTCACCTGCCGCTTGCCGGCGCCGTACTCCTTGACCCGCTTCGTGATCGTCCGGACCTCGGAGTCGGTCGGGTCGAAGCCGGCCTCCACCAAGTGCTTGCGCACGCTGTGGGTGCCGGTGTGTTTGCCCAGCACGAACTCGCGCTCGGCGCCCACCATCTCCGGAGTCATCACGCCGGTCTCGAACGTGTCGGCGTTCTCGATGACGCCCGCGGCGTGGATGCCGGACTCGTGGGCGAACGCGTTCCGGCCGGTGATCGGCTTGTTCGCGGGCACCGGGATGTCCGAGGCCTCCTCGACGATCCGGGCCAGCTTGGTAATCTGGGTCGTGTCGATGCCGGTGTCGACGCCATACACCGACTCGACGGCCATGACGACCTCCTCGTAGGCCGCGTTGCCGGCGCGCTCGCCGATGCCGTTGACCGACACCTGCGCCTGCTCCGCGCCGTTCTCGAAGCCCGCGACGGCGTTGGCCGCGGCCATCCCGAAGTCGTCGTGGGTGTGGACATCGACGCGGGCGTCGGTGGCCTCGACGACGGCGTTCACCGTCTCGCCGAAGCTGGTCGGCATCCCGACGCCGCAGGTGTCGGGGATGTTGATCCAGTCGGTGCCGGCGTCGGAGACGGCCTCGACGATGTCGATCAGGTAGTCCGGGTCCGTTCGAGTGGCGTCCATCGGCGAGAACATACACTCGACGCCGGCGTCTTTCACCTTCTCGACCGCGTCGACCGCGCGCCCCTTCGCCTCCTCGCGGGTCGCGTGCATCGAGTCCTCCAGCTGGACGTCGCTGGTGGAGACGAACACGTGGACCATCTCGACGCCGGAGTCGATGGCGGCGTCGATGTCGCCGTCGACGACCCGGGCCAGTCCGCAGACGGTGGTGTCCGTCGCGGCGGCGATGTCGCTGACGGCCTCGAACTCCGCGTCCGAGTTGACCGGGAACCCCGCCTCGATGACGTGGGTGTCCATGTCGTCCAGCGTCGCCGCTATGCGGCGTTTCTCATCGTAGCTGAACGATGTCCGTGGTGACTGTTCTCCGTCTCGCAGGGTCGTGTCGAAGATCCTGACAGGACCGATATCGACGTTAGAAGCTATCGTGCCCTGGAAGAACTCGATCCGCCGGGGTGTCCGACGAAGCCTCCGTGATGTCTGTCATCGATTCACGACAAGACGGTCGAGTACTTAATCGTTTGGACAATCGCAAAATCGGTGCGGACCGGCAGTTCGGAGCCGAAGAGGCGAAGAGCAGTAGATCGCATGACTGCGGCGGTGTCAATACACCTTAAGGAGGTAATACACACACCGGGGATCCGGCACGTATTCCGATTCGGAAGTCAGTTAATAAGTGGTCTCGACGTTCGTTTCGTTCGTACTGCGGGCGGCCGGCGGTTCACGCGCGAGACGAGTCAGCGAGTCTCACGGCGCTATCTCCACCGTGATCGGCGGTCGGTCCGCACCGATATCCGGGTCGACCGGCGGACGCGCCGCTACCGACCGAGCGCGTCGGTCACCTCGCGCCGGAGCGCGACGAGGTCGGGGTCCGCCCGCTCGCGGGGCCGGTCGATTTCGACATCGACGACCGACGCCACCCTCCCGGGCTGCCCGCCGAGCACGACGACGCGGTCCGCGAGGTAGACGGCCTCCTCCACGTCGTGCGTGACGAGGACGACGGTCGTCCCGCGCGCGTCCCAGACGTCGAGCAGGTGGTCCTGCTGGTCCGCCTTCGTCAGCCGGTCGAGCGCGGAGAACGGCTCGTCGAGCAGCAGCACGGCGGGGTCGTAGGCGAGCCCCCTCGCGAGCGACACGCGCTGAGCCATCCCGCCGGAGAGCTCGTCCGAGCGGCTCCCGGCGAACCCGTCGAGCCCGACCGTCTCGATCAGGTCGTCGACGCGCTCGCGAGCCGCCGGGGTGTCCGGGTCGACGTCGGCCGGGAGTCCGACGGCGACGTTCTCCCGGACGTCCGCCCAGTCGAGCAGCCGCGGTTCCTGGAACACCATCCCGACGGCGTCGCTGCCCCCCTCCCTGACGTCCGCGCCGTCGACGGCGACGCGCCCGGCGAACTCGGCTTCGAGTCCGGAGAGCACGCGGAGCAGCGTCGACTTCCCGCACCCGGAGGGGCCGACGACCGCGACGAACTCGCCGTCCGCGACCGCGAGGTCGACGCCGTCGAGCGCGACCGTGTCCCCGTACCGCTTCCGGAGGTCGTCCACCGCGAGGACGGGGTCAGCGTCCGACGACACGGTCTCTCACCTCTCTGACCGCGACGTCCGAGCAGTTGCCGAGGAACGCGAACAGCAGGATCGACCCCACGATGATGTCGGGCCGCGCGAGGGTCCGCCCGTCGCTCAGCAGGAATCCGATGCCCTGACTCGCCGCGATCAGCTCGGCGGCGACGACGAACATCCACGCCAGTCCGACGCCGCCGCGGATCCCAACGAGCAGGTCCGGGAGCGCGGCCGGGAACACGACCCGGCGCAGCGACTCGACGCGCCCGAGGTCGTACACCTCGGCGACCTCCAACAGCTCCTCGTCGACCGCGGCGATGCCGGTCGAGAGGTTGAGGTACACCGGGAAGAACGCGCCGACAGCGATGAGCAGCACCTTCGCGCTTTCGCCGATGCCGAACCAGAGGAGGAACAGCGGCACCCACGCCAGCGACGGGATGTTCTTCAGGCTCTGGAGGAGCGGGTCGAGGAGGTCGCTCGCGGTCCGCGAGAGCCCGGTGGCGGTCCCGAAGACGGTTCCGACGACGATGCCGAGGCCGGCACCGAGAACGACGCGCTGGACCGTGATCGCGACGTGGCCCCACAGCTCGCCGGTGGCGGCCATCCCGTAGAGCGTCTCCGCCACGCGCAGCGGGGTCGGCAGCTGGTACGCCGCGATGATCCCGGTCGCGACGACGAGGTGCCAGACGACGACGAGCGCGGCGGGGACGAGCAGCCCGAGCAGGGGCCGGAACCGGCTGGCGGCGGGGAGGGGAACCGGGCCGAGGCTGCGAGACTCGGCGCCGCCGGCCGACTCGCCGGCCGTCGACCCACGGCCGGAGTCGGAGTCGCGGGACACCCCGGACTCCCGGCGGGTGTCGGCGGCCATCTCAGACGACCTCGCTCGCGAACTCGGAGTCGATCAGGTCGTCGACGTTGCCGGCGGGGTCGGCGTCGTCGGTCACGAGCCCCTCGCGTTCGAGAATCGGCGAGAGGTCCGCGAGCAGTTCGCGGTGGGGCTCGCCCGGGATCGGCTCCGAGAGGTCGTTCCGCTGGGTGAACACGCGCTCCGCGACCGGCTCGGACATCTCGGAGGCGTCGGCGAGGATCCCGGCGGTCGCCGTCGGGTTCCCGATCGCCCACTCGCGGCCCCGCTCGTAGGCCTCGATCACGCGACGCGCGTCCTCGGGCCGGTCGGCGAGGAACCCGTCGAGGAAGTTCAGGAACCCGTACGTGTTGTACCGCGGCTCGCGGAAGAACAGCTCCGCGCCGTCGTGTTCGAGCTCCAACTCGGCCATGTGCGGGTCGAGTCCGGCCCACGCGTCGACCTCTCCCCGGACGAGAGCGGACTGTCCCTCGGGGTGCTGGAGGTTGACGACCTCGACGTCCTCCTCGCTCAGCCCGGCGTCGTCGAGCGCCTGAAGCAGGAAGAAGTACGGGTCCGTCCCGCGGGTGGCGGCGACGCGGCTCCCTTCGAGGTCTTCGACCGATTCGATCCCGGTCTCCTCGAACGTGACGAGCGCCGTCCACTCCGGCTCCGAATAGACGTACGGCGTCGTTATCGGCACGCCGTTCGTGCGGGCCATCAGCGCCGCGATTCCGGCGGTCGAGGAGACGTCGGCCTCGCCGCTCTGGGCGTACTCGTTCGCTTGGTTGCTCCCGAGGCTCAACACCCACTCGACGTCGGTTCCGGTGTCGGCGAACGCCGCTTCGAGCCACCCCTTCTCGCGCAACACGAGACTGACCGGGTTGTAGTACGCGTAATCGACCGTCACTGTGCCCGAGTCGCCGCCTCCGCCCGCGCAGCCGGCGAGCAGCGAACCGCCGATCGCCGCGCCGGTGCCGCGGAGGAACTGTCTTCGCTCCATCGTACCTCCGCATACCGGTGCCACTCATAAGCTAATATGGCTATGGAGAATATTCAATCGCGTCTATGATGTTTTGGAGTTATTCATTGCCGGGTCGTGCGTCGTGGTGGCACGGGCGTCGACGGTCGCGACACGGATGCTGACGGGCGGACGGGCGCTTTCGACAGATGGGCGATCGGGAACGGAGCCGCTCGTCTCGCGTTCCGGGTCCCGGATCATGCTGCCGGTTGCTCGCGCTGTCCGCTCGGGGGAGATCAGAGAACGACGGCGGCGGCGTGCCGAGAGAGCCGGCGTTCCGGCTACATCCCCATATCGGCGGCGGCGTCCGGCACCGGGAGGTCTGGGACGGCGGCGCCGAGCAGCTCGGCCGCGTGGTCGAGCGCCATGTCGAACCCGTAGTAGCGCTCCAGTTCGTCGCCGTCCGGGCCGGTCCGGACCTTCAACATCGCGTATCCGTCGGCGTTCTGCGCGACGGTCGCCTCCCGACCGTCCCGCGAGAAGGTGAGCCGTCGCTCGCCGTCGGTCTCCTCGTACCGCGCCTCGATGCCGTTCGCCGACGCGGCCTCCGTGTCGGTCATACAGGCGTTACGGGCCGGTCCCTGTCGAACCTGTCGGTCGCCGAGACCGGGCGATCGGTCGCGAGCCGTCCGGTGCCGTGGCCCCGGTGCCGGGCGGCCCGCGGCCGCGGAGCTAGCGCGGGTCCCACCCGTTGAACTCGCTCCCCGACTCCAGTTCGGGGTCGAACGCGTCGATGACGCCGCCGAGCGTGTCGTACCCTCGGCGACCGCGGCGATGTCGACGATCGCTTCGTCGTCGGTCCCGACCCCGCGGGCGACGGTACCGCGTTGGTGCTACTCGTACCGGTTGCCGATCTCGCTCGATACCGCCAAGATGACCAGTTCACGCTCCCGTTCGGTGAGCCGGCTGTCGGTCCACAGTGACTCGGGGAACGACCAGAGGCCGGCGAGCACCGCGGGGTTGTTGCCGAGCGACCGGCACACGTGAAGCGGTTCCCCTGAAGCGACGACCCCGAGAGCTCCCCGTACTCGTCCGGCACGTCAGACGCCTCTGCGTAGGGAACGCGGGCCATGGCGAAGGGCTCGCACCCGCGAGGCATAGGTGTACGCCACTCGGTACCGTTCGCCGCGACCGGTTCGGGCCGGTCCGCAGGGATCCGCGATAGCAAGCTTAAGGGACGCCACGCGCCAATCGGCGGCAATGAGTACCGAGGTGACCCGTCGGCGCGCGTGGGTTATCGCCGCTCGGCCGCAGACGCTCCCTGCCGCGGCCGCGCCGGTGATCGTCGGCGTCGGGCTCGCGCTCGCCGACGGGGTGTTCGCCCCGCTGCCCGCGCTCGCGGCGCTCGTCGGCGCGGCGCTGATCCAGGTCGGCACGAACTTCGCGAACGACTACTACGACGCGATCCAAGGGGCGGACACCGACGACCGCGAGGGGTTCACGCGCGTCGTCGCCAGCGGCCTCATCGAGCCCGCCGAGGTGAAGCGGGCGATGTGGCTCACCTTCGCGGCAGCGATCCTCGTGGGGACCTACCTCGTCGCCGTCGGCGGCGTCCCCATCCTCGTGATCGGGCTCGCCTCCGTGGCGGCCGGGATCGCCTACACCGGCGGGCCGTACCCCCTCGGCTACCACGGGCTCGGCGACCTCTTCGTGTTCGTCTTCTTCGGCGTGATCGCGGTGACGGGGACCTACTACGTTCAGGCCGCCGCGCTGCTCGCAGGGTGGTTCCCGGCGGGGCCCCCGGAGGGCACCGTCGCGCTCGCGGCGGTGGTCGCGAGCCTCCCGATCGCCGCGCTGTCGACGAACATCCTCGTCGTCAACAACCTCCGCGACCGCGAGGAGGACGCCTCGACGGGCAAGCGCACCCTCGCCGTCCGGTTCGGCTACCGGTTCGCTCGCGCCGAGTACCTCGCGCTGCTCGCCGTCGCGTACCTCGTCCCCGTCTGGTTCGCCGCGCGCGGCGACGGGCTCGCGACGCTGCTCCCGCTCGTCACTCTCCCGCTCGCGGCGACCGTCGCGCGGACGGTGCTCACCGAGACCTCGGGCGAGGCGCTCAACCCCGCGTTAGAGTCGACCGGCAAACTGCTCGCGGCGTACGCCGTCGCGTTCGCCGTCGGGTTGGCGGTGTGACCGACGACGACCCTCGCGGCGAGGCCTCGGTCACGGTCGTGCGCCACCGCCCGTTCGCGCTCGACCTGACCCGACCGCTCGGAACCGCACGCGGCGAGATCCGTCGCCGGGAAGGGTTCGTGATCACGGCTAGACGCGGCGGCGACGAGTCAGGCGCGGTCGGCCTCGGCGAGGCGACTCCGCTCCCGGGGTGGACGGAGTCGCGCGACGCCTGTGCGGCGGCGCTCGGCGACCTCGAAGCCGGGAACATGTCCGAACCGGTCCCGGGAGTGCCGGACGCGGAATCGACGCCAGCCGCGCGACACGGCGTCTCGCTCGCGCTCGCCGACGCCGCAGCTCGCGACGCGGGACGGCCGCTCGCGGAGCAACTCGCCGTCGAGGCCGGCGTGACCGCGACGCCCGCTGACGCCGTCCCGGTCAACGCGACCGTCGGGGACGGCGGGCCGGCGGAGACCGCCGCCGAGGCGACGCGTGCGGTCGAGGAGGGGTTCGACTGCCTGAAGCTGAAGGTCGGCGCCCGCGACGTCGACGCCGACGTCGAGCGCCTCCGCGCGGTCCGCGACGCGGTCGGCGACCGGGTCGCGCTCCGGGCCGACGCGAACGGAGCGTGGGACCGGGAGACGGCGCGTCACGCGCTCGGCGCGCTGGCGGCGTTCGACCTCGCGTACGTCGAGCAGCCGCTCCCGGCGGACGACCTCGGCGGGCTGGCGGAACTTCGCCGCGACGGTGGCGGCGAGCGGGTCCCGATCGCCGCCGACGAGTCGGTCGCGGTCCACGGGGTCGACGCCGTCCTCGAAGCGGACGCCGCCGACGCGGTCGTCCTCAAGCCGATGGCGCTCGGCGGCCCCGACCGCGCGCTGGCGGCCGCGCTACGGGCGCGGTCGGCCGGCGTCGACCCGGTGGTCACCACCACGATCGACGCGGTCGTCGCGCGGACGGCCGCCGTCCACGTGGCGGCCGCGGTCCCCGAGGTGTCGCCCTGCGGGCTCGCGACCGGGACGCTGCTCGACGAGGACCTCGCCCCCGATCCCTCTCCGGTCGCAGAGGGCGCGGTCGCCGTGCCGTTGGGACCCGGACTCGCGGGCGCCGCGTTCGACGATCTCCGGCGGTCGTGAGCGCGCCCCGTCGGCGTCCGCACCCTGACGCGAGGGGGACGGACTTTTCACCGCGACCGGCGAACGGAGTCGCATGAGCGAGTGGACCGACGCCATCGTCGGCGAGCGGATGACCGTCGACAACCAGTTCAACGAGCGCGTCGCCGCGTCGCGCTTCTCCAGCCAGGAGTGGGGCCTGATCATGACGGCCACCGATCTGGAGATCGAGAACGCCGACGACCCCGACGCCGCCCGCGTCGTCGCGGACACGTCGAACCTCCCCGCGATCATGCCGGAACTGGAGAACCTCCGGTCGCAGATGGCGGGGATGGGCGGCGCTCCCGGCGGCGACTCCGGCGGGTCCGGCGGGGGCGTGGTCGACTCGATTAAGGGCGCACTCGGGCTCGGCGGCGGGGGCGGATCCGGCGGTCCCTCGGACGAGGAGCTGGAGGCCGCCGAGCGGCTCGTTCAGGAGTACGCCGACGAGCTACAGGCGCACCTCGAAGAAGTCGGCAAGTGGGAACAGGTCCGCGTCGCGTACCAAGAGTAGCCGGCGGTCGCCGTCCGACCGGCGGGCGGACGCTCGCCCCGGCTCGTTACTCCACGTCGCTACCGCGGAACAGGGTGAGCTCCTCCGCCTCGTAGATGCTGATGAGCTCGCTGACGATCTCGTCGTACTCCTCGTCGTCGACCCGGAGCGCGTCCAGCCGCTCGACCGTCTCCTCGTCGAGGTGTATCTGGGGCATACGCGGCGGTTCGTCGTCCGGAGAATAAAAGATGTCGACGGAAACGAGGTCCCGAGAGTGCGGCCATTCACTCCTCTCTACCCGCTTCGCACGCGGCTTCGGTTGAGCTGACGTCTGACCGTCGGCTTCGGGCCATCGCTGCGATCTCATCCGCGGAGAGATCGTCGCTCCAGAGGACGAGTTCGTCCGAGAACTCGAGGACGGGTGACTTGTCGCTGTGGATATCGAGAATCCCCGAAGCGTCAGTGATCCCGGCCTTCACGCCCGTTCCGTTCAGGATCGATTTCCGGTCGCTGAAAACCCCGGTGAACCGGTACTCGCTCCCGATCAACACTTCGGTCGAGAGGAACGACCAACAGCCCACGCGATAGGTGTCGTTCGTCTGTGATCGGCAGGAATACAGCTGGGTCGTAAGTCCGCGGTCGACGGCGATCGCGGTCCCCGGGTCACCGACGTGTCGAGCGGTCACAGGTCCGTCGCGGAGACTCAGTCGAGTCGCCACTCTGAGCGGGGATCCGGCCGCGATCAAGCCGATCATGGTCCGGAGCCGCTCCGGGGACACGACGTCGCTGAGGTGAATCGCGCTCGACCCGCCGCGCTCGACGGCGTCGATGCCGGCGGCGGTGTCCCTCGTGCCTTCGAACACGGTCAGTTTCGGTGCCTCGGTCCTCCCGTCGAGAGGAAGGGAACCGTCGGGTCCCACGGCGCCGGCGGTTACCGAAGCCCCGCAGAGTACGATGTCGAGTTCGGGGTCGGACAGCGTCTCGACGACCGCGTCGCGAGACGGCGAACCGATCACGTCCAACGACCCGATACCATCGAGTTCCGCAGGTTCGACCATCGACCCCCGAAGGGATCGGGCGCGTTCCTCGTCCTCGAAGAGGAACACGACCGAGAGGGTGCCGCGCTCTGGGATCTGTCTCCGAAGTCGGTTCTCGTACGCGTCGGGGGATATCACGGATGCGCCCGCAGGAATCGGGTCCGCGTCCGGAGACGGAACCCGACTCGAACGAGAGGGAGCCGTCTTTCCCGGTCCCGATGAGGTGTTCGAAGGGCCAAAGGCGGACAGATCCGCTGACGCCTGAGGCGATGTCGCAATCCCCAC
This sequence comes from Halorubrum sp. CGM5_25_10-8B, assembly GCF_005435095.1. Taxonomy (NCBI): domain Archaea; kingdom Methanobacteriati; phylum Methanobacteriota; class Halobacteria; order Halobacteriales; family Haloferacaceae; genus Halorubrum; species Halorubrum sp. CGM5_25_10-8B. Next base: position 3,513 of record NZ_SGTY01000001.1, on the reverse strand, counting down.
TGGCGCGTCCGACGCGGAGGAACCGGCGTCGCCCCGGACGCGGACCGGCGCGAGGACGTGAGCGAGGTGCGGCAGCAGTTCCGCGGACGCGGGAACCGGCCGGAGGACGGCCTCGGTCGGCCACGCCGGCAGATGAGGTTCGACCGTCTCGGGATCGACCTCTAGGTACTCCATCAGCCGCTCGCTCATGGATCGGTCGGCGAGGTTCGGAGGGTAAAACGGGAGATCGGGACCGACCGCGTCGTACTCGTACCGGTCCGACGGGACGTACCCCTCCGTCCGCGCGAGCGTGTCGAGGAAGAACCACGTTCGGAACAGTTCCGTGACCCGTTCCCCGAGGGCTTCCCCCTCCGTCGGGAGCCGTTCCTCGTACCCCGTGTCCAGTCGGATCGCCGGGGCGTCGCCCGTCACCATTCGAGCCCCGAGGTAGTACGACAGCGTCGAGAGGCGGTACACGTCGGCGTACGTCGGTCGGACGACGACCTCGACGCCCGTGTCGGGTACCGACAGCGGGCTCGGGACGTCGAGGGAGTCGCCGGGCTCGATCCGAGGCGGATAGCCGCGCAACGTCGGCCACGACCGCTCCGGGGTGAATTCTTTGACTGACGACCCGAGCAGCGACACGGCCTCGGTCAGCGCTGCCGGGTCGTCGGGGACGGTGATCGTCGCCTCGGGGCGCGTGTGGAACGAGCGCGCACCGACCGAGACGGTCCGGGGGCGGTCGAACGAGATAGTAACCGGGTCGGGACCTCCGCCACTGGTCGCCGAGACCTCAACGTCCGTCACGCGGATGAGTACCTTCGTCACCCCGTTCACTTCGATACAGTACGAGCCGCGTTCGAGCTCTATCGAATCGTTGTGTCTGGCGACATGGTCACCGTTAACGTCCCGGAAGACGATCGACGCGTAGTCGAGTAGCACCAGCGATTCCGCTTCGAAGCTGACCGCGCGGTCCACCGGAGAGGGGAACAGCGCGGGCAGCGCCGGGCGGAGATCCGGCTCGCGGTCGACGCCGAGCCGCAGCTCCTCGCCCTCGATCACGTCTCGGACGGTGAGCGTCGTCCCGTCGACCTCGAACGCGATACGCCCCTCGGATGACCCGTCGTTCACTAGATTAGTCTGATTCGCCAACACGTATGAGGTTGTTGGTAATTATCTCGTTTCGGAGTTCTGAAGCGTGCTACCGTGGTTCTTGCTCGCTTTAGACCAGCCCTGACAACAATCTTAACATCGGCCGACTCGGACGAGCACGCATGGACGGGCCCGGATCGGAACCGATCGACCGCGCGCTCGCCGCGGCGTTTCCTGACCGCGAGGTCGACCGGCTGACCGGCGTCGGCCCCTCGTGGAACGGCGCCAACGAGACGGTCGGCGTCGCCTTCGCCGACGGCGGACGGGCGTTCCTCAAGATCGCGCTCGCCGACGAGAGCCACCGGCTCACCCGGGAGCGCGCCGTGCTCCGATACGTCGGAGCGCACGGCCTCCTCCCGGTCCCCGAGGTGCTGGCGGCCGATCCGGACGGGGACCCGGCGTACCTCGCGACGGCGCCGGCCCCCGGCCGCGGGCTGCTGGAGGCCTACGAGGCCGCGAGCGACGACGAGCGCGAGCGACTGCTCCGCCGCGTCGGGGGCGCGCTCGCCGCGCTCCACGCCGACCGGTTCGCGAGCCACGGGGAGATCGTCGGCGCGGGGACGGAGCGCGGGAGCGCGGCGGAAGGAGCGGCGACCGCGGGACCCGACGCGCAGACCGGACTCGCGATCGAGTTCGCGCCGTGGACGGACGTGCTGCTCGCGACGGTCGAGCGGACGCGCGAGATCGGCACCTCGGAGCGGCTCGCCGACCACTACGACGCCGTCGTCGACTGCGTGCGCGCGAACCGGGACCTGCTCGACGGCGCGCCGGCGGCGCTGCTCCACGGCGACATCACGAAGCCGAACCTCTTCGTGACGGCCGAAGGGGACGGGGCGGACGCTACCGACGGCCCGGGCGTCGCGGCGATCGACTGGGAGCTGTCCCACGTCGGCGACCCGGCTCGGGACCTGGTGCGCGCGGAGGACCAGCTGCTCAACGGGTTCGACTCGACCGGCTCGGAACGGTTCGCCGCGGCCCTCCGCGAGGGATACCGCGAGCGCGCCGGGGGGCTTCCCGAGGGGTTCGAACGGCGGCGCCCCGTCTACGAGGTCGTCAGAATGCTCGGACGCTCGGGATTTATCGATCAGTGGGTACCGTACCTCGACGAGCCCCTCGATGCCTTGGTCGATCGGGCGGACGCCGAGCTGCGGGCGCGGCTCGACGCGGTCTGATCGCGGTGTCAGCCGGCCGCCCCGTCAGCGGTTCCACGCCGCGTCGTCGGGGTCGATCTGACGTTCCCCCGGATCGAGCGCATCGATCTCATCGAGGTCCTCGTCGGGCAGGTCGACGTCGACTGCGCGCAGGTTCTCCCGCAGGTGGTCGCCTCGCCCCTTCGGGATCGGCACGATACCGCGATCGAGCGCCCACGCGAGCGCGACGACCGCCGGCGAGAGGTCGTTTCGCTCGGCGATTTCGAGGATCGCCGGATCGTCGAGGATCTCCCCGCGGCCGAGCGGGGAGTAGCCCACGAGCCGGTGGTCGAACTCGTCGGCGAGGGCGCGCAGTTCCGGCTGCCGGAACCGCGGGTGACACTCGACTTGGTGGGCCGCGATCGGCGCGTCGAGGATCTCGCGGGCCTCGCGCAGCAGATCGGGCGTGAAGTTCGAGACGCCGACGTGGTCGGTCACCCCCTCATCGCGGAGTTCGTCGAACGCGGGCAGCGTGGTCTCCGCGTCGTACGCTCGGATCGGCCAGTGGACGTACAGGAGGTCGACGCGGTCGAGGCCGAGCCGATCCAGGCTCGCCCGCGCCGTCTCGCGGACGTCGTCGGGCGCGAGGTTCTCGGGGTGGACCTTCGTCGCGACGACCACGTCGTCGCGATCGACGTCGCTCGCGGCGATCCCCTCGCCGACCGCCGCCTCGTTGTCGTACATCTGCGCGGTGTCGACGTGACGGTAGCCGGCGTCCAGCGCCGCGGCGACGGTGTCGGTACAGGTCTCGGGGTCGTCGAGCCCGGACGTTCCGAGCCCGATCGACAGGTCGAGCGGTGGCACGCGTTCGCGTTCCGGCCGCCGGGTGAAAAAGGCGCGCGAGCCGGCACGTCACGATCCCGCAGTTCCGTGCGCGTCCCGTGCGCTTGTCGCGCCCCGCACCCTTAATCCGTCGCGCCCGTAGGACGGGTCGATGGCGACCGGACCCGCGCTCCCCTCGACCCCGGATACGCTCCCGCTGGGCGCGCTCTCCGACCCGATCCTTGTCGACCCCGGACCACGACTGCTCCGCGCGGTCGTCGAGGCGTACCGGGAGGCCGCCCCGGCGCTCGTCGAGCCGAGCGTCGCGGAGCTTGCCGGTGAGGCGCACGGGGAGGGCGGGGAGGGAGACCGCGACCCGTCCGGTCTCCCGCCGCTGAACGTGTTCGCAGGCGAGCCCGCAGTCGACGCC